>JAHJDJ010000171.1 GCA_018812585.1 bacterium
ATCAACAGCTCTCGAATCACGATGCGATCGCGCTTAACCGGATCGACATCCTTCAGCACCGTTAGAAAGACGGGAACGTTGCCCAGCGGATCCATAACTAAGAACAGCAGGATCGCTGCGCTGTAGATGGTCATATTATGCAACCTTTTGTGTGGTTAAAATTGATGGGGATGATAGGTATTAATTAAGTAAATCATGCGTTTTTACACGGGAATGAATTCCCGTGCTACGAACCTTTCCCATAGGGATTCCTCGGAACAGTCCGCTGTGCAGCGGACGTAAAAAAAGCGCTCCTGAGGAGCGCTTCGTCGTAACGGATTTTCCAGAGATTATCCTTTATTGCCGCCGGTCTCCTCGTTCAGTGCAGGCAATCGCAGCTTAGCCTCCTCGACCTTCAAGCGAATCAATCCCAGTCGCTCTTCAAAACTCATTTTGCAAATCATTTTGAATGTCTGATCGCGTAGTTCGCGCATCTGTTTAACAGCTTGTGACATCGTAACTCGCCATTTGACGGGGGCAGTGTACACGAATCGGTTTCAGACCGTGTTCCAAATGTATATCAAGAAACTTACGTTCCTGTGTAAAATGCAGGAAATTGGGATGATCCAGGGTGACGAAAATGTCTGCTTCTGCCAGAGTAGCGATAGCCAGATTCAGGGCGTCGCAGTACAGGTTCTCTTTGAAAATTTTCTTTTCGATATAAATATTTGCTAAAGTGTCTGCTTTTTCCGTGATCTTTTCAATGCGTGGGTTTATTGCCAGAAATTCGTTATATAATGACACGGTCTCCAGTGATAATAAGGTCATTTCTGAAATCACCAGTTCTGAGGTCATGGGCCGGTACAGTCCGGCTTGACAATCTCGGATCAGAGATTTTGCATAGCAGCCGAAGTGTGGATCCTTGTGCCCCGTAAATATACCAGTATCCGGGAATACGATATAAGGTGTTCGCATGAACGGGCAGATTTTGTGGAAGTTCTTCCTTTTTGCATAGAGATCGCCCTATGCTGTACAATTATTACGATAATATACAGAAAGAGTTTGAGAAATCAAGCACAAATTCTTATTTTATTTACCAACCCAATATTTCCCTTGCATTCTTTCCCTTTAATTCGTATCTTTTCTGTTTAAATTCAGCAAATAACTGAACCTGTCAATCGGAACCTGCTTTGAATAATAATTTCGACCCTGCTGCCCATAAAATGAAATCCGGACTGGAAGTTCATCACCAGATATTAACAGAAGGGAAACTCTTCTGCCGCTGTCCCGCAGGTCTTTATACCAACAAACACGATGCAGAAATCCTGCGGCATATGCGTCCAACTCTTTCAGAACTGGGTGAATATGATGGCACAGCTTTGATGGAGTTCAAGACGAAGAAGGAAATCATCTACCTGCTGGATTACGACACCGTCTGCACTTACGAAATGGACGACACTCCTCCCTTCCCGATTAATCAGGAGGCGGTTGACATTGCCATCGAAATTGCGCTGATGCTGAATTGCAAGATTGTCAGTGAAATCCATATCGCCCGCAAACAGTATCTGGATGGCTCCATCCCGGCTGGATTTCAGCGCACGACCATTATCGGCGTAGACGGTTGGGTTCCCTATAAAGATCGCAAAATCCATATCGTGCAGTTGGCTCTGGAAGAGGATGCCTGCCGCGAGATCAGCGACATCGGGCATGTTGTCACTTTCAAGACCGATCGGTTATCCATGCCTTTGATTGAGGTTGTTACCGCTCCCGAAATGGTCACTCCGAATGAAGTTGCTGAGGTCGGAAGAATTATCGGCAGGCTGTTACGCTCCACGGGCAAGGTGCGGCGGGGTCTCGGTTCTGTCCGGCAGGATGTCAACGTCTCTATTGAGGGCGGCACGCGCGTGGAAATCAAGGGGGTTCCACGCATTCCCCTCTTCCCCGCCCTGGTTTATAATGAAGCTTACCGTCAGCACAATCTCCTGAAGATCAAAGATTTCCTTACCACGACTATCGGTTCAATTGAAGATCTAAAGGCGGATGAATTCGATTTGCAGGCCATCGCCTCCAAGGTAAGCCATCGCTTGATAAAAAAGTCCATTGAAAAGCGAGACGCAAAACTGCGCGGTGTGGTTTTTAGAAATCTTAAGGGTCTGCTGCGGATGACCACTCAACCCGGCCTGACGTTCGCTCATGAGCTGTCTGAACGGGTTAGAGTCATCGCCTGCCTCGATCAATTGCCAAATCTACTGCATACCGAAGACGTATCAGTAGCGGGACTGGAACCGAAAGATCAGCAGTTGTTGGCGAAGGCGATGAATTTGAATAAGAATGATACCGCGATTATTGCCTGGGGATCTGAACAGGATGTAAAGACTGCGATTCAGGAGATTATTCTGCGAGTCCAGGAAGCATTCGGCGGAGTTCCCAACGAAACCCGCCAAGCCAAATCCAATGGCTTGACCGATTTTGAGCGTATTCTTCCGGGGGCAGATCGTATGTATCCCGATACAGATTCACCTCCAACGGCTATCACCCTGGAGCGAATCGAGAAGATACGAGCGCAGTTGTCCCGTCCTCCCTGGGAGCTGGAAAAAAAGTACACTGAGTTGGGCATCGCAAAGCATCAGGCAGAAATTCTGGCTCTTCATCCGCAACGCGCGGTTGTGGAAGCAGTTCTTGCGAAAAATGCCATCGATCCTAAGTTAGTGGTCTGGACAATGATTGATCTTGGTAAGCATCTGCAAAGGCAGGAGTTTCCAATTCAGCTTTTAGAGGCTTCTCACTGGGAAAAGGTTTTTGCACTGATCGCAGAGAAGAAGATCTACCGCGAAGGACTCGATCTGCTTTTGACCTTCGTTGCAGCCCACCCTGAAGAAGACCCTGAAGATTACCTGGCAGCGCAAAATATCACGCCTCTGTTAGGCGATAACCTGCAAAAGAAGATCGAAAAGATCGCCGCGCCGAATCGGAATTTGAAGCTTTTCGACGATTCCAATTGGCCTAAAGTGTTGATGGGAATCGTGATGGGGGAAATTCGTGGGCGCGCTGCGGGGCGAGATATCTGGGACATCGTGAAGAACCAGACCCGTTAGAGTGCGAAGAGGAATTGACTCAAGCCAATTCCTCTCTTGATAAAAATCGAAACCTGTTATTTGATTGCTGAGTTCAAATCATCCAGAAGCTTATTCAGGTCTTTGATGCCGTGCGTTTGTGCCGCGACGTCAATGGATTCCAGAGATGATACTTCGCAATCTACACAGTGCAGCTTATATTGAACCAGTGTTGTTTCAACCTCGGGATATTTCTGTAAAACTTCAGCCATCGTCATGTCGGCTGAAATCAAGCGTTTATGACTCATAAAGGTCTCCTCCTGTTTTCTCTCATAAATTAATAGCGATAAATTGAAAAGTCAAGCGGTTTTCACGCTATAGATCGAACAAGACCATAAATCAGTAAGGTAAATTATGAATCCGACTACATCCTCGGCTGCAGCACCGCAGCCCAACAAATTAGTGATTTGGCTGCAAGAGATTCGCGCTCCTTTCTTCACCGCGGTCATTGTCCCCGTTGTCTTAGCTTCTGTCATTGCCTGGCACGATGGATATGCAGTCCATACCGGGTATTTCCTGCTCACGTTATTCGCTTCAATATTCCTGCACGCTGGAGCTAACGTCATCAATGACTATGCGGATCATCGCAGCGGTTGCGATGCGAAGAACGTGGAATACATCCGACCCTTTACAGGTGGAAGCAGGATGATCCAGAATGGTTTATTATCCACTCGGGAAGTCCTCACCGGAGCGATAATATTTCTGTGCATCAGCACTGTTTTAGGGCTGATTTTAGTAGCAACCAAAGGCAAACCGATCCTCTATCTGGGGCTGATCGGAACTTTCTGCGCGGTGTTCTACACACTGCCTCCCTTCAACCTGGTAGCCCGAGGCATCGGTGAGTTGCTCCTGGGATTTTGCTTCGGCATGTTGATGATGCTGGGAGCTTATTACGTCCAGGCGCAAACTTTCTCTATCGGAGTCGTGGTTGCCTCCATTCCGGTAACACTGCTTATCGCAGGGGTTCTCTATATCAACGAATTCCCGGATTATGTCGCGGACAGAGACAGCGGCAAACGTCATCTGGTTGTCCGTATGGGTCGTTCTAAGGCCGTCAACGGTTATATTGCCATTTTAGCCGGAACGTATTTATCTATCATCGTTGGCGTTATCTTCAAAATACTCCCTGTCTATACGCTTCTGGCTCTGATTACTCTTCCAAAAGCTGTGTCGTCGATTAAAGTTGCACGACAGCATCATTCCAATTCAGAAAAGCTGGCTCCCGCGAATGCCGGGACGATTGCCATTCACCTGCTCACGGGAGCGCTGCTGAGCATCGGCTATCTGATTGACATGTTCATCTAAAATCATCAAAGGAACTTTCGCATGGATCGTTCACAGGCTGAAGCCATCGTACAAAAAACATTAGCGCTTTCCACTGCGGCCGAAACGGAAGTGATTCTATCTCATGGCGAAGAGAATCTGACCCGTTTCAGCAATAATGCGATTTCTCAGAATGTGGCGCGCAATACTGATAGTCTGACAATCAAAGTTCATCTTGGAAAGAAGGTTGGGCGCACAACGACCGACCGTTTCGATGATGAATCGCTGCGAGGCGCCTTGCAGAACGCCTGCAATGTCGCAGAACAGCAAACGGAAAATCCAGAACTGCTGCCTCTGTTGGGGCAATCAGACTTTCCTCTGGTCGACTATTTCAACCAAGAGACCGCCGCCTACTCGCCTCAAAAGCGCGCCCTGACGATCAAATCTATCGTCGATATAGCGAAGCAGGAAAAAGCTGAGTTGGCGGGCATATTCTCGACTGGATCAGAAGCTGTCGCGCTGGGGAATTCAGCCGGACTTTTCGCCTATTATCGCAGCACAACAGCAACGCTGTCTGCGACCGCGGAAATTGCAGGTCAATCAGGCTGGGCTGACGATAACAGTCGTGACGTTACTAAGATAGATGCAGAACGTGTTGTCGCAACCGCTCTGGAAAAAGCATCTTTGGCACAAAATCCTGAACCGATAGACCCGGGAGATTACTGCGTGGTACTCGAACCTGCGGCTGTCTCTGATTTTCTCATGTTTATGGTTTGGGAAGGTTTTGGAGGTTTAAATTTCAATGAAGGCCGCAGTTTCATGACGGGGAAATTGGGTGAAAAGATTCTTGGCGACAATGTCACTATCATCGATGATGCCTTCAGCGCATCGAACCCTGGACTTCCTTTTGACTTTGAAGGCGTCCCGCGCCAGAAGATCACTTTGATCGAAAACGGCATCGCCAGGGCGGCAGTACATGATCGCTACACTGCGCTTAAGGCCGGCGTTGCATCGACCGGTCATTCCCTGCCACAGCCTAACAGCGCCGGTCCGCTGGCTTTAAACGTTTCCATCGAGCCGGGCCAATCAAGCCTGCAGGAGATGATCTCCTCAACCGAGAAAGGCCTTCTGGTCACGCATTTTCATTATACCAATGTCCTTGATCCTGTAACTTTAACTCTGACCGGAATGACTCGCGACGGCACTTTTTTGATCGAGAACGGAAAGGTCACCCGTCCGGTTCGCAACCTGCGCTTCACGGATAATATCGTAGAAGCATTTAATCACGTCGAGGCGATTTCAAGAGATAGAAAAACGGTAGAGGCTTTCTTTGAGGGCAGTTTCGTAGCGCCGGCAATGAAGTTATCCAAGTTCCATTTTTCCAGTGTCAGTGAATTCTAAGGAGTGACCGTGAAAACAATCATACAAAATGCTGTCGATTCTGCTGGTCGTCTGGGTGCATCTTACGCTGATATCCGCATCATCGATTCACAGAAGCAGGATATCATGCTGCGTAACGGTCAAATTTCCGCGATGGATATTGCAGATAATATCGGGTTCGGTGTGCGCGTGATCGTCAACGGCGCCTGGGGGTTTGCCTCGTCAGCGAAGGTCGAGAAGGAAGAAATCGAGCGCGTCACAGCCTTAGCCGTCGAGGTTGCCAAAGCCAGTTCTCTACTGAAAAAGGATGACGTCAAGCTGGCGCCAGAACCTGTTTATCAGGATATCTGGGTGTCACCCTATACCATCGATCCCTTTAAGGTTTCCATCTCTGAAAAGCTTGATCTACTGGCGGCCATCGACGCAGAGTTGCGCAGTAAACCAGAAATCGCCGTCTCGGTCGCTTCCATGTCTTTCGTTAAACGTCACCAGTGGATGGCAACCTCTGAAGGGAGCCTCATCGAACAGACTTTCATGCGTTCCGGCGCGGGATTTTCTGCGACCGCGGTTAAAGATGGCGACGTGCAAAAACGCAGTTTCCCCAGCAGCTTTGGCGGACAATATATGAGCGCAGGATACGAACTGATCCTGGGATTGCGGCTGCTGGACGCCGCGCCTCAAATCCGGGATGAAGCGATCGCGCTGTTATCTGCGGACGTCTGCCCCTCCGGCCAGAAGGATCTGATCCTGGATTCGTCACAGATGGCGCTCCAGATCCATGAGTCTGTGGGACATCCCACCGAACTGGATCGCGTCCTGGGTATGGAGGCGAATTTTGCGTGCACCAGTTTCGCCACCACGGAAAAGTACCATAATTTTACTTATGGATCGCCCATCGTTAATCTATATTGTGACAACACCTTGGCAGGCGGCCTGGCGACCATCGGTTACGATGACGATGCAGTGCGTTCACAGCGCTGGCCGATCGTCAAGGAAGGACAATTTGTGGGGTATCAATTCAACCGTGAACTGGCTCATATTTTAAACGCAGACCGATCTGTGGGAGCTAACCGAGCCCAGGGATGGTCGCACATCCCCATCGTGCGTAATTGCAATCTCTCACTAATGCCTGGTGATGCGACATTCGAGGACCTGATCGCTTCTGTCGATGATGGCATTTACATGGCTGCGAATCGAAGCTGGTCCATCGATCAAAAACGGTTGAATTTTCAATTCAGCTGTGAAATCGCCTGGGAAATTAAGGGCGGTAAACTAACCAGAATGCTGAAGAAGCCCAATTACCAGGGCATGACGCCCGACTTCTGGCGTTCCTGTGACCGCATCGCCAATGCCGATCATTGGACCTTATGGGGTGTGCCAAATTGCGGTAAGGGACAGCCCATGCAGGGCGCCGAGATGTCACACGGTTCCAGCCCTGCCCTGTTTCGCAGCATTACGGTGGGTGTGGGAAACTAAAAGAAATCATCAAACTGAGAAGAGGCTGTCTTAAACGAAAAAATCATTCTGAGCAGAGCTAAAGATCTCAACGTATAGAGATTCTTCACTGTGTTCAGAATGACGATTAGGACAGTTTTTTTATGCGGGATTCTTTGCTAATGCCGGCTTTAACTTCCGGGACGTCAGATAAGGCTGTGGCGCCACGGAGTAGAAGATACGATCTTCAGTGACGGCAGACTGCTTGGTAGTGTTGAAACGGCGCGATTTCAAACCTACAACCAGTCCGCGGCTGTTGAATTCTCGTTCTGCTGTATCACGAATGCGAATCAGATCGGCCGCATCTAACTGCTCTGTTGACATCAAAGCGTCGTCAGGCGTATACATCTGATCGGGGTAAGGCAGCAGACAGTTCTTCTTCTCAGCCAGTTTGCGCAGTTTTGTGCCAATATATGGGACGGCCAGATCAAAGTTAAACTGATCGACTCCCATATTTCTTAATTTCCAGGCAAAATTCAGAGTCTCATAGATTTCATCCATGGACTCTCCGGGACTGCCAAGTATGAATTGACATGACACCTTAATGCCCGAACGCAGCGTTCGCTGAATCGACTGTTCCGTCACGAATGGATTATACGGCTTGGAGAGGCACCGGGAAAGAATTCGTCTACTCCCGGAATCGGGATTGAAGTAAAGCCGCTTGCATCCTGATTTCTTCAGCGTATCCAGCAGATCATCCTCTAACACGCAGGGATTAATCCCATTTCTGGCGTGCCATTGTATTTTCAGTTTGCTTTCCTGCAAAGCCTTGAAAAACGACTTCGTATAGGTCTTATCCAGAAACAGCCCGTGATCATCGAAGAAAAACTCACGCACACCATAATATTCGATCAGATGACGGATCTGCTTCAGTAAATACTGCGGCGAAAACTGTCTGACAGACTTGCCGGCATGCTGGCGCGTGGTACAATATGCACACTGATTCTTGCAGCCTCGCGAGGTAAAAAATGGAATACTGCGCTTTCCAGTAATCTTAAAGTACTTTTTCAGGGGTAACAGATCATAGGCAGGCAGTGGCAAGCTATCGAGATCTTCGCTGTAGTCACTGATTGGATTAATGGCGATGCCGCCTTCAATCTCACGATAAGCAACGCCCGCAAGATCGTCTAATTCCTGATTATTTGCTAACCGATCAAGCGCTTGAGGCAGGACAGCTTCACTCTCACCCAGTACCACCAGATCCATCTCTGGAATTTCCAGCATGTCACGCGGCGCTGCCGTGGGATGATTGCCGCCACAGATCACGAAAATTTCCGGATGAATTGCTTTGACCCAACGTGCCAGTGATCGGACGCGCGGCAACTGGCTGGTCAATGGAATCGAAAAACCGACAACATGAGGACGAAATTCACGCACTTCTGCCGCCACGTCTTCTTCTGCTAAACCGATCTCTATCCAGTTTCCTTCCAAGCGCCAGCGTTTCTCCCAACCTTCGGTCAAAGCATCGACGATTTTTACCTCGTGGTTAGCTTCACGTAATACCGAGGCAATTAAGCCGAGTCCGACCGGTAGAAACGGCTCAGCTTTATACGACCAGCGTTCGCTGACGATCATAGATGGCTGTATAAGCAGTACTCGCATATCCCCCCAATTTGCATGAAATCAATAAGGTGCGATTGAATGCCTACACAAAATAAAATGGAAGCGGCTTAAAGTCAACTTTAATCCAAAATGATTTGACCCCTTTAAAGAATCTTGAATATTTAGGTCAATGTGAGGTGTGTCACAAATCTGTCAGAATCTGTCACAGTACTGCCATCTTAACAGCCGCATCGGACAATTAATCATATTGTTGTTACACTTGAATTTTCATCTACAAATTAGTTCTTGTTATTATGTTACTTACGATTCTGGCACGCAAGTTGCACCATCAGAGGCAAACAGGTAAATAAAACGATTTAACGAAGGAAAATGAAATGTTAATGAAATATCGCCCTGCAGCCTCATTAATGAACCCGTTCTTCGATGAAGGCTGGATGAATCAAAAGAAAGAAGAAGATCGCTTCCTGGTTCCCCGCAGTGATATCCTGGAGCGTAAAGATAAATACGTCATCTACGTTGAGATGCCGGGCGTCAGCAAGGATGACTTTAAAGTTGATCTTGAAAGCAACATTCTAACGATTCGTGGCAGCAAAGAAATCCATGAAAAAGTCGACGGTGAGCAATTCGTTCGTGTCGAGCGCCAGTGTGGCGACTATCGCCGCAGCTTTCGTCTGGGCGAAGAGATCAACGCAGAGAAGATCAAAGCCAAATACAGTGATGGCCTTCTGGAACTGACTCTGCCGAAAGCTGAGCAGGTTAAACCCAAGTCAATCCAGATAGAAGTTAAATAATACTTCCTGGTTAAACTGAAAAAGTCCGCCGATTGGCGGACTTTTTTTCTACTCGTACTCTCTGTTATAATTTATCCCAGATATTTACAATTCTATCTTCACACGCGATTCCTGGGCCAAAGTATCTATTGACTTGATCAAATTGTGTGACCGTCGCTGAATCGGGATAATTCATTTCGATATCAGTTCGAAGTTCTTCAACTTCGCTCCTGAGTTCGGATTCATCAGCAAGATTCAAAAACCGTGACAAAAGAAATTGCTCTCCCTGCTTTTCAATTCCAACCCAGATATCTCCATCTAAAAATCGGGTTTCTCCCAGTAGTTTAATCGATGTTCCTTTTTCGCCCACATACAGCGCTAAGTCGGGACAAATAAAACGGTTCAATTTTAAAGCAGCTTGATCTGAAAAAGGCTTTGGCATGGGTAATACTTTTGCTTTAATCCTTGCTTCGCAGAAACTAGTCTGGTTGAATCTGTTAAAAACTGCTAGAAGCTGATTGTCGTAATACTCTTTTTCGACAAATAGTGGGATGGAATTTCTCACGATCGACTGATAGATGCCCATAAATACTAAACCATCATGTTCATATAATTTCCAGATGGTATTCCCGGAACTAAAACTAAGAGTCGTATTAATGTTATTCTCATCTTTTTTGTATTTATCAGTTGATTTTTGAAGTTCCTTTCTGTATTCTAAATGATTCCGACGTTTCATGATTGGATCTCCAGTAATCATCGGAGCATATTTTGAGACTGTTCCATTGATCTCGATAATCATGCCTTCACAGATAAAGTTCGATCTTCTTTTCTCCCAGAATTCCCTTACATCAGTTAATTCGGTAATTCCTTGATTTTTCTTTGTAATTGTTCTTCTCGCTATGTTGATGCAAGGCACTATTACAGTGGCAAGTTCAATTACTGCAGTAGCCACTTCGATCATATCGCCTCCTAAGTTTGATGATCAGTAGGGGAGTTTATACAGTTATCAATTGGTTCTTATCACAATACGTTGGTTGTGCAGACTTTTCATTTGCTTTAAGATGATAGGTTTACAACATTTATTTCAGCAATACAGCCTTTTGAATAGAGGTAGAATAGGAAGTTGACATGCGGATGAAGTAAATCCCGGATGCAAGATTGGGCATCTCGAAAGGCAGAGAGTGATCTCCGGCAGTATAAACACCTGAGGTAATAGAGGTAACCTGTTTGCCTTGGATATCGAACAGATCCAACGCTATCTGGTCACGTTTTGGCAGGCTGAATCGAAGAGTTGCGCTGTTATTGAAGGGATTGGGGTACAATGGATGCAATGCCCAGGCGCCAGGCTTTGCAGAAACATCAGGGTTCAGCGCATCGATGAAAAAATCGATATGCCAGACAATGCTATCCTGGAATTCATTGTCAGACACACGGCATACGATTTCATACGATCCAGTGGAATCGAAATTGATTACAGTAGATGAATCTTCAGAGATTAGAACACCATCCAGAGTGATCTCCCAAGCTAATGAGTCGTTGTCAGGATCTTGAGCGCTACCCCAAAAGAGATGATCCGATCCGGAAAGCAGGGTGTCCAGTTGAACTGGGAATCGAGCCACAATCTCTGGCGGACTGTTCTCGGGCGGTTCATGTGACACGTAACAGCCGATCAAGGCGTCGTGAGTGTCTTTATGTCGAAATGGCATCCACGAACCGGTAAATTCCCAAGTCTGCCTTGAGGCTGGTCCATCCTGCGGAGTGTCCATACCCAGACCGGAACTGCTTGCATCGACCATAAACCAGGCAACGTAGAAAGCGCCGGATGCAAAAGAGATATCCTCTGCGGTAATGTCCAGTCCGTAATAACCCATTTCCTCTGTTTCGACAGTATCCGCGTAAAGAATTGTACCAGGAGCGCCATTAGCTCCATCATCATCGAGGATTTGCGCGATAAATTCAGATCTTGTATTTCCTGCAGCTATGTAGAAGTAGATACTGTCGATCCTGCAATGATAGGCTGGGGGGACAGATCGTTGGGCTAAACCACCGCTCCCGGAAGTCCAGCTCCAATTAGAATTTGCGATGCCATCGTCATACTGCAGAGATCCCGGCAGTTCCACCACATAACAGGAGGCACGGATTGCGTCGTTCGCCGGATTCTGATCAAGATCAGCCTGGACGTTCAATTCAAGAGTATACTTCCCTGCGGTATTCGCCTGCCAACTGGGACCATAATAAAGCTCCATTGATTCATCAGGATCGATAGATGCAGGTGAATGCGGTGATGAATAGATCGGTTGACCGATTTCATCACTGATACTGAAAGCAGTTGTAAGGTCTGAAATCGTCTCGGTCCCCAGATTGGAAATGATTCCCGAAGGCAGGAGAATTTCGTTGGGCAGCATAAAAAATGCTTCAGACGTGGGATTCACAATCGACCATGCTGCCAAATCGTGATATTCGAAGGAGCTGCCAGTTGGGTAGTAAAACTCGATGGCAAAATCTGCAAACGCGATATAACCGTCGTGCGAATGTTCCAAGCCCACCGCGCCGGATATACTTTCAATCCCGATCAGGATGTCGTGATTCAGCACCAGTCCCTGTTGCTCACCGTACTGAAACTTGATCGAGTTGTCGCTGTTTGAGAGGATCACCTGGAAATCGTGGGCACCGCCAATGTAAAAAGCGGAATAGTTGATGAAAGACACGGCGGCGCTGTCAATGGAATTTGTCCAGAACCAGGTCTCCCCCTGCCCGTTCAGACCTGGATACCAATCAGCGGCATAGGGCGCTATGTAATTATGCGGCGCAGCAGCGTCCGGAATGCTGTCAGGGAACGGCTGTGAAAGCAATGCGCCTGCGTCAAAGGTGATGTAGCCATTCGATCCGATAAAAAGCGATTCAACACTGTACCAGTAGTATTGCAGCGAAAATCCCAAATCGAATGGCCCTGTAAAATCATCGTCTCCCAACCCCGAGACCAATTGCCCAACGGCTGTGATATCCAGCCATTCGAACACGGGACCACCCGTCTCGTTGGAATCCATCCAGATGTAGCCGAAATCATCCGGCCCGCCCGTGTCAGCGGTGTTTCGTGGAAAACTCTTGCCCTGCAGATTGATATCGGAATCAGCCGAAACCGAGAAACCAAAAGCGCATATCAGAAGCAAAGCAGTGAAGCAAAGTCGTTTCATATCAGAGACTCTATCTGCTTGACCTTTGGGAAAAACCGGTATGCAAAGGACACTCCTCCATAGGGGCATCCTCAATACGGAAAACTTCCTGGATGATATTGGGGCAGAAATCGCGAGCCTTTTTGAGGGACTCAGAGCAGATCTCCATTTCCACCACGCCCGCCGGAACAATAAAGTCGGCAACCTCCCAATTCAATGTATCGTAGGCTGTCTTCATGAAAGCTGCCCAGATGGGTAAAGCGGCCGTGGCTCCGGATTCCCCATGCCCCAATGAAACTGCAGGGTCATCTAATCCAACCCAGACACCCGCGACCAGTTGAGGCGTAAACCCCACAAACCAGGCATCGGTGTAATCATTTGTGGTGCCGGTTTTTCCTGCTGCAGGCCGTTTGAATCCATATTTCCAGCGCGAAGAACCGCCTGTTCCGTCCAGAATAACGTCTCGCAGCATATCCGTCATGATATAGGCAGTCTCTTCGGATAATGCTACCTTACGATTCAATTGATGCTCATAAAGGACGTCCCCTTCGCGGTTTGCGATACGCATCACCGCAAACGGCTCACATAAAACGCCTCGGTTGGCAAACACGCCATAAGCCGCCGTGATTTCGATGGGTATTACGCCGCTCGCTCCCAGAGCAATGGCATCTACCTGAGCCAATTGCGTTGTGATGCCCATCTGCTTGGCGTAGCGTATCACGTCCTTGGGTTTCACGACTTCCTGCACCAGACGAACTGCAACCAGATTCAACGATTTCTTCAATCCCTCTCGCAGAGTCGTTAAACCGCCGCGGCTGCCATCGTAATTTGGCGGTGTCCAGCGCGACCCGTCCGGCATGTGGACGACGACGTCCTGGTTCAGTAACCGATAAGTCGGCGGATAACCATTGTCAATCGCGGCTGTATACGAAAATGCCTTGAAAACCGAACCGGGCTGTCGAATCGCTTGAACCGCGCGATTAAATTTTGATTCACTGAAGTCACGTCCGCCAATCAACGCCAGAATATGTCCTGTCTGCGCGTCCATCGCCACAAAGGCAACCTGCACGCGGGATTGATCGCTGAATGTGGAATCCAGCCAGAGCGAATCTGCCAGATACTCTTGCAGCTCCTTTTGTGTAATCTCAGGGAATTTGTTTTTGATCAGCTTGGGGGCGTCTTTACGTCTGAATTTATTGAAGACCTTTACTTGCAAAGAATCCAGATGGCTGCGCACCGCCTGCTCGGCGCAATATTGCAGCCGGCTGTCCAGAGTCGTATAAATTGAGAGTCCATCGCGGTAATAATCGAATCCTAACTCTTCACCTAATTCTTCCAGTTGGATACGCACCATCTCAGAATAATAGGGCGCAATGCCCTCACCCTTGTCATTTTCCTGCCAAATCACTCCCAGTGGTTCCTGAATGGCATGCGCATATTGTCCATCTGTGATGTAGCCTGAATTGCGCAATAAGCTCAAGATCAGATTTCGACGGCGCTCAGCAGCTTCCGGCCGCTTGAAAGGTGAATAGTGGGTTGGCGCTTTCAATTGCGCGATCAGTAAGGCGCTTTCGGTTAGCGTCAGCTCTGTAGAATTTTTACCGAAATATCGCTGGGCTGCAGATTCAATACCATACGCTCCGTGTCCAAAGTAAGACTGTGTGAAATACATCTCCAAAATTTCACGCTTGGAGTAAGTTCTTTCGATCTGTAACGCGGTAAGAGCTTCTTTTGCTTTTCTGTCGATAGTCTGGTCCATGCTCAGATAGAGATTCCGGGCTAACTGCTGAGTAATCGTCGAAGCACCCTGCCGGATGGACATCGTAGTGATATTGATGAACGCGGCTCTGGCAATGCGCAAGACGTTCATCCCCCAATGATCATAGAAACGATGATCCTCGGTGACCAGCAAAGCCTGCAGTAGACTTTCGGGGATGCGGTCATACGGCGTATAGATGCGCCGTTGAACGTACAGCTCTTTGATTAAAATCCCGTCTTTGGATAAGATGGAGGTCGTCAAGCGCGGGTCGTAATGTTCCAATTGCTGTAAGGAGGGTAAGTCGCGGGATAAAAACGCCAGATATACTCCTAACGCAGTAGATCCCAGCAGAAAGAGTAATCCTGCGATAACAAATAGTTTTGTCGTTTTCTTGAAGGTACCGCGGAGAAAGCTGTCTTGCTGAGCCATAATATTTATTTCCAACTACAGTGGTCATCGATTTAACGAACAAGCCAGCGGCTATGTTTCAATCAAATATCGCGCTGGCGGGATTAAAAGTCAAGCTGAATTAGGGAAATAAACAAAAGGAGCTGTCCAAAAAGTTGTAAAATGTCATTGCGAGACCCAATTCATTGGGTCGCAACAATCTCGTAACTTAATGATAATAATGAGATTGTTTCGTCACTTCGTTCCTCGCAATGACTGCCCTCGTGGCTTTTGAGACAGCCCCCAATAGATCATTTCCAGTCATGTTCAGACCGCTTCATAAAAGGTCTCGTCCAGTACCGTAAAGTCATTCCCTCGCGATCATAAGTCGCATAAGAAAACTGTTTCATCCATTCACCTGTGTTCAGGTAAATGCCTCCGTCAAGCGGTTTCAGCATCGGTTCATGATTGTGCGCAAAAAGGACGTAGTCATTACCATTTTTCAACCGTTCCTGTGCCGCTTCCAGGTAAGCCCAGCCATCGATATCCCAGCGCCTGCCGCTGTAGTTGCGGCTGGTATGACTCGATCTATGCGCCATCTCCAGCCCGAAATCGGGATGAAACAGAGCAAAGAGCTTTTGGTTTGTGGGATTTCGTAGTATCTTCTTGAGGATCCGATAACCCCAATCCGCGGGGGCTAAGCCATCACCGTGCAACAGGTAAAACTGCTTGTCGTCGTATGTAAAGCTGTATTCATCAAAGTGTATTTCAGCGCCGATTTCAGCGCACAAAAATTCACTCAAAGCGAAATCATGATTACCGGCCAGAAAGTGAATCTCGATGCCGCGCGCGGCAATCTCTCGCAGCTTGCAGAGTACCGCAAAATGGCGTTTCAAGATGACATGACGCCATTCGAACCAGAAATCAAACAGATCACCTAAGATGTAGAGCTTTTCGATCTCAGGCGCGTAATGATCGAGGCATTCGAACAGATATTGTTTACGTTTTTGCTGGTCTTCCGGCTTTCCAATACCGATATGAGCGTCAGATATAAATAACAGCATCCCCTGGTCTTCCGTTTAACTTTCGATCCCCTTGCGTGCTTTCACACCCTGCTGGTAATAATGCTTGATCTCCTTCATCTCAGTAACCAGATCTGCTTTTTCCATGACACGCTCAGTTGCGCGTCTTCCCGTTAAGATCAGTTCAAGATTTTTCGGCTTCTTATCGATCAGATCCAGAATGGCAGTTTCCTCCACCAAATCGAACCATTGGGCCACCAATATCTCATCTAGAATAAGAAGATCAACGTCTGCTTCCGACATGGTGCGGTAAGCCAGATCGAGACCCTTTTTCGCTTCCTGTCGGTCGCTGTCCGTCACCTCTTCCTGGCGGATACATTTCAATCCGCCGGTTTGATTGACCTCAATCTGACCTTCAAATTTAGCTAATGCCTTAAGCTCAGCGTAGATCTGGCCTTTCATAAACTGGATAATGCGCACTTTCAAACCCGCGCCCGCCGCGCGTAGCGCCAGACCCAGAGCTGCCGTGGTCTTTCCTTTGCCATCGCCGGTATAAACCTGCACAAAGCCTTTGGATAATCCCATCAGGAAGTCTCCGTTAGATTATCTATTGCATTACGCAGCGCTTCTGCGGCAAGATCGACGCTGTGCTGCTTTTTATCAGGAACGCCTCCTAAAAACTCCGCAATCTGGTTCCCCTGGAACTGACCCGCGTCTGTCAGTGACATTCCGACAACCATTTCAGACATTGCCGAACAGGCTGCAATCGTCCCAGAACAGGCGCGGCACTGATAATTGATCTTACTGACTTTATCGCCATTACGTTTCACAAAAATGCGGATCTTATCGAGACAGCCTCCACCGGTGTGCAGGACGTCTGCTGTCGAGTCAGCATCCTCCATTTCACCGATATTCTGGGGACTGGAAAAGTGCTTCATATATTCTGCTGAATAGCGCATATCCTACGTCGAAAAGTTAGATCAGTGGTTTCCGTTATCTTCTTTGATTTCAGTTTTGCGGCGATCCAGTATGCGCACCACGACCTCATCCAAACATTTCATCGTTTCCAGAGTTTCAGTAACCTCTTCTCGAATATTTTCAGCGTACATATCGTCTGTATCACCAAGATATATCTCGACGAATACTTTGGCATTATCGATCTTAATGTAGTTGATCATCTCAGAATTGACGATATTCTGGCCTGTGGCGGGATTGATGACGTGCTTTAAAAGCTTCTTGATGGTCGTTTCATTACACTGAATCTCCTCCTCTTCAGCCAGACCATGCTTGATCTCCCATTGTTTTATCGCTGACTTTAGAGCATTGACCGCCAGCACTGAACAGTGCATCTTCGTTGATGGCAGGCCGCCCAACTTTTCTGCGATGGTTTTGGCATTGAAGCGCTTTACCTCTTCAACCGTGCTGCCTTTGGCCAAAACAGTCGCCATGGAGGCAGTTGATATATTGGAAGCGCATCCGTAAGAGCGGAAGCGCACGTCTTCGATCACATGAGTTTCAGGATTAACTCTCAACGTGAAGGTCAGCATGTCGCCACAAGCCGGAGACCCCTCAGTCGCTTCGGCGTCAGCGTTCTCAACTTCACCTACATTCTGAGGATTCGTGAAATGCTCGATGACTGTCGGGGAATATTTGATGGCCATGGATACTCCAGGGATTTATTAGATTTGCGGATCTAAAATATAGCTTTACAGCTCGTTTTTCTTCTTCTTGTAGAACGTTTGGCCTGCACCCGTAATCTCCGAATGCTTCGACGGCACAAACGCTGACATAGCGCGCAGTTGTTCGGCGACAGCCTTCATGTGATCGACTGCGCGGTCAACTTCATCCAGGGTATTCAGCTTGGAAAATGAGAAGCGAATGGAACCATGCGCCTCTTCATGCTTCAGGCCGATGGCTGTCAGCACATTGGAAGGCATCAAGGCGATGGAGGAACAAGCAGAACCGGATGAGACATAGACGCCTCGCATCGACAAATGCATCAGTATCGCTTCACCCTCGATGTACAGAAAAGTGATATTGGCGTTATTAGGCATCCGATTTTCACCACGCGGCCCGTTCAAGTGCGTATCGGGGATTTCCAGCATCTTACCTATCAGACGGTCGCGCAGCTTAATCATATACGCGTTATCCTTTTCCAGGTTTTCTATGGAGATTTCGGCAGCCTTAGCCATACCGACAATGGCAGGAACGTTCTCCGTGCCGGGACGGCGATTGTTCTCCTGCGGGCCACCCTCCATCAAGCGGCCCACTTTCACTCCTTTGCGGATGTAAAGCGCGCCTACGCCCTTGGGTCCGTGCATCTTGTGCGCGTTCATGGAAATCAGATCGACAGGCAGTTCCTGCACGTTAATGGGAGTCTTACCGAAACTCTGCGCCGCATCCGTATGAAATAAGACACCGCTATCCCTGCAAACGCCGCCCAGCGCCTTGAGATCCTGAACCGTCCCGATGACATGATTACCGTGCACTACGCTGAACAGCAGCGTATCGGGGCGTATCGCTTTCTTGAGATCATCCGGATCGACGAACCCTTCCCGATTGACGTTTAAGAAGGTTACCTCGAAACCTTTTTTCGCCAGCAATTTCATGACGTTCAACACGGCATGATGTTCAACTTTGCTGACGATGAGATGATGTTTACCCTTTGGAGCTTCGTGAGCGACACCGAAGATCGCAGAGTTATTAGACTCGGTTGCGCTGCCGCTGAATACGATCTCTTCTGGATTAGCTCTTAGTAAACCGGCGATTTTTTCGCGGGATTCCGTCACCGCGTCTTCTGCGTCCAAGCCAAACTGGTGCAGCGATGCGGGATTGCCGAATTTTTCCATGAAATACGGCTTCATAGCATCGAAAACCGGTTCCAGCATTTGAGTGCTGTCCATGTTATCGAAGTATATAGTTTTATTATCCATAACAGCCCTGAGTTTGTGTAAGGGTAAAGCTGCTCAATTGAGTACTGCTACTCTGTGCATTATGTGTATCTATTTGTATTTATTGGCATTATCTATTGAATACAGACAACCACAGTAATTTTGCCGGTAAATGCCAATCTGTCTGCTTAATTCCACAGAACGTTTAAAACCGTCCTGTTTCTTGAAGTTCGATGCGAGATAGTTCAATCCAAATTCTGTCGCAATCGCCTGTCCGGTCTGATTGATCAGTTCAGCATCTTTGTGCGGGCTGGTGGTCAGCACGCTGCCGATGGTATCAAAGCTGAGATCCTTGGCTTTTTCCGCCGTGCGTCTCAGTCTATACCTGAAACAGACGATACACCTTTTGCCACCTTCCGGCTCCTCTTCCAGACCCTTGACTTCCTCTGCCCAGACTTCTTGATCATAAGCGCTGTTAATGATCTCTGCCTTGAAATACTCGGCAACCTGCCGGAAAGCTTCGTAGCGCTTCTGATATTCTTCAGCCGGATGGATATTCGGATTATCAAAGAAAAGAGCCAGCCTGGACAAGTCAGGAAGTCTTTCCAGCGCAACGGTGACGTCCGGTCCGCAGCAAACGTGCAGCAGCAGTTTCACTAACCACCCTCGCGGGAAATGATGGATCCGAGCATGCCGCCCATCGCACGATCAACCTCAGCTTGGATGTCTTCGTAATCCCGCTCTATTAAATTACGTTTGTCCTGGTCAGTTATTTGAAATCCCTTCGCTTCTGCGACTCTTTCTGTGATGACCAGATTTTCGATAACCTTACGGATCACTTTAGAGATAACCGCTGCAGGATATTCTTGCAATACCTGTTCAAGTTTTACTTCAATCATATCACGATAGTTATCGCTATGTTCGAAGGGATCAAGCGTCATTATTAAAGCCTATTTAAAAATATACTGTTGCGTTTCTTCTTCTTCCAAAGGCGCCACCAGGAGTTCCCGCTCGGTATTCTCTCCCGTCACAGCAATTTTGACTGCGTCTAAATGTTTGCCATCACTGTAGCGGGCAACCACTTGCGCGGCAAACTTGAGATCGTCTTCTGTGACGTCCCCTTCCAGGACGGCAAGCGGTCCAACGACATCTACGGGCAGCAGGCTCCAGCGATTGCGGGCGAAAGGCTCCAGTGCGTTGTTCTCTGCTTCGTTGCGCCCGACGACGATTTTAAGGCGGTCAGAAAGTCTCAAATGCCTGCCGATCTTCAAGAGGATGAAATCCTCCTGTGTCACTTTTTGTCCTTCGGGCAGATGCTTCAAAAAGTCGTGAAACTTACGGCCATAGACGGGATCGGTCAGGAAGCAGCAACCCCCTGCAGGCTGAGGATAGGATTCTAACCCAAGCTCCGCAGCCAGAGCCATTTGCGGCTTGCGGCCTCGGCCGGTAAAGCCTTTCAGCCTGGTGCGATCTACCAGAGCCTGTTGCTCGACTTCGGTGATTGCCAGGCGTAAAGCGGATAACGGCCTTAACAGGTATCCATCCAGTCCCGATCCTTTTTCCAGTTGCCTCATGGTGGCGCGGTGTTGAGTCATAGGACGTTGTCCCAACACTTCACCCGTAAAAACAAAACGGGCCTGGTATTTTTCGAGCAGTTGTTTTGCTTTCCGCAGCATCATCATGCGGCAGTCGATACAGGGATTGGCATTCTTGCCGTATCCCCATCTCGGGTTGGTGACGATATCCAGATATTCCTCAGAAACGTCTATGACGTCTACAGCAAATCTGAGATCCTCTCCCACTTTCAGCGCCTCGTGACAGAGATTCCCTCGGGGACCCTCCGAACCATGCTCCTTCTTATTCGGATCAGATAAACAGAAGCCGGTGCTGAAGTAGAGACCGCGCACCTCGATTCCCTGATCGATCAACAGTCTGGCGGCCAGCGTGCTGTCTAATCCGCCAGAAATTAAACCTAATGCTCGGATTTTTTGCACCATGTCCGTATAACGTCGGTTTCTATGCCCAGTCTCTCTTTGGCCTCGTCGCTCATCATCATCTTATTCCAGGGCGGCTCAAACACCAACTTGACTTCGGCTGACTTGGCGGCTGTATGCTGCATCAACGCTTCCTCTGCCTGCTTCTTTAGCGTTGCATGCATGGGACATCCCTTGATGGTCAGCGTCATAGCGATGGCCACGTTATCACCGTCGATTTTGACGTCGTAGATAAAGCCAAGATTGACGATATCGATGCCGATCTCGGGGTCGATGACCGTTTTTAAGGCTTCGAATACCTGATCTTCAGTTATCATTTTGAATCGATATAGTTTGACACGTTTTCCCAAACCTGAAGGTAGCTTTTTGCCGATCCGCCCTCTGGTTCTGCAAGGACGACCGGCTCACCGCTATCAGACTGTACCATGATCTGCGGATCCAGAGGAATCTTGCCCAGTAGAGGAATCCCCAGGAAACTGGACTCTTTCTCACCGCCGCCTGCGCCGAACGGATGCGATTCATGGCCGCAGTTCGGGCAGCTATAGTAACTCATATTCTCCACGATACCGATCACTGGCACAGCAGTGTGCTGGAACATGACGGCGCCGCGGCGCACGTCTTCCAATGCTAAATTCTGCGGTGTGGTGACCACGATTGCGCCATCGATGCGATATTTCTGAGACAGTGAAATCTGCACGTCGCCGGTTCCCGGAGGTAAATCGAGGAACAAGACGTCAAGATCGCCCCACTTTGTGGTATCTAACAACTGCTCCAGAGCTTTATTCAGCATCGGTCCGCGCCAGATCAAAGGCTGCCCCGGTTCAACAATAAATCCGATGGACATTCCCTTGATGCCGTATTTTTCAACGGGAAGCATACGATCACCCTCAGTTCCAGGACCATCTTCAATATGCAGCAGCGTCGGTAAACTGGGCCCATGAATGTCAGCGTCCATGATACCGACCTTTTTTCCAGCTTTTACCGCTGCTACAGCTAAATTCACGGCGACGGTCGATTTCCCGACGCCGCCCTTACCGGAAGAAACAGCTATGATCTTTTTTACGCCGGGAATCGGCTGCGGAGGCGCTTTCTCCTCAGGTGGAGGCTGATGTCCGTGAGTTTCCTCTGCCGGTGGCGTTACTTCTGCCAGAATTTCCACATCCTTGAATCCTGCTTCTGCTTTCAGGATGTTATGCGTATATTCCTTTAAACCGTCTGCCAGACGCTGCTCGACGCCTCGCATGACAAGTTCCACCTGTAATTTGTCACCCTCGATGATGATATTCTTCACCATACCGAAGGAAACGATATCGCGGGAATAACCCGGATATTTTACCGTTTTCAGAATTTTTAAAATTTCCGCTTCCTGTAGAGGTTTGTTACTCATTTAATTCTGCCTTTATGTATTTTTTAGATGAATCCAACCATTTCAGTTTTTCGCGAGATAAATTCGCCTTGTCCACCATCGCCTGTAAAGTTACCTTTTCCAATTCTCGAAACATGGACTTTTCCGCCTTGGCGAAAGTTTGACGAATAATGCAGTCTGGAGCCAATTGGCAGTCTCGCTTTTCACTTAAAGGCGTAAACAGCGGCGTCTTCCCTTCAACGGCGATGGCAACGTCGCGCAAAGTAATCTTTTCCGGCGGCATAGCCAGCATATACCCCCCGCGAGCTCCTCTGAAGGATTTCAGCAAGCCTGCTTTCGCCAGACTTTGAAAGACCTTAGCCAGATAGCTTTCGGGAAGATTTTGCGCACGGGCGATTTCATTGACCAGGACGACCTCTTCGGGGTCTCTCATGGCCAGAAAAAGCAAACCGTGGACGGCATATTCACAACCGATGGAAAACTGCATAGTACTCAATTCAGATAATTCGGACTCTGATTGTCCTAATATAACAAACGATAAATCACAAATCAACTAAAATTTTATTTTCTCACTTTGGACTTGTTTTATATCCAGAAGATGCGTATATTTTCAGCTCTTGAAGTGTTACGTTTCTAATGGCGTTAAAATGGTAAGAGAATTAACCCTCTACCCTACTCCACCGTACGATTTCGATCTTTCTTTTCATTCCATGGGGCCATCGAATCCGGATCCAGTGGTGTCCTTCGAAGAGGGCATACTCTGGCAATTGATTGCTTTGGATTCTGATCGGGAGTTGATGGCCTGCGTGCACTCGGTCGGAACCTGCGATAAACCTGAGCTTGTCCTGCGTCTCGAAGCGAATACGATTTCTGACGAAGACGTTGAGATAAGCCGTAATCAGATTGTTAGAATGCTCTGCCTGGATTTGGAATTAGATCATCTTTATGAAGCAATTATGGCAGATCCTGTCCTGCACAGATATTGCCTGCATAACCGCGGTTTGAAGCCGGTCATCGATGCTTCGCCATTTGAAGCGATAACCTGGGCGATTATCGGACAGCAGGTCAATTTGAAATTTGCCTGCCAGGTGAAACGGGGAATGCTGGAACGGTATGGGCGGCGTATTCGGTACAAGGGGAGAACATTTTTCAGGTATCCCGAACCAAAAGATCTGGCTTTTCTGGATGCGGTCACATGGAAGGAGTTTAAATCATCTCAGCGCAAGGCGGAATACATTATCGACTTTTCTCGCTTGATAACTGAGGGCTTTGATTTGGAGGGTCTGGCTGATCTGACTGATGAGGAGATTATCGAGAAATTGTTACAGATTCGAGGCATCGGTAACTGGACTGCAGAGTACGCTCTTATCCAGGGTTTCGGACGCTGGAATGCACTGCCCACAGGCGATGCCGGCTTGCAGAACTGTTTTAAGCGCCTTTATGAACTTGACCGGAAACCAACCTACGAAGAATTAGTCAAAAAAGCAGGTTCATGGCAGCCCTATCGGGGACTGGCCACTTATTATCTTTGGTGGGGAAAAAGTGAACCATGAAAAGCCGGGGGTTAGATGCTTCTTTACTGGTATTTCTATTAAAAAAGGCGAGGTGTCAAATCCTCGCCTTTTCTCACTGATAGCCTTCCCGACCGATGCAGAGTGTTTAATGACCCTACTTCAGAATCGTCATTCTCTGTTGAATAGCTGTGCCATTGGCTTCAATATTCAGGATGTAACATCCTGATGGAATCTCCTGTGTTGGAATTGTCACTGCATGATAACCGCTCTGCAGTTGAGTATAATTACGCTCCAGTAGTTTTCGTCCCTGAACGTTGTAAATCGAAACTGTGGCAGCTCCAGCCTGCTGCATGACAAACGACAGGTTGACTTCTGGATTGCAGGGCTGTGGTGACAGGCTGACAGATTGCAATGCCGGTTCATCACTACCTGAAGTCGTAATCAGGCTGGCCGCGCCGCCTGGCGCCATGGGGCTGCCCGGAGTTGGTGGAGCGCCGCCTGATAGTTGACCGGTTGCTTTTTCAAAGGTAAACGAATCTTCATCGTCAATGACCAGCGGAAAGTGGTCTCCGCAGCGACCTAACACCGTGTATTCGCCGGGCATGCACATGGGACTGATATACAGCATACAGTTTTTATAACCAGTTTCACCGGGAGTCATCGGCACATCCCACCAGATATAATAGGGGCCAATCTCCTGTCCATCTGGCAATAGCAGATCAAACCAGATATCAATGGTACCGGGTTCAAGAACGCAAGTCACTGTGAAGTCAAAAACTACCATGCTGCCAGATTGAGCAACGGCTGTCGTGGATATGTCCTCTTCGAGGTTCAGTACCATGTAATCTGCCGGTGGATCGTTTCCTTGAGGATTGGCAGCGGATGTTCCCAAGGTGGTGAGCGCCAGAATGAGGATGGCGAGGATAGTGTTCTTTACGGCGTGCTTCATTTCTACCTCCTGATCTTAAATAACATTTGCAAAATAGATATGTCAGGTAATTTAGTTGTCTCAAGATAGTTTTCCAAATAATATTATTACTATTTTCACCGCGGGCGTTTTGTTATTGTGTGTGCACAATATGCATCCCTATAGAGCTGAATTATGCACACTTACACTGCGAAATAACGTATTTATCCTGAATATTGCAATTATCAGGCCAATTTATGATTCAGGTCAATTCCAGTGGGGGTAGATCAGCTCTTTTTGAAAAAACTCAGTAATGTCTTTTCGGGGGACGTTTTGGGGGCGTAAAATGGAATGGAGAAAAGGAGGCACAGCGCTTATAGATGGGATTTCATCTATTCCGAACCGGGATCATTAATTAATCAGTTACATATCGCCTATGGGGAACCCGACAGCCGCCAACACAGCACGAATTGTCATACGAACGTCATGGGAATGCAGACGCAGATAGTAATTAAACAGGAACCAGGCAGTAAGCAAGCTATACGCGATAAATGGGCGCTTAAACCAGCGGATAAACCTCTCCATCGCTACAGCTCCGACGATCATAAATACGCCTTCAAACGGCATCCTGAAGCGCGCATCGGCCCACAATGCCAGGCTGAGCATGTACAAAACAGCAGGAAAGATATACAATGGAATCAGAGCAACAAAACGTCTGATCATCAAAAAGAATCCTATAAAGAAAAACGGGATAATGTAGGCATAACCGTTTACGTATCTGCCCCGCTCATCTAAAACATGCCAGAAACGCGGGATCTGTAAAATCGAACGGAATAGCCAGCTTTCCGGCGATTCCCGCAGGGATATCTTAGCCTTCTCGCCTAACCTCGTCATGGCATCGGCATCGCTTTCTGGGATCGACTCATCTGGGTACACCCGCGCAAACAAGAGTCTCGCGCCAATGTATCCAAAATGATTATGCTGATTCAATATCCAATAAAACTCTTCGCTGGTGGCATTTTCCCGGCCCACACTGTCAACATACGCAAAACCGTCGTCCAACTTATACCAATCCGAAATATTCGTATGCTCCATATTCACTGCCATCCATAAAATTCCCGGACCTTCACTGGAAGGCAGCATAATCTGGTCATAATTTAGGTAGTTTCGAATCGTCCAGGGAGTCAGCGTCAGCAGTGCAAAGGCCCAGACGATAAAAGCCTGCTTGAAACGATTGCCAAAACCGTTTCCACTCTTGAAAAACACATAAGCAGGGATTATTCCCCAGAATGGTAGACCAATCCCTCTAGTTAAACCGAGTCCCCCGATCAGGATACCCATCAGAGCCAACTGCTTCCAATTGGCATTACGCCGCATCCTGACCGTCAAATAGATCAAGGCATTCAACAGCGGCATGAAGATATTTTCGGTCATCAACCAGCCGACATACCAGATCCAGACAGGATGGATCGCTGCCAGGATGCCTGCGATACGACTCACTTTCTCAGAGAACAGGTGGCGCGCCGCGGCATAAATCAGAAGCGGACTGATCACACCGATGAACGCCTGGATAACCAGGACAATTTCGTGGTGTCTTCCGAAGAGAAAATAGATAACCGTCAAGAAAAAGACATACCCGGGAAATCGAATCGAATTAGGATTCCCTTCACGATCGGTATAACCGTGACCATTAGCCACCGACCAGCCTAAGTAGTCATATTCTACTGCATCCAGATCGACTCCGGTCATATCCATAGGAACCAGATCGACGGTGAATGCATACCCCAGACGCAAAACCAGCGATAGCACGCAGAGTATGATCATGTACCGCTTCTGGCCGGAAGAAAAATTATTCCATCTTTCCCTGATATAGTTCAATTATGATCTCCGCAAAGGTTCATCCATTTAGTAAAAATCGGGGTCTTTTGACCCCGAAAGTCACCCCGACGATTTACCCCTAAACCCATCGTAGTTTAACCGAATCTGAATTGAACGCCAAACCCTCCGCGCGGATACTTCCATTCCACATATTCGCTGCAGGCGATTCGACAGGTGCCGCACTCCAGGCAATTTTCAAAGGCGACCATGCACTCGCCGGTCTCTTCGTTCAGCTCATAGGTTTTCGCAGGACAGATATAGAGCACAGCCTTCAAGGTATCAGCTTTGAACTTTGCCTGATCCACCTCGATGTGCGATTCTTTATCTGGCTTATACTTTACCAGGAACAGCTTATCTTCGATGGTAGCTTTTAGTTTACTTTCCTCCACCGGGACGACTTGATCATCACTCATCGTGTGGCTCTCCATGCTTTATACAGATCTTTGGCGATGTTGAAAATACCGATTTCCTTCTTAAAGCGGTCAAACACTTCCTTTTCGATCTGCGCCTTGGGCTTTTCACTGATTCTGAAATAGTCGGTAAGAAGACCGACCATACTGTCGGGATAGTCCCGTAACAGGTGAGGATTATCAATTAAGAACTGCGAGAACTTTTGGAATTTCTTCAGATCCTTCAGCACAAAGCTGCCTTCCATCTTGGTGCGGTACTGGGCAAGCGTCGCATCGCTGAAATCACCTTTTTCTTTCGCGGCAATCACTGTCTCTGCTGCCAATACGCCGGAAGCCATCGCCAGGTTTGAACCTTCGTGATAATGGCTGGCATTCACCAGACCGGCCGCGTCACCGGCTAAGATCAAACCATCCATAGTCAGCTTGGGCAGGTGACTGTAGCCGCCTTCCGGGATCATGTGCGCTGAATATTCAAGGCTCTCACCACCGCGCACCAGCGGGGCAATCGCTGGATGATTCTTGAAATGTTCCAGCACTTCATTGGGATTCAACTGGTTCTTTTTCATGTCATGGATCGTCGATCCGATCCCGATGGAAAGGCTCTCTTTATTGGTATACAGAAACCCTGATCCGAACGTGCCCTGAACCGCCTGTCCGAAGATTTCGTATGCGCAGCCTTCGTTATCGTTCAGATGGAAGCGGCTCTCTATAACATCCTGCGGCATCCCGATGACTTCTTTGACTGCAACAGCCATATGCTTTCCATCGTGGGGCTGGCGCAATCCCACCTGTTCTGCCAGGAAGGAATTCGCGCCCTCAGCGACGATCACGCAATCGCAGTTCAGTTCATCACCGCCGGGTTCGGTTTTGACACCCACAACCCTGCCTCCATCCAGCAGCAGTTCCGACACCATCATCCCCGGAATGATCATCGCTCCAGCTTCTTCAACCTGGTCGCCGTACCAGCGGTCGAACTTAGCGCGCAGCACCGTCCAGGTATTATTGAAGGGCGGCTCGTTATACGCTGCGGTCTTGAAATCGACGGCGACTTCTCCGTCTTTCGACAGCACCGAGAACCGCCGATGCGTCACGTGCCGTTCCACCGGAGCTGATTTCCAGAACTCAGGAATCAGCTTATCCAGCATGGTGGTGAACAGAATGCCGCCCATAACGTTTTTCGCACCAGGGTAATCACCCCGTTCCAGGACAGCAACTTCGACGCCGGCTTTTGCCAGAGTCAGCGCCGCGGAGAGACCCGCCGGGCCCGCTCCGACAACGATACAATCAAATTTTTCTTCTTCAGACATGGAGATCTAAATTATTTGAGTTTCCTGATTTCTTCTGTCAATGCAGGTAGAATCTCGTTGACGTCGCCGACGATACCGTAATCTGCGATCTTAAAGATCGGAGCTTCGGAATCTTTGTTGATGGCCACGATTACTTTCGATGAGGTCATACCCGCCAAATGCTGAATAGCGCCGGAGATACCAGCCGCGATATACAGCGTCGGAGCAACGACTTTGCCCGTCTGCCCCACCTGCTCGCTGTGACCGCGCCAACCGGCGTCAACTGCAGCTCGTGAAGCGCCCACTGCGCCGCCCAGAACCTTCGCCAGGTTGTCCAGCAGCTTGAAGCTCTCTTCGCTCTTCATCCCGCGGCCGCCTGATACGACGAAGTCGGCCTCGGTCAATTCGATCATGTCTTCGCCTTCAGACTGCACCTGCTTTACCTTGGCTTTGATATCAACCTCGGTCAGCCCAAACTCGAGAGCCTGCACGTCAGCCGACCTGCCATCCGATTCTTTCGGCAGGAAGGCCTTGGGACGCGTGGTCGCGATAGCGCCTTTTTTATTGGCTTTGACCGTCATTAAAACCTTACCGGCGTAGACCGGACGCACGGCTTGCAAACCATCCGACCAGGTCAAACTTGTGACGTCGGCCAGCACCGGGACGTCCAACCGGGCGCCTAAACGCGGCGCCAGGTCGCGCCCCATCGCCGTCGCAGCCATCAAGACTGCGTCAGGGCTGGTCTCTGCGACCGCTTTCTGCAGCGCGGCAGTATATCCTTCAGTGGAATAATTTTCCAATAATGCGTTGTCAGCAACCAGCACTTTATCAGCGCCAAAGCCGCCCAATTGCCCGGCTATGCCGTTCACATTTGAACCGATCACCACAGCCACGCATGCGCCGCCTTCCGACAACCGGCGGCCTTCACATAACGCTTCGATGGCAGCTTTGCGGAATTCTCCTTTGCGCTGTTCAACGAATACTAATGCCTTCATTATACCTCCTATAGACAACCCCGTAAGGGGCGGAAATTCTGATGGTTAGATAACTTTCGCTTCTTCGTGCAGCAAGCGAACCAGTTCGGAAACCGCTGCAACGCCTTCACCCACAATCTTACCGCCGGAACGCTGAGGCGGATACTCCATCTTCACGACTTCAATGTCAGGGACGGAACAGGAACAGCCGGAATCTTCGATCGGCTTTTTCTTGGCCATCATGATTCCCTTCAGGGAGGCATAGCGCGGATCATTTAAGCCCTTATGGCAGGAGATGACTGCAGGTAAACTGGTTTCCACAACTTCTACACCGCCTTCGAATTCGCGGTGAGCGGTGGCTTTGCCGTCGGCCACTTCCAGCTTATTGATGGCAGAAATATTAGGCAGTCCTAAGATTTCTGCGAGCATGACCGGCACCTGAGCGTTATCGATATCCATCGCTTGCTTGCCGCAGAAGATGAGGTCATAGTCGTTCTCTTTAATGGCCTTGGCCAGGCATTTAGCAGTGGCGCCGCTGTCGGCGGTATGCTCGCAGGCGATGTGGATGGCTTTGTCAGCGCCCATAGCTAAGGTGGTGCGCAGCGTTTTCTTGGCTGCATCCGGCCCCATGGTAATGGCCGTGACTTCGCCGCCATTGGCTTCTTTCAGCAACAGCGCTGCTTCCACAGCATATTCATCGTAGGGATTCAAGATAAAGTTGACGTCCTGCGTCTGGATGGACTTGTCGTCTAAATTGATTCTGACGGCAGTCTCGGTATCAGGAACGTGCTTGACGCAGACCAGTAAATTCACCAGCGCCTCCTTGGTTTATGTTATAATTATAGTGAATTCGGTATATTAGACTTGTAATATAGAAAAAAAGGGGCAATAATTCAAGATTTTTCTGGAGGATTTGAGAAGGGGGGATTGGGGGAGTGATTCGATCCGGGACATCCTGACTGTGTCAGCCCCTACGGGGAAGCTGTCCCGGCCACCCGCCGCGGAATTTTGGGGATTAATGGGTTGGTGGGATTTGTCGGAACCGCTGACATACGCTGATCTTTCTGAAAAACGCTGACTTCAGCATCGGTGGTATCAGTGTGATTCAGTTTTATTCAGCGCTTTTCAGTGGTTTAGACAAAAATACGGTCACTAATAGCCTTCCCACCGCAAGCAGTGGGGCACCGGGCACGGATTTAAAAGTCGTCAGGAGGGAACTCCTGACGGTACAGTGAGTATTCATTTTCGCACTTAGTGCCCATGATTTTCATCCGCTGCTGAATGATGTCCTTGCGCTCCCGGGGAAAGATAGTTGTGGAGCCCTTCAACGAAGTGCATATAAGTAACATAAGCCTCGACAAATTCACGACCAGCTTCAACTGAGTGATCCTGATGTTTACCCAACTCAACCGCCCTGTCGAAATGTTTGACAATATTCTCCCGAACCGCGTTTGCGACTTTATCCGCTAATGCATCGACACTACCTGATTCGAGTGCCTTGTCCAGTTCAGCGAAAATGGGAGGCATAATCCCAGCTTCCTTGATGCCAGTATAGGATGCTCCTTCACTCGCTCTATGAACCCGTATAAATGTCTCGATGAATAACCGATCGGCAATTTCCCTGGCCTCATCGGATTGAGTACGAAGCGTCAGCACACGTGTGAAAAGATCCTTAATCTCTGCCTCATCGCCGGATGCCAGCCACTTAAGTAGTGGTGTGATGTTCCCATTGTCGAGAGAAGTCCGGATCAATGGAATGATGGGACCATCTTCTGAATCGCAGTGGCTGAAAGCTGGATTTGCTGCCAGAGTGATTATCAAAACTGACAATGTCAGCAATCTGACTAAGAAGCCACAATAGTTGTGGTCAACTAACATTTCTTTCTCCTTTATTAGTACACGACCTGAGACAATCAAGCTGGGGATTAGATTTACCATTCCGCTGACGGGCTGCATATTTCTATCTTCGTTAGCGCCCAATATACTCTCCCCTCCCGCGCATGTCAAGAGAATATCCCGCCATCTCTCTTTCCAAGACGCCGTTACGACAAACAAAAAGCGTCGGAAAGGAATTTCTGACGCTTAGGCAATTAACTAAATCCCCACCCCCACATGAAATCCATAGAGGTCACCACTGTTGCCGTTTGAATCGGAGATCTGTTTGTAGTAGCCGATCCCGATGTTGAACAGAAAGGAGAGACTACCTCGGATCTCTGCTCCTGCATAAGTGCGGTCAGGTACGGCGGAAATCGGATTTCCCCAGGTGCGCAGGAGTACAACGCGGGCTTCGCTGAAAACACCAAAATCCGGCATTGACCTGGGGGAAAATATGCCTTGATAACCAATCCCGAAGCGCCCGCCCGTAATACCGGGGCTTAGCGAAATGCTGAGATTGTGCAGCCATGTTTTATTATCACGGTCTGTCTGGAACATGTGCACGTACCGCGAGGTGATCGACCAACGGTCCGGAGATCCCCATTCGATAGAAGTGATGGGTAAAATGACGTCCTGGTCGCTGAGTTGAATCATTCCCCGCCCGCCACCAGATTTCTTTTGCTTTGTGCTTTGTTCTGATTCCTGGCTCCAAACCGGATGGGCGAACAGGAATATCAGAACGAAGGCATATGGTACTATGAGTCTATACCTGATGTTCATGGTTCCTCCTGTAAGTTGGCGTTCGAATCGGATCTACTCGTCCTGACTGTTCTGTTGCAGTTGCTTTCTGCTTTTCCACCAGCAGTAAATGAAAAGTAAAGCTGGTATCACAAAGATAATTTCGGAACCAGGGTCTTTTGCAGCATGTACCCAAATAACATTCACCATTGCCATAAGGACGATGCTAATTGCAGATAATATACCACCGAATCCTTCCCATCGCCAGGCAATGAGAAAACCGATCAGCGCAATGATAAACAGAAATGTTACTAACCCATGACCGAAATCGGGATTGGGCATTTCACCTTGCTCTATCACATTCGCAATGAAGAAGGATAGAGAAAATACTACAATGAGTGTTCCCAGAATTCTTGCTGTCCAACGCGAGTAGGTCACCATTTTGGTTGGTGAAGATGTCGCTTCCATGATTTGACCTCCGTGTTTGAATGAAAGTGATATCTGCATTACAGTCGAGTTCACCTTTGAATTAAGCAGAAGACAAACAGTTGCCAGTTTCCCTTGCATTTTCGAAGAGTGTCGTGTCTTCGCCGATCCTTCAGTTGAGACAGAGATAAATCACTCTTGAGTTTTCTCCCCAATATACCCCACCTACCTCCACATGTCAAGAGATATTCCCATCATTTCTCTTTTTCCAATACGCAGTTAGGAGGACAAAAAGCGCCAGAAAGAAATTTCTGACGCTTTATTTAAAGCAGGCAAATAGCCGCTTGCATTCTTCTTGTGATTACTGATCACCCGATTTGGTGGGTTGACGGAATTTAGGTGGATCCAGTTTGTAAAGCTTGCGGCCTTCGATAACACCGAAGCTGAGGAACAGCGAGAACAGCACCAGCGCCGCTCCCAGAGCCAATAAGCTGAAAAGCGTGAATCGCTTCCCCAGGATATTAAAGGTGGGATTATTAAACCACCAGACAATGATATTTGAGATAATAATGGCCAAACGGACTTCTGTGGGGCCAAACCCGACAAAAGAGATTTTGAAGACGCCTCGGGCAATGGTCACCAGATAGACCAGAATGGTCATGGAGAAGTAGGCGATGATCAACAGCAGAGCGAGGTTCATCTCCATGAAGTTGGAAAGCCCCATAGCAAAACAGATCACGAACGTTGAAATGGCGTCGCTGAAATGATCCACAAATAGGCCGTAACGTTCCCGTTCGATGTGCCTCACCCGGGCTAAGGTGCCGTCTAAACTGTCCGCCCACCAATGCAGAACCAACCCGGCATTTACCACCCACAGCCAGTTACTATTGAAATTCGTCAACCAATAAGCAGCGCCAATAATCAGCGTCGCGGCCAGGCCCAATCCCGTCAAGTGGTCGGGGATCACCCATTCCGGCAGGCGCACCGCCATCCAGGGGAGCACGCGGCGCTCAAAGGGTCCCAGGGAAATGTTGTTGATGCGTGCTTTGGATGAGTTCGAATCAAGGGCGTCCACTATGCTTTCCGTCCTTTAAAGATGACCTTCTCATTCAGCCAGAATTTTATAAATGGCCCTAACATCATCCCACATAAGTTCGAGATCATAAAATGGACCCCTGCAAAAGTAGTCAGAGACCAGAGTACTGTTATATTTGCCACCAGATCGACCAGCCCGGTCATACTATTGTAAATTAAGAGATGCTTAAAGAATGATTTCGGGTTTTCGCCGTTGCGGTCATTCCAGGTCCAGTAGCGATGCCAGAGGAAGTTGTGAATGATGGCGATTTCGATGGCCAGCAGACCGGCAGGAATAATAGGAATATGCAGTATCCCTTTAAACAGATACAGGCAGGCAGAATTTACAATCATGCCCATCCAGGCGACCAGGTTGAATTTTGTGCTGCGAAAAACCAGTTGAAGAACGTTTTTTGTGTTTACCGTCAAGGTGGTTCCAAATATCGGATATTTAGGGATTTGCCTGCTCATGCTTTGCTGCAATAAAGAAAATTTTACAGCAATCTATTTTACTTCAATGCTATTTTGAGTCGCCTCTGGATAGCGTCGATTTTCACCAATATACTCCCACACTCCAGCTATATCAAGAGATAACCATATAATTTCTCTTTATAATGCCGTGTGCAAGGCAACAAAAAACGTCAGAAATAAGTTCTGACGCTGTGGAAAGTAGTTTTCCCTTAAATATACACATTAATGGCTCATAACTCTTTACTCAAGATATGAACACTCTCCCGGTATCCTTTCGCCTGAAAAACGGCGTGAGCGTTGACATTTTCATGCAGTACCGCCATTTCGATGCGGTTAATCCCCAGGCTACGCGTATAAGTTTCCGCTTCCTTCAGCAGACGGTCGGCTATCTTCTGCCGCCGATAAGCCGGTTTCACGTACAATTCGGCGATGAAGCTGTTCTGACCCGGATAAACGTCCGGTTCCAGCGGATCGACCCGCCCGAAAAAGCAGAGATGCCCCATTATTTGACCGTCCGCTTCTGCGATGAAAAAGGTACCCTCAGTAGAGCTTATCCTATCCAGCAGATATTTGAAATAGGGCTCGATGATCTCCTCGGTCGGAGCTAACCGTTTGTCGAATTGACGCAATTCCTCGTGTAATTCGCCGGATAAGAGCTTCAATTCAGGGAGGTCGTTCTCTTTGTATTTGCGGATGGTAATCATGTTGCTATTCGTAGTTGCAAGTAATTGGACATGCCCACCCTACTCTTCCACGATATATCCATACTTTACCAATAATAAATCCTCATCCTGAATTTGGCCGATGCCGGGAGCATACCGCTTGTATTCTTTTTCCAGCGGATTCAGTCCGGAGGTTTCCTTAGTCTTCAGGCAGTTGTCAAAGGTTCCGGCTGGTGTTTTAAAGGTCTCGGTCAGACTGATCACTTCTCCTCGGTCCAGCGCTTTCCCTGGGGCGATCTCCTGATAATATTTCATACCGATCTTAGGCGACCCCGGCATGATCAACCCCGGCAGCGCATCGCCTTCATAAGCCAGCCAGGCGCCTTCGTGCTTCACCACCTTCCCCTTCTTGTAGATATCCACTTCTTCGCCAAAATAGAAGACGTCGCCATTATCAGCATCGATGGCAAAAAAGTTGCGCGATATTTCTACCAGCTCGCCATCCTCTTCTTCCCTCTCCTCGACGACCCGAGTCATGATGTTACCAACCTCGCGGGTCTCATCCATAACGGTGAGGGTGACACGGTCATCCTCATCGGCCAGCACGATCTGAAATCCCGGTTTCAAGATGAAATAACTGTTTTCACCCTGATCAGCGAAAATCCTGTTATCCAGATTGAAATCGCTCTGCCAACCCTGCATGACGCCGCCGGAAGCCTCTCCCAGTCCTTCGTCGTCGTCATCACAAAGAGCTGTTCCCATCCAGCAGAACATGAGCAAGGTCACTGCCAGAAGGAAGATCGTGAAGTTATTTCTGAGATACATAGTCAGTCTCCTCGATTTGTTGAAGGTGATGGGATTTGTCTAAATATAGGCATTTCTTCTTATTTTGTCAAGAAGAGTATACCTGAATTAATTGATAAAATACGCTTTTGAGAAGATCACAAGCGATAGATGCACTGACAGAATTGACACACACAGTTGTTGCATTTCGCTTCCTCATATTTTAAATTTAGCAGCAATTCTGTTAAATTGAGGAGTCATCGTTGCAGCTATTGAAATCCTGGCTCGTGATCACGCTCATCATTCTACTGCTAAGCGGTTGCAGTAACACCTCCACCCCGCCCCCTGATCTGCCAAAGCACGGTATCGTCGCTTACGGAGACAGCAGGGAACATCACAACCGGCATCGAGAATTAGTGCAGGCCATACTGCAAAGCGAACCGTCAGTCGTCATTCATACCGGGGATTTCGTCACACACAACGACCGCAAGAAGGAATGGGACACGTCCCTGGAAATCATGCAGCCTCTGATGGAGGGCGCACTCTTTCTTCCTGCGCGGGGTAATCACGAAAAAGACGCCGCCCAGTTCGCGGATTACTTCGACCTGCCTGACAGCAGATCCTGGTTTTCGACGGATCACGACAGTATCCATTACATTGTCATAGACAGCGAAAGGGACCAGTGGCAGGATTCGACACAATACCGGTGGATACTTAAGGATCTGCAATCAACTCCTGATAATACGCTGCTGACGGTTGCGATCTTCCATATACCGGTCTTCACGGTGGGGAAATGGGAGCCATCGCGATCGTTGCGTTACAAACTAACGCCTCTATTTGCAGAATATGGCGTTGACCTGGTGATCAATGGGCACAATCACAGTTACGAGCGTTTGGAGAAAGAAGGGATTACATACATTGTTACAGGGGGTGGTGGTGCGCCTCTATACGATAAAACCGATGTTGGAGACGAGGTGAGTCTCAGGTTCCATAAAGGGATCCATTTTTGTGTATTCGAACGGATAGGCAAGCGATTGTCAGGGAGAGTGTACACACCTAATTTCGAAGAAATAGACCAGTTTACGATTGAAGGTTGATCACTTCTGAACGGAGACCGGAAGTTCAGGGACGCCTTGCAGCCGCGCACTGATCAGATGATGAGTTGTGATGGTAAACGCGGCGAAATCGCGGTAAAGCTGCTCTGCCAACCCAGACTGCTCCAAGACCGGTTCCAGACCCGGATAGGCATACAAGTGTTTCTGGCCATCCCGTGAGCGGATGAAATAGTAATCCCCACGAATGAAGCCTAACACCCCGCTATGGTGGAAAATGGCGTGGTTATCCCCTTCTCGCAGTAAGCTCGCCCCCAGAGTATTATTGACCCACTCCCCGCCTAAGATATCCATCACTGTTGCTGTCACATCGATCTGGCTGCCGATACGAGAGCTGATTCCCGGATCAAGCACGTCCGGGCAGACCAGCAGCAAAGGCGTCCGGTAGAGACTGAGATCCAGCTCCAGCTTGGTTTGCCAATTCAATCCGGTATCTCCGAAGACAACCAGCAGCGTATTATCCCCCCATTCCGCCTCTTGAATGCCTTCGTAAAAACGACCCAGCGCGTAGTCTGCATACAAAAAAGCATCAAATCGTTCAGCATTGGGATCATCCGGGTTATAGCGGGGATAAGGCACATCCGGGCAGATAAACGGATGGTGATTCGACCCGGTCAGTATCATGCCGAGGAAAGGCTCCTCCAGTTGATTGAAATCCTGCAGCGCTCTGCGGTATAGAACGCCATCCGGCACTCCCAGGCAGGAGACCGCGGAATCGGGTGGAAAATTATCTTTTGAGGTCAAATATTCGAACCCATTGGCCAATGTAAAGCCCTGCATATTATCGAAATGCGGGTCGTGTGGAATGTAGAACCGCGTGCGGTAGCCTCGCGCGCGCAGCAGGGTACCCAACCCTGAAAATTCGTACTGACCTTCCATGCGGTTGATCAGCGGCTTCCCCTGCATCGGAGGCAGGCCGGTGACAATTGAGAAGACTGCATTTCGGGTGAATCCTGCATTGGCAAAGAAGTGCGGGAACAGCATCCCCTCCATAGCAAGTCGGTCGAATTCTGGTCCCAGATCCTCGACGCCCCCGCAGCTTGACAGGAAATCAGCCGCCAGCGATTCCATCACGACCACGATGACATTGAGGGGCATCTTCTCACCAGAACTATCGATCCTGGCGATGGGATGATTGGGGATCAGATTCTGCTCATCGATGTCCAGAATGCCTCTGGTTCTCCGGTTCGCCTCTGCAACGGACATCAGGTCAGCGAATTCTTTTCCAGCGGTTCTGTCAGCGTCCTCAAACAGGGTATCATTCATAAAGGTGAAGCAGCTATTCAAGGCGAGCTGATTGGGGAAATTATGGGGACTGAAGTAGGCGATCCCCCAATTAATCGGCGACCACTGCGAAATCCTGCCTCGGATCGCCAGAAATATCAATCCCAAAGCCAGAGGATAGATTGCTAACTGCCAGTACCAGGTGAGTCTTTCAGGCCGCTTGAAGGTCAATTTCGATATGCTTCTCAGAAACCAATAGACGCCAGCTATCAGTGCGATAAGAGCGATCAGATACAGCGGCAGAGAAAATGATTCCCAAAGCATCTGCAATACTATTTCGGGCGTATCAAACCATTGCAAAGCCAAGTGATTCAGCCGCGTATTGAAATGACCGAAGAATTCCAGGTCAATGATATTCAGTAAGAAGGCAAGGATGCCGGTTATCGTCAGATATATTGTGGAGATAATGCGGGTAGTCTTTGAGGAAGAGAAGCCAATCCTGGGTATAAGGCCGATCAATGCAATGGGCGCGATCAAATAGCCTGTGACGGTTAAGTCAAAGCGGAAACCGATTAGAAATGATTTGATTATCGTGGCGGAATCGATGTCTTGCGCGAGTTCGATATAGCGCCATAGAAGCAGGCCTCTGATGACCGCGAAAACGCTGACGAAGAAAAGCATCACTAACAGTAAATACTTGATATTTTTCATGAGCACCCTTAGTTTGGATGGCAAGAAATATACGCGATTTTCTGATCAGAATCAAGTTATTTGTCGGGGAGTAAAGTTTGAGGTGAGGCAGATGGCTGATTGTACAATAAAAAAAGCCGAGCTCCAGACGAAGTTCGGCTTTTATTTCTAACGGTAGAATCAGTTAGGCACGCTGTACACGGACCGTGCGTTTAAACATCTCTGCGCCTACCAGCAGCAGGAAGTTCAGATTAGTCAGCAGATAGCGTTTCCACATCCGTCCCGGTTCCTGCAGGAAGCGATAGAACCATTCCAGTCCCCAGTTTTGCATCCAGACGGGGGCTCTTTTGGTTACACCGGCAACGACGTCAAAACTACCGCCGACGCCGTGCACCACCGGAACGCCCATGCGATACAAATATTTGCTGACGAACTTTTCTTTCTTCGGAGATCCAAAGGCCAGGAAGATGATGTCTGCTCCGCTTTCGCGGATTTCATCTGCGACGCGGTCTTCTTCTTCGGATTTAAAGTATCCGTCGCGGTAACCGGCGACCTTCAGTTTGGGATAGAGCTTCGTGTAGGAATCAACGACCTTGCGGACCACGTCCGGCTTCGCGCCGAGGAAGTAGATGGAATGGCCTTTTTCAGCGGCCTTTTTTACCAGTTCACCCATCAGATCGGTACCGTTGACTCTACCAGCGATGGGCTGTCCCATGTATTTCGACAACCAGACCAGCGGCATCCCATCGGCGCCGACGATGTCAGCGTCATTGATGATGCGGCGTAGTATCTGGTCGTGACGAGCTTTGACTAATTTGGCGACGTTGACGACAACGATCTGGTGAGGAACTCCTGAGCGAATATAATCTTCGCAATGTTTTAGTGTATCCTCAAGATTTACGTTGTCGACTCTGACATTGAAGAAAAACTTTTTTTCAACTTTCATGCATCCCCTCTGAACACCTGTTTCATCTCAAATCAACGCGTGCTATCTGGTGATAAGTAAGCAGTGCACTTGGATCTGGTCTGGTGTGGAAGATGCGGGCAGCCGTGTGGGAAATTGCCTGGTAGTACTGCATACAGGCAGGTGCAAAAAAAACGATCACAAGGGCTATCCGCGTCACTCCTCTCAGTTGAACTTACCTTAATCTGTAGCCATGATACGAAATCTATGGGGCCTAGTGAGTGATGTATCTCACAAAACCCGAATTATTTTAATCTTTTTGGGGGTAATTCCAGCCTTCTCCCTTTTATAAAAGAGAAAAGACGCCATCATGTTCACCGTTTCAGGTGAAATTGATCGTGCCTCCGCGCTGTCTGCCGATCTCGTTTGGGTCGACTTTCAGGTGTGCGTCTGCGACTATACCTGTATGAGATGAAGATACTCATTATAATAATGAAGTTCGAACCTTTTAGACTTTAGAATAGACTAAGTCTGCTCAATGTACAAAAGTTTTTTCTGAAGGTCAAGCATTTAATAGAATACTTCGATTTTTTATG
>JAHJDJ010000172.1 GCA_018812585.1 bacterium
CTTGGTGCGGTAGGCTTCAACTTTGCCGTTGTTCAAGACCATATCCATTTCGACGATTTCCGCCACCCGCAGATCCCGCAGGGATTCTCCGGCTCGCTCCACAGCCGCCGCCGCAGCTTTTTCCCACGATTCGGTGCTGGATCCCACCAATTCGATGATCTTGTAAACACTTTCCGCCATGATAACCTCCTTAGGTGTTAAACCTGTCATGCAGCCAAATCAGTTAGGGCTTCGCCCTGAATTCGGCTGTAATTCTAATTGAAGATAGCTCCCACCCGGGCTAAAAGCAACATCTAAATGTCATATATGATAAAAATAGAGGCGAATGCGGAGTTAGGAGGTGTCGGGGTCAGGGACGACCCCGACTACGGAATAAAGGCTGTCAGGGGCACCATTGGCATAGGCGACCCCGACTACGCAGATGTGTAGGGGCGGGTTTTGCCGAAGGCACCCCTTTCAGGGGGAAACCCGCCCCTACATTCAGCCATGAGCGGGTCGGCGCAAGACCGACCCCTACGCGGATTTTCATACTACTTCATCAACACCATCTTCCCTGTCGCTGAAAACTCGCCAGCATCCAGGCGATACAGATAGATTCCTGACGCCAGGTTAGAGGCATCGAAGGTCACTTCGTGACTTCCCGCATTGCGCCAACCATCGACTAATTCGGCTACCAACCGCCCGGAAACATCATAGACGGACAGGTTGATCTCTGCAGCCTCCGGTAAATCGTATGACAACATCGTCACCGGGTTGAAGGGGTTGGGGGAGATCGTTATTAGTTTATAGTTTGAAGTTTGAAGTGATGTTGCTTCGTCAGCTTCGAAAGGCTCGCTCCAGTCGGTCCCTTCATCTGGATCGCTGTCATCCCCGCTCTCCAGTTTTTCAAACTCCAACGTATCGCAATCCCAGATCAAGTAAGGATACAATCCCACGGTTGCTACGTATTGATATCGACCCGCAGGCGCTGCACCGGGTACTGACTGAATTCGGTGCCAGCCTGAAGTTCCAGTCTCCAAGGTAACGCTGGCAGGCCCCAGCACGAGGTCATGCGCTGACCATTGCGGAGGAGCCACTTCGATCCAGAGGTCTGCCGTATAGGATTCGCCCACATTATTATCGGCAAACAGGTAATACTCGAAGCTGCCGCCTGAACCGGGGATCTGAATCGGGGCACTGAACGGAGTCAGTTCGATTTGGAAATATGGATCGTCAATTTGGCTGTATTTGATAGTAACAAAGTTATCGGAGGATTCATATGTCCAACTCTCACCGGCGACATAAACATTTCCAGTTGCGTCAACCGTAATTTCGACTGGGTAGTCATCATAATTGTCCGGGCCGTTGTAACGCACGATCCATTGTTCCACGCCCTCCGCATTATATTTGATGGTCGCAAAATCGCCGTTCGTACCGATGCCATCGCTGTTACCGGTAACATAGATGTTGCCGGCTGCGTCAATAGCCAAGGAGTTTGCTCCATCAGAATAATTTGCGGGGCCATTATATCTCGACACCCACTGCTCCCCACCACTGGCGTCATATTTTACAGTTGCAAAATCGAAAGAATACCAATTTGATTCGCTGTTTCCTGTTACGTAAACATTGCCATCCTCATCAATGGTCAGGGCAGTTGCAAGATCGCCTTCATTTGCCGGGCCGTTATAATATGCTGCCCATAACAGGTTGCCATCTGTATCGTATTTTATGGTTCCATAGTCGGCGCCGCTAATAATTTCGCTGCATTTACCAGTGACGTAAACATTTCCGTCACTATCCAATACCATATCTGTGGGGTGGTCAGTTTCGTTTCCTGGCCCATCAAATATGGCGACCCACAATTCGTTACCGTCAGCGTCGTATTTGATGGTGAGATAGTCTTGCGACGTCCCTGATCCCCAACTGGTCCCGGTCACGTAGATATTTCCATCTGCGTCAAGGGCTATCATACCAGCGCCTTCAGGATATGACGGATCACCATACCTGGCAGTCCATAGTTCAACGCCGTCGCCATCGTACTTGATGGTTAAGCAGTCGACGTCTTTGAAGCTACCCCCACTTCCTCCTGTCACGTAAACATTGCCGTCGTTATCGATCACGATGGCGCTTGCACCGTCACCTTCGCCACCTATGCCGTCATGCCTGGCAACCCACTGTTCAACACCTTCAGCATCATATTTTATGGTGGCGATATCATAGTCAGTTAGGCCGCCCCAACTGGATCCTGTAACGAAGACATTGCCATCAGAATCTACAGCAAGAGAAGAGGCCATATCTTCACCGTCAGCTGGTCCATCATAGCGGGCTTCCCATTGCAGGACACCCAGGGGATTATATTTGAGAGTTGTATAGTCCTTTTCGTTACTTGTTGCCTCACTAAATCCTGTTATATATATGTATCCGTACTCATCAACGAACATATCATTAGGCTTATCGTATTCACTTGCCGGTCCGTCGTAAGCAGCCAGCCATTGTTCGAAGACTTGAGCACTGGCTTGTTCTGGTGTCATTGCCAGAGACAGCGAAATTAATGCGGCAATTATAACCATAATTTGGATATAATTTTTCATGGCTTTATCCTCTGGATAGAAATTCTAAGTGTGCTTTGATTCAGCTTGTTGCTTATCATCAAGATAAAAATCACTCTTCTCTGCTTCCAGCTATTTCAGAAGCACCATTTTGCCTGTCGTATTGAATTCACCTGCATTCATGTGATACAGATAGATACCTGACGCCAGGTTCGAGGCCTCGAAAGTGACCTGGTGCGATCCAGCGTTACGGTGCCCCTGAACCAGTTTCTGAACTAAACGACCCTGCAGATCGTAAACAGCCAGATGCACCTGACCTGCTTCGGGTAGATCGAAACTGATACTGGTGGTCGGATTGAAGGGAGTGGGGTAGACCGATGATACGAAAAACGCAGTTGGAGTTATCTCAGAAGTTGTTGCCGCCTCATCCTGGAAGGGATCACTCCAGGTGCTCTGGTCACCCAGTGGCGGGCTGCCATCTCCGTTTAGTTTGGTGAATACCAAGGAATCACTGTCCCAGGTCAAATAGGGATATTTCCCGATATAGGCGACATAGTAGTATGAACCGGCAAGGGCTGATTCCGGTACGATCTGTGTGTGATGCCAGAGGGTTGATCCGGGATCCAGGTTGGCGTTGGCGGATCCCAGAATATAATTATGCACCAGTCCATCATCTAAGGCAGCTTCAACCCAAATGTCAACCTCCCCGACAGTGCTGATATTGTTGCTGGCTGACAGGTAAAACTCGAAACTACCTCCGGAAGCGGGGATTTGAATCGGGTTGACAAAGGGTGTCAGAGTTAGTTCGAAGTAAGGGGTATCAGTCTGTGAATATTTTAAAGTCGCGATGTCCTCATCTGTACCATTCCCCCCACTGTACCCTGTTACATAGGTATTCCCTTCATCATCGATGGTCATTGCGTAGATGATATCCTGTCCCTGTCCATACTCCGGACCATCATAACATATGACCCATTCTTCGATTCCTGCGGCGTTATATTTGGCAGTGGTATAGTCCCAGCCTGTCAATTCACCAGTACACATTCCAGCAACATAAACATTACCAGCGCCATCAACAGCCAAATCATAGGCGACGTCCCAATAATTTCCTGGACCGTTGTACCGAGCTACCCACTGCTGGGCGCCATCATTGTCATATTTAACGGTTGCCCAATCGTAGGCGTAACTTACCCCATAACCCATACTTTCGCCTGTGACATACACATTCCCATCGTCGTCCAGAACTAGATCTTTTGCATCATCGTTATCACTCACTAAGCCGTCGTATCGGGCTACCCACTGCTCATTGCCGTTCGGATCATACTTGATGGTTGCATAATCTGTGCTAGTTCCATTGCCCGTGCTCCTGCCCGTAACATAGACGTTTCCTTCTGCGTCCAGGGCGATAGCGCTTGCGTAATCATACCAACTGCCCGGACCGTTGTAGCGGGCAACCCATTGCCTTGCCCCGGAGGGATCGAACTTAATGGTCAAGTAATCATTAGTAGGAGTTGTTCCTTTGCTGTAACCTGTCACGTAGGCATATCCATTGCTATCGGCTGTTATTGCCCACCCCGCATCGTCTTCATTACCTGGGCCGTTGTATCGGTCAACCCACTGCTGGTCGCCTGAGGAGTTGTACTTGATGGTAACAAGATCTTTGTCGTCGAGGTTTTCGCTGTAGCCTGTAACGAAGACATTCCCATCTGGATCAACTGCAACGGCATAAGCTCTATCCCAATCATTACCCGTGCCGTTATACCGTGCTGACCACAGCTCATTGCCGTCGGAATCATATTTGACGGTGGCATAGTCCCAGTCCGTGGCATCACCTTTGCTGCGGCCCGTGACGTATACGCTACCGTCCACATCTATGACCATATCCTCGGGTTGGTCTGATCCACCAGAAGGCCCATCGTATCTGGCGACCCAAAGATAAACGCCTGTGGAATCGTATTTGATGGTGGTGTAATCAGAGGAAGAATTGTCACCTGTACTCGACCCTGTGACATACACATTTCCATCTTCATCAACGGCGATGTCGTCCCCCGAATCACCTGTGCTTATAGGTCCATCATATCTCGCCACCCACTGCTGGTAGACCTGAGCTTCAGCCACCAGTACACTGGTGGTGATCAACAGGTAAATGACGGAAACAATTCCCGCAATAAGGCCAATAGAAACTTTCATGGCAATTACTCCTCCCGATAAATCTAAGCAGTTTCGTTATTCGCAGTTTGGTAAGAATTCGGCAGTTGTCAACATTTCCTTAAGATACTGTCATACCAGCACCATCTCTGGCAATAATGTTAATTTAATATAACAACTTTTTAACACTTTGTCAATAGCGGATATTTAAAAATGATTTTTTTCTCATGATTTCAGTTGGGGAATCTGGGGGTATAGAACTCGCCAGAGGCGAAAAAAAGGGGCGAACACGAGGTTCGCCCCTGACTTGTTCATTCGTCATTCCCGCTTGCTTGTGCCATAGGCATGCCTTCGGCAGAATCTGTTGGATGAACCATATCTGACTCCGGACAAGCCGGAGTGACATGGTTGATTGTCACTTCATCAGCACCATCTTGCCTGAGGCGTTCAAGTCTGCTGCGGTCAGGCGGTAGAAGTAGATGCCAGATGCTAAGCTTGATCCGTCGAAGATGATGGAGTGGGAGCCGGCGGAATATTTTCGGGTCGGCGCAAGACCGACCCCTACGCGCGCCCCGGAAATATCGAACACATCCAGGGTCACTTCCGCGGCCACTGGCAGATCGAAGGATAAGGTGGTGACCGGATTGAAGGGGTTGGGGTAGCAGGTGATCAGGTTATGATCCGTGGGGATCTGTTCCATACTCTTCTCGGGAACTTCCCACCAACCTTCGAGGGCAAACTCGCCTCCCGCCGCGGCATCCACACCGGTTTTTTCGAAGACCAGCATATCTTCGGCAAAGACGTTCCAGCCATAATGACCGACGCCCAGCGTTGCTACGTACGTCCCCGCAGGCGCTGCTCCGGGGATCACCATGGCCAGCGTTCTTTCGAGGAAATTACCTGCGGGCATGAAGAGATTCGAGCGCGCCAGGACTTCATAAGTGCCTCCGCTGGGCAGTTCCAACGTTACCCACCCGTCGAAGTAGACCGTCCAGAGGCCGTTGTTTTCGATGCGCACGGTATAATTAACCGTTCCTCCGCCGGGAGGAATCGAAGCCGCGGTATCAGGTGTGACGTCCACGACCATTTCGGTCATAATCGAGTCGATGGGCACCGGTTGATAGAAGACCGGATTTAAGGTCCAGGTGCCTTCCGTGTGGGGAATGCCGCCCGCATCCAGGTCGAAGATGTACTGCAAGTGGATCTTGTCACTGACGACTTCGGCCGTGCTGCACCAGTTTTCGCTCATGCACTGACCGCCAGGAGCTCCCGGCGAATGTGTGTCTGTGACGTTAACCGGCGCCATCCAGTTATAGCCGCCGTCTTCGCTGTATGAAACGTACTGATCCCAATTGCCGTAGCCTGCCGATGAGACATCGCCCGGCGTGGTGCATTGACCCCACTGGCAGTAGAAATTGCCATCTGTTCCTTCAGCGATATGCGGCCGGTTGATGGGATAATGCCAGGCGCCTGGATCATTGAAGGCGATCCAGGGATTTTCACTGAATGTTCCGAAGACCTTGCGATGACCGGTCGCTTGGGACCAGTGCCAGATCATACCGCCCACATCCAGTTGATAGGGGTAGGGAATGGCGGTATATGCGGCGTGAAGATCGCCTGCTGAATCATAAAGCAGGTTGACGTCGGAATAGGCGCGGCATGTGCTGCTCATGGGGTGACCGCCCGTGGCGAAGTTGGTGATGTTCATGGGGAGGGCGAAATTCCAGGTGACGCCGTCGGTCGATTCGACGTAGTAGACGTCTTCATCGTAAGAAGAGGTGGTCACTGGACGCGTGTATCCAATGGCGACGTTACCGGTTGCCATATCTGCAGCGATGGTTTGCGAAACCCCGCCTCCGGTGCCCCAGTTGGCGACTTCCACCCAGTCCGTCCAGGTGAGGCCGTCGTTTTCACTGCGGGAATAGTAAATGATTCCCGTGGGATTTTTCGCACAGACGACGTGAATGTAACCGCGGATATCGACACAGACATGCGGCCAGGCGATATCGGTGACGCCAACCGGGTAGCCGGGCAGTTGATGTTCGCCGGTTGAATTGTAGACGTAGATCAGGTTGGTGGTCGATCCGGTGTTGTACCCATGATAGGCGATGACCGCATTGCCGTCAAGGTCGAGAGCGAGGGTGCAATATCCGCAGCGGTCGGTGGTGTTGACCTGCACGCCGGTCTGCCCATACAGCCAGGCGCCGGCGGCATTACGCATATTGTAGTAAACTACGCGCTGCGCTGCGCCGGACGCTAAACCGTTGGTCCAGCAGCAGTGCACTGAACCGTCATCTCCATAAGCGATCATGCGGCTCATGCTGCCGTTGTGCTGGTAATCGTACCAGGTGGTGCCGAACTGTTCAGGTGTGCCGACCAAATCCATAAAGCCGGTTTCCGGGACGAACGAATCCGATACCGGACCCAGCACTGTGCTTGTTTCCGCTCCCACGATGGGATCGGGCGATTGTGCCAGCGCTCCGGCACAAACGAAGCATAGCGCTAATACAAAACTGATTGTAGATTTCATACGTTGCCTCCTTCTATTGGTTTTAGTAATAAAAAATAAAAGGGATCTTCCCACTCCAATTAAATCTCAGAGAACGAAGATCCCAATGCTTATGTTGCAGTCTGCCATCAATTCTCAAGTAGCCAGTGCACCGAGATTGATACTAATAATATAATGCCGAAAATGCGAAAAGTCAAGGGAAAAGAGTTGGTGAAGTGAAAAAAAGGGGGTGAATAGAAAGTTCGGTTTGAATGCTGATATGTAAGGTTGTTTAAGCGCAGTCCACTGGATCATCTAGTGCGATCCGGAATCCAGAATAGTCTGAATCACAGATTGACGCTGATTAAGGGATTGCGCAGATTATGATTGTCTCGACAACGGATTACTTTTCGTCGAGTGCGGGGGCACGATGGCACTTTAATATAAAAAGGGCAGACACGGAGGCCTGCCCCTACAGATTGCTGTTTGCCAACAGCCAATCGCTAACAGCCAGCAGCTATCAGCTACTTCATCAACACCATCTTGCCGGAGGCTTGGAAGTCACCGGCGGTAATGGCATACAGGTATACTCCCGATGCCAGAGTAGAGGCATCGAAGGTCACTTCGTGACTTCCTATATTACGCCAGCCAGCGACTAATTCGGCAACCAGGCGTCCGGAAATGTCATAGACGTTTAAGCTGACCTTGACCGCTTCCGGCAGATCGAAGGATAAGGTGGTGACCGGGTTGAAGGGGTTGGGATAAGCGCTGTTCATGCTGAACTTTTGAGGTGAGATGACCTGATTTTCAGCGGCAATCTCGAACGGTTCGCCCCAGTTTTCCCAACCATAGATGATCTCACCTGTCCCCATCGTTAGCTTTTCAAAGTCGAAGTTGTCCGTAGCGTAGATGGTTGAGGGATAGATCCCGGTGTAGGCATTGTAGGTGTAGATTCCCGACGGGGCATTCGCCGGAACCGCTTGCGTACGGTCGCGGTCGATGGTGGTGGCGGCAGGAACTGTCAACGTTGCAGGGCCTAAAAGCACAGGCGTCGACGAACCGGAGGGCAGAAGCGCATCGATCCAGACATCGAAGGTATTGGAATAACCAGCATTATTTGTGATCTGGATGTTGTAGTCAAACGTGCCTCCTGTCGGTGGAATCTGGATGGGCATGCCATAAGGGGTGAGCACGACTGGGATGTCAGGAATGCCCTCGATGGTCGTGATCAGCAGCGCCGCGCCGCCAGCCAGCGGTGCGGCATGTTCATCGTAGGCGCCATCAAAGAGATACTGCACTCCGATCGTTTCCATCTCATTTTCGATACCGACCGTCCCTTCAGATTGCACGGTGCCTGAGATATCCTTATACTGCACGACAATCTGCCCATCACCCGTGGCTGTGGGGTAATGATCCGGGTCTCTTAAGATCACCTGAAATGTTTCAAACGAGCCGGTAGGAGAATACTGTTCGATATGGTTGTATTCGATGAAGTAGAGATGATTCACCGCATCATACCAGGTCCAGACGCGGCCGGAATTGGTTCTCTGAGGAGACAGATCTTCCCAGTATGCGGCGATCATCCGTTCCGGGCCGTCGGGATCAGGGATGGCTGAATTGGAGTAATCCTCTTCCGAGACGATGCCGGGAGCGATCCATCCGTTAGCTCCTACGGTGATCGAATCGTAAGCAGCGCCGTAGTAGGTGAACGTAAAGGGGAGTTCGAAGTGGAAGAATTCGTCGTCCGCGACGAACGGCACGAGCGTTCCCGGGCCGCCGGAATCTGCGCAGATTTCCACCCAATCATAGGTGGGGCCGCCGGGTTGATCGAGGATATCATAGATATAGTACCCGTAAGCATCAGGGCCGACGGGATCGTACATGGGATCACCCACCATGAAGGAGATGACGACGTCATTGGTGTAGGCGCTGTCCGCTTCGATGTGCAGGTCGCAGGCGACCATCTGTCCCTGTGGGCAGGCAGCGCTGATATCGAACGAATAGGGCGGCGCTCCCAATCCCTGTTCAAAATGTGCGAGATCAGGGAAGTAGGAGGTGTTCTGGGTGATAGTCAGGTAAGGATCGGTGGTCGAAAGAGTTCCCACAATGTTCGATCCGGTGCCGCTGCCGACGTTGGTCATCGTCAGAGTCATCTCGATGGTTTCACCCGGGTCGGGCGCGCCGTTCATATTACCGTTGAGGTCATTGAACTCTTTATCGGCGATTACCAGGAAGGGACCTTCGCCTGTGGGCCACAGGGAGATGCCTTGACCGACTCCTGCGGGATAATCGATGTACTGCGGATCTTCGTTTGAGGTATCATGGATTTCAGCATAACGGTAAGCTTCATCCATGGTGATGATCGAGTCGCCGTTGTAATCGGCATCCACAGGATTGCCGTATGCGTCTTCACCTTTGACTGCCGCGGTCCAGTGGAAGACGTAGGTATCGTACATGTAATCCGGCGGCATGGCCCAGGAAACCTGGTCATGAGTGCAGGCTGAGGAGGCGACCGTGGGTCCGGGAGGGACATTGAGGTTATCCAGAAAACCGCCCGAATAGCAGGGTTCAAAGGTGCTGATCTTTTCACAGGCGGGCAGGGCGTCCATCAATTCTGCGAAATGCCAATCAAACAGCGATTCTTCATTCCACAGGTTAAAATGCGTATTCCATCCGCCATCGGAACTGCCGTGATCTGTCCAGAAGACGAACAGCTTGTCATCTGCCGTCAGCACGCCAGCGAGATAGTTGAAGACGTTAGCGACGTCCTGAAGAGTACAGGAATGGGTGATATCATCGTCGCCGTCGTTGTCCAGGTCGGGATCAGAGTTCAGGCCGTTAGATTGATCCGGCGCTGGATTCAGGCCATCCGAACAGAGCACGAGGATGTGATCGTCGGAATAGCCATACACTGAATGCAGAGTGATGTAGATATTGGAGAGGTCATTCCAGTAGCGGACGTGATTATTACCGGCATTGTGCCCTCCGTTGGCCAGCACAGCCCAGCGTTCGCCGCGATCCGGGTCGGTATTGTTATAGGGTTCTTTCGGGATCGGCGCTCGCACGTTTTCTGCGGCCATCAATTTTGTCCAGATGGCAGTTTCAACTCGGGTATATTCTGTGTAATTTTGTGGAGGACTCTCTGCATCATAGGTGGTTATTACGCCGGTTACCCGGTTCACAAACGCATAGATAACGGGGTGAAACAGGTTGGCCGTCGGGGTGGGGTCAATGTAGACCACAAAGCCTTCGGCGGGTGTTCTGGCCACCGTTTCCAGGGTTCCCAGAACTTGAGTTCCGGCGGCTACTGGACCCCAGACCAGAATGGCTACAGCGTCCCTGCCCTGGGGTAGAAGGGATTGCTCCACCAGGTCGACTGCCTGGTCCTGGGTAACGACATTGAGCGCAAGTGCGGGCCCTGTCAGCAAGACCAAAAGAAGCGCAACTAAACCCTTTCTCATACTACCTCCATGTATTGTCATGTCAATGTTCGTTTGCGAAGTGTGGAATTTCCGGGATACATCGCAATATTTTCGATTTTATTTCATCAGCACAAGTTTGCCTGCGGCGGAGTAATCGGCTACCGACAGGCGGTAAACATAGACGCCTGATGACAGGTGAGCGGCGTCGAAAGTCGCTTCATGGATTCCTGCTGTGCGGACGCCGTCTGCCAGAGTGGCCACCAATCGTCCGCTGA
>JAHJDJ010000173.1 GCA_018812585.1 bacterium
CGCTGTGGTGGGAACCCCCAACGCCCCCACTGCTGCTATCGCCGCGGTCGGCACTGCCAGTTGGGAAACGCATACGCGCTTCAACAACACCATCGCCTATGGTATCTGGAGTGGTATTTTTGATGAGGGCATTACCAACGCAGGTAACGCTCTGAATCGTGGAAAGTTGGAATTATACAATACTTTCATCGGCCACGACCAATCCTGGGCTGTGCAAGATTTCTCCGAATATGCTGCTCTGGCAGGTGATCCAGGCGTCGATATCTTCAACGCTCCGATTCAATTTATGACCTCCGATCTGCCGGCCAGCATGAGCTGGGGCGAGAATTCCTTGACTCTGACCGTCAATCATACGGGCGTCGGTGCGTTGGGAGAGGCTTTAGTGTGTTACTTTAAGGACGGTGACATTCATGAAGTCGGTATGACTAATGAGAACGGCCAGGTTATTCTGCCGCTGAATCTTGCTTCTGCAGGCAATGTAAAAGTCACCGTGAGCAAAAATAATTTCCACCCCATCGTTGATTCACTTAATGTGATACAATCTGCTGTGACCGTGGGTTATTACAGCCATTCGGTCGATGACGATGCTTCTGGAACCAGCAGCGGCGACGGGGATAGTGTCGTCAATCCGAATGAAATGGTCGAAATACCGCTGACCTTTAAAAACTTCGGTTCATCTACACCCGCTTCCAGTGTTGTAGTAACTGCGACAAGCGACGATGAATATATCACGATCACCGATGATACGGAAACATTCCCGAATATGGCTCCCGGCGCGACTAACAACAGCCTGGACGATCTCGATCTCACGATCGCTGCTGATTGCCCCGATGGACATATCGTTCATCTGGCATTGACCACAACTTCTGGTCAAGGCGCCTGGGAAGGTGGAATGGATCTGGAAGTCGTTTCTTCTGCCATCGATTTCCGCAGTGTTTTTGTTGGCAGCGTGAGTGGGGATACAGTTCTCACGGCAGGTTCTGCGGCCAATTTCGGACTGAATATCTCCAATAACGGCGGCAAGAATGCTTCCTCATTGACAGCAATTCTGACGTCTCTGGATGCGCTGGTCACCGTCAATGACAACGCCGCGTCGTTTGGAACCGTAACGGTCGGCAGCACAGCGAACTGTTCCATCAATCCCTTTAATGTCACTGCAGGTGAAAATTCGCCGCCTGGGTATCGCGCTCAGATGCAGGTTGTCTACACGACGAGTTCAGGCGCGGTGGAGACCGACACGTTTGAAGTTGCCATCGGAGTGAAGACCAGCATCGATCCGCAAGGACCGGACAGCTACGGTTACTACTGCTTCGACAATACCGACCTGATGTATCAACAGGCGCCGATCTACAATTGGGTGGAAATTGATCCCACCTATGGTGGTTTGGGTACGCAGTTAGGTATTATCGACTTGAGCGAGAATAACGATATGTCGGTCATGCTGCAGCTTCCCTTCACCTTCCGGTACTATGGTGAAGACGTCACGTCGTTGACCGTCTGCAGTAATGGCTGGATTGCCACTAACGCAGACGCATCGTATGCTGATTTCCGCAATTACCGGATTCCGTCGATCGTGGGACCTCGAGGGATGATAGCCCCCTTCTGGGATGATCTGGTGACGACTCCGGGACATGTCTTTGCGTACCATGATGCTGCCAACCATCGCTTCATCATTCAATGGTCGAGAATGGAGTGTGGATTTGGCTATGGATATAATCCCCAGGAAACTTTCCAGGTGATTCTGTTCGATCCTGCTTACTATGCAACTCCCACTGGTGATGGCGAAATACTCTTCCAGTATAACCACATAGAAGAATACTCCGGTGACTCTTCTGATATTCCCTATTCAACCGTGGGAATCGAGAATCCCGACCAGAATGACGGTATCGAAATCGTTTACTGGGCGACCTATGATGACCCTGCCGCCTCACAGTTGGCTGATGGCCGGGCTTATCTGTTTACTACCAATTTCGACTATAACGCGGGCACATCACCGCTGTTAATCGATTTAACCTATAATTCTGGATCACCGGTGCCGTCTGTTGGCGGGAACCTCTACTTTGACGTGTACGTAGCCAATTCGAGCGGACAGGTGCAGGATTTTGACGCCTGGCTGGATGTGGTTTACGAGGGCGGAGCGCCCACGACAGTCGTGATGCGCGCTTTCACGAACTATCAACCCGGCTGGACAATCAATCGACCCAACATGTTCTTCCCGGTGCCGGGCGCTTACGCCGCCGGAAATTACAACTTCTACGGAAGAGTGGGTAATCATCCCAGTGACATCTGGGCTGAAGACAGTTTCCCCTTCACGAAAATTGGCGCTCTGAATCCAGGTGGATTTACGCCCTTCGTTCCGGATGGCGTGCCCAATCCATTCGATGTTATCTCAGTCGACGGTACTCCTATAGCGTTAACGCAGGAATTTGCCCTCGAAGGTCCTTATCCGAATCCGTTTAATCCCACTACGTCGATTGGCTTTGCACTGCCCGAAGCATCCGTCGTATCGCTGAAAATTTACGATATTTCCGGTCGACTGGTGAAAACGCTGGTCGATGGTCATCGGGATGTTGGCAGTCATCAGGTTACATTTGATGCAGATGGTCTTGCATCGGGTTTGTATATCTACCAGTTGCATGCTGGTTCGCATACAGCTTCTGGCAAAATGGTGCTGCTGAAATAGGTTTATTTTCTCTGGAGGCGGGATTGTCCTCAATCCCGCCAGTGGATCAAACTAAAAAAGCGCCTCGAGAGATCGGGGCGTTTTTTTTAGTCTCATATGGACATAAACTAATTACCTTGACATGCAGGGTAGCGCGGTAGCTTGCTGCCGCCAGCAGGGGCGAGTCCCTGCGCTACCGTAAGGATAATTAGATGGTCCCCATCAGAGACTTTGGAGAAAACTAAGCCCCAGAATTCATTCTGGGGTGCCAGCAGGCAACACCAAAATAAATTCCCCTCAACCATATTTCACTTGACTTTTTAGCTTTAGTTACCTATATTAATACGATAGCTTTTTAAACTTATTTTACCGGGAGATTATTATGAAGAAAATATCTAAACCATTGAGGTCAATTTATCCCAGCAGATTACACCTGGGCCTGTGGACTTTATTTCCGTTTCTCGCGTTTCTGTTACTGCAAACTGCCGCCGCCCAAACCACCTTTAGCGATGAGATAATTATAACTGGTCATACATATGGGGCAGAGTCCGTCTTCAGCGCCGACTTGGATGGGGATGGGGATTATGATGTTCTCTCCGCATCTTCAGGTGACGAAAAGATCGCCTGGTACGAAAACACGGATGGGTTGGGCAGCTTTGGTCAGCAACAGATCATCATCAATAATGCATCCGAAGCCTATTCCGTCTTTAGCGCCGACCTGGATGGCGATGGGGACAACGATGTTCTCTCGGCATCCTCGTACGAAAACAAAATCGCCTGGTATGAAAACAGAGATGGGCTGGGCAACTTTAGTCTACAGCAGATCATTACCACCAATGCAAACGAGGCCAGATCTGTTTTCAGCGCCGACCTGGATGGGGATGGGGATTACGATGTTCTCTCGGCGTCTTTTGATGATAACAAAATCGCCTGGTACCGCAATGAGGGTCCTCCTCCACCTGAAGTCACCATCGACCTCACCTATGTAGCCGGTTCGCCAGTGCCCGCAGGTGGCGGTAACCTGGTCTTCGATGTCTTCGTCGAAAACGCCGCTCCCATTCCCGTCGAGTTCGACGGCTGGCTGGAGATCGCCTACGAAGGTGGCGCTTCGACGAATCTGCTATTGCAACCCTTCAACAACTATCAACCGGGCTGGACCATCGACCGCCCCAATATGCACTTCCCCGTGCCATCCGCTTACGCAGCAGGGAATTACACCTTCACCGGCAAAGTCGGTGTGCACCCTAATATTGTCTGGGATGAATCCAGTTTCCCGTTTGAGAAGTTGGGTACTGATCATATTGACGGATTCATCCCCTTCCCCGTAGAAGGCGTACCCAATCCATTCGATGTTATATCAGTCGATGGAAACCCGGTGACATTGCCGCAGGAATTTTCCCTCGAAGGTCCTTATCCGAATCCGTTTAACCCCGCGACGATGATCGGCTTTGCATTGCCCGAAGCATCCGTCGTATCGTTGAAAGTTTACGACATTCAGGGGCGCGAGGTCGTCAGATTGGTCGATGGTTACCGGGATGCTGGTTATTATCAGATCACCTTCGATGCTTCCGAGCTGTCTTCCGGTATTTACATCTACCGCTTAACTGCAGGCGAGTTCACTGGAACGGGCAAAATGGTACTACTGAAGTAATTTGCAGTATACCGTAGTCGGGGTCGTCTCTGACCCCGACATTAGGCGTGATTTTCCATTACAAACAAAAAAGAGGCTAACCCTGTCGGGAAAGCCTCTTTGTCTAAAGGAAACTAGGACAAATTCTAAAGGAATGGGAGTTTATTTCAGAAGGACCAGTTTCCCGTTGTAAACCTGCTGATTGACCTGCAGGCGGTACAGGTACATCCCAGACGCATGTTCAGAAGCGTCCCAGTTGACCCGCTGCCGGCCTGTGGCGCGGTATCCGTCTATCATGATCGTCACTTCACGCCCATTCAGATCGTAGATTTTCAGGATAACCCGTGAGGGTTCCGTCAGTTCAAAGCTGATAGTGGTCACCGGATTGAACGGATTGGGATACGCCTTGACAATCGACGGTGTGCTGGGTATCCGGAAAACATCACCACTCATCAGCTCATTCTGGAAGGATTCACCGGTATTAGCCCAATCATCGATATCCTTAGATCCGGAAGTGTTCACTTTTTCGAAGGTGAAACTGCTCGAATACCAGATGTCATCAGGATAAGTTCCGATTCTTCCTTCGTAGAGGTAAATGCCCATCGGAGCGTTACCTGGAATGGACTGTGATCGATCACGGTCGATCAGTGCGCCGGGTGGCAATTCCAGGTTCACTGGACCCAGCAGAGGACCGAACCAACTGCTGTCCGGTAGTTGCAGCATAATCCATACATCTGCAAACTGAGTCAGATCCCCGCCATTCTCAATCAGCGCGTTGAAGTCGAAGCTTCCGCCCGACGCGGGAATGATGATGGGGGTTGTGGCTGGAGTAAACGTCAGCGTTACGCCATTGCCCGGTTCAATTGCTGCACCTCTGGAGTAATGAATCTGATAGTACGAACTGGTGGTGACTTCATTCCAGGTGACATGCAATGTGTCGTCAATCCCAGCAACGATGAAGGGCCTGTAGGCGGGATGTCCATCGGGGAAGCTGACCAGTTCCTGACCTGTTTCACCTGACCAGGTTATGCCGCCATTACTTGAAGATGAAATGAAGATTTCATTGTCGCTTCCCAGGTAGTCTTCATCCCAGACAACCATGACGTTTCCCTGATGATCGACTCCCATGTTAGGAATGTTGATGCTTGGATCACCCGGCTGGTAGTAACTGATGATCTTATCAGTAGAGCTCCCTGACCAGGTCGCGCCATTATCCATGGAGCCGGAATAATAGACCTCATATTGAAATGGGGAAGACTCGTCCTGAGTCCCTTTCCAGATGACATGGATAGCGCCATTGGAGTCGATGGCGATGTGCGGGTAAAGCAGAATAGTGAACGACTGCGTGATCGGCGTGTCGGCTGTTGTCCCAGACCAGGTTTCACCTCCATCGGTGGAGATGGATAGGTTGATGATGCCTCGCACTTCCAGCGAATCATCAGCCTCTTTCCAGATGACGTAGATTTCGTCATTGGGCCCGATAGCAATATCGACGTCAGTAGCCGATTGATCATCTGGATAGCTGATAATCACTTCACCCGGTTGCGACGTCCAAGTCGTGCCGCCATCAAATGAGCGGGCATAAAAGATCTCATCAGGGTTTCCCTGATAGTCTTGACTCCAAACCACATGGATGACATCCTGACTGTCGATAGCGATTGCTGGCGCGATCGCGTTTGTGCCGCCTGGGCGGCTTAAAAACTGATCTCCTGTTTGACCTGACCAGGACTCGCCGCCATCGCTCGATATTGAGTAATGGATTTCCTCGACATGTGTCGTATCCGCCTCACCCCAGACAACATACAGGTTGTTATTTGCATCGATGGCTATGTCAGCGCCATTGACAGTGCTGTACTCATCGTCGAAACTGATGATAATATCCTGTGTTTCTGCCGACCAGGACCGTCCGTTATCTGCAGATCTTGAGTAGAAGATCTCCTGATATACAGGGAGATTACTGATGCGTTCATTCCAGACAGTGTGAATGACGCCGTTGTCGTCAACTGCCATGCGGGTGTACCACCCCTGGAAGTTGTCGTCTTGACTGATAAGCTGATCAGCTTCAGTTCCTGACCAGAAGGCCAGCGTTGAAGAGGAGGATAGAGCCAGGATGATCAGCGTTATGATGCTTCTGCGCATAAGGGCTCCTTTCGAGTTTCCATGCGAAGTTTCGAGGTCATTTCAGGGAAATTATGTATTTTCCGATGTTGATGAATCGATTTCTGATTCCTTTCGCAAGTTAAATTAATAACTTATATTAGTAGAAAATGTGTTCTATATCAACTTATTGTATTAATTAATAATTATGTAACGATTTAATACAGTATTTTGTTATATGGAACGCTATCAATTATAGTTAGTTTTGCATTTTTAAGCTTCATCCAAGATGAAATCGGATGTGTCCTGCGGGTGGACGATGAGGAACTGACACAATTTCAAAGAGCGGTGACTGTATACGACGTATCAGGAAGTTATCGATCGGTAGGGTGCGAGGTAGCTGATCGGTAAGGAGGTTGTCTTTGAAATATTTGGTGAATCGTTCGAAACACCTCTGCGCCGATTGGAGGAAGGCTTCGTGTAGCCGGCGCGATTATGTGGGTTTACTTCTATCAGCGAACAATCGCTTTTTGAGCGTCGGATCGACCCTCTGTCGTCAGCGCGAGAAGGTCTTCTATTTTGGTGATAAATCCCTCTTTTTCTGCTTTTCGGATGATGCGGTCTGCGAATTCAGATTCCCATCTGAAGTGAGCTTCCAGGTGTGCTTCATTGCATTCCCAGGCAGCATCCGGTTCTTTCTCATGCTGAGCTAAATGAATAAGTAAAGATGTCATGGCAAATTCGAACTTCTGTTCGTGGCGTCTGCGGGCAATGGCGATCAAACCGCGACTTGGGGTAAAAAGAAAGACTAAGAGGAATACTATTCCTGTCATCGTCGCCATGGACCCGGCAATTGAGGCGTCCAGACCATGCGCCAGCCAGTATCCGCCAATGGCCGAGACGATTGCTAACAATCCGCTGTAAATAAGCATCCGAGCCAGACTGTCAGTCAGCAGATACGCTGTGGCAGGCGGAGCGATCATCAAGGCGACGACCAGAATAGATCCTACGGCATCGAAAGCGCCCACCGCAGTCAATGAAATCAGCCCCATTAACGCGTAATGCAGCGTGACTGGCATGAAACCCAGGATTGTGGCTAATCCGGCATCAAAGGTAGCTAATTTCAGTTCTTTGAAAAAGACCGTGATGAAGACGATATTTATAACGAGAATCCCGCCCATGACGTAGAGCGATTTCGGCCCGATATCGATCCCACTGATCTCCAGACGGTTGAAAGGCGCAAATGCCAGTTCGCCCAAAAGCACCGAATCTGCGTCAAGGTGCACGTTACCCGCATAGCGGGAGATTAAGATCACACCAATACTGAATAGCACCGGAAAGACCAATCCTAAAGCGGCGTCTTCCTTCACCAGTTTCGTCTTGCTGATTACTTCCACCAGGGCTACAGTCAGGATACCGGTTAAAGCCGCGGCAACCATCAGAATCGGAGATGCCAGGTCTTTCACGATGAAAAAAGCAACGACGATTCCCAACAGAATCGCGTGACTGATCGCATCGCTCATCAATGCCATGCGGCGTAAAATCAGAAAGACGCCGGGGATCGCGCAGGCGGCCGCCACGACAGAGGCAATCAACTGAATCTCTATTTGTGCGCTGCTCATGACTGCTGTCTCGCTTTGATGTTCCGCGTTTGAGCTTCCTGCCAGCCTTCATCAGTAAATGCCCAGCGATTTCCATCCACCTGTTTTACCCAGCCTTTTCGATCCAATTCGCGTAAGCTCCCTTTCACACCCCCATGACCCATAGCCATGGTCATCAGAGTAGAAATTTCGTGGGGATGCTGGGGATTTTCGTGTTGGGTGGCTAAGAGGTAAAGATCGCTCAAAACGGCCTCCAACTGCAGACGGCGATGATAGATAGAGTCGCGTATTTTCTTCCAGACCAGGCCGCGATTGGGTGCGAACAGCATGGAAATCAGAACCAGCGCACTGATGGTCAGAACGATGGTAGGACCCGTCGGCATCCTTGCTGTCACGCTGCTGATAATCGCGCCAATGATGCCAGAAATCGCTCCGAACAATCCCGCGAAGAAGATCATCAATCCTAACCGGTCTGTCCATTGCCGTGCGGCTGCCGCGGGCGCTACAATCATGGTACTCATCAAAACCACACCGACTGTCTGCAGACCGATAACAATTGCCACCACCAGCAGAGACGTCATCACAATCTCCAGCCTCTGCACCGGCATTCCCAGGCTGTGCGAAAATCCGGGATCAAATGATATCAGCTTGAACTCCTTCCAGAAGAGCATCACGGTGGTCAGGGTAATCAATCCGATAATTGCCATCGTGATAACGTCCTTCTCCTGCAGCGTCGAAGATTGACCAAAGAGAAATTTATCCAAACCGGCCTGAGTGGCGTCCGGCATCTTCTGCACAAAGGTCAACAGCATCAAACCAAATCCGAAGAACACCGAGAGCACAATCCCCATCGCAGTGTCCGTTTTAATCCGGGTGTTTTTGACGATACTCATGATGAACAGAGTTCCCAGCCACCCGGCAACCGCCGCACCCAGTATCAAAACCAACGGCGCTTTGCTGTGAGTCAGCATAAACGCCAGCACGATCCCCGGCAGAGCCGCATGAGAAATCGCATCACCCAGCAGACTCTGGCGGCGCAGCACCGCGAAGGTTCCCAGCGATCCGCTGACGATTCCCAGCGTCGCCGATCCTAACGCCACCGTCCGCAGCGTATAGTCGAAAAAGAGATCGTGTATAATTTGCGCCAGTGTCATTTCTTTTCATCTTCCGGTAAAGAAGCATCCGTAAGATCGTGAATCGAATCATCACCTGAATGGTGACTCAGGAACGCCACCCTGCCGCCGTAGGTCAGCCGCAGATTGGCTTCAGTGAAGACGTCGCTGATGGGACCACTGGCGATGCGTCTTACGTTCAGCATCATTACCCAGTCAAAGTATTTTGGTACGGTTTGCAGGTCATGGTGAACCACCACCAACGTTTTGCCCATACTGCGCAACTCCTGCAATAGTGTCAGGATTGCGCGTTCTGTGGTGGCGTCCACACCCTGAAAAGGTTCATCCATGAAATAGATCTGAGCGTCCTGCACCAGTGCTCTCGCCAGGAAGACGCGTTGCTGCTGTCCGCCGGAAAGCTGACTGATCTGCCGGTTGGCGAACTCCGTCATGCCGACCTTTTCCAAAGCTTCTTGGGCTAACGACTTTTCGGTTTTCCCCGGGCGTTTGAACCACCCTAACGCCCCGTACCGGCCCATCAGCACCACGTCCATGACACTGGTCGGGAAATCCCAATCAACGCTGCCGCGCTGCGGGACGTATCCCACCAGGGAGCGCTGTTCAGCGTACGGTTTGTCGAAAATCAGCACCCGACCGGCGGCCGGTTTAATTAAGCCCAGGATCGCTTTGATGGTGGTTGTTTTGCCAGCGCCATTGGGACCGACGATCGCCATTAACACACCCGGCGGGACGTTCAGGTCAATGTCCCATAAAACCGGTTTGTTGCCATAAGCAACGGTCAGGTCAGCGACTTCAATAGCATATTTATGCGTTTTAGTTTCCATTTATTTGCTGTGTGTTACGACATTTCCTTTTAGCGCATTGGTGATCGTGTCGATATTATGCTTCACCATGCCAAGATAGTTTTCCGCTTCTGTTCCGGGCGTGCCCATGGCATCTGAGTAGAGTTCTCCACCAATTTCGACGTTGAAACCGCGTGATCTGACGGCCGCTTGCAAGGCTTCGACAGCTCGGCGCGGCACGGATGATTCAACGAAGATAGCAGGAATGGAACGACTGGCGATGAAATCCGCCAGGTTCTGCACGTCTGCCGTTCCTGCTTCTGAAACGGTGCTGATCCCCTGCAATCCGCGCACCTCGAATCCGTAGGCTCTGCCGAAGTAATTGAAAGCGTCATGCGCGGTAACCACGACTCGCAGATTTTCAGGAATCGATTCTGCCTGGATGATCACATATTCATGAAGCTGCCGCAGTTGATCGATGTATACAGCCGCGTTCCCGCGGTATAGGTCTGCTGATTGAGGATCCAATGCGATTAATTGTTCCCTGATGCGTTCAGCCGCGTTGATCCACATCGAAACGTCGAACCAGACGTGCGGATCATGAGCCCCCTCAAATTCTGCGGGGGTTAAAAGCCGGGCAGGATCGATGCCATCAGCGACCGCAGAGGTCTTGACGCGAGTCTGCATTTTTTCAAACACATCGGTCAGAGCGCCTTCCAGATGTAAACCGTTATAAAAGATGACGTCCGCATTCAGCATTTTTGATACGTCGCCTTCTGACGCTTTATATAAGTGCGGATCGATGCCCGGACCCATCAATCCCTTCACGTCAACGCGCTCACCGCCGATCTGGCGAACCGCGTCTGTGATCATGCCGGTCGTGGTGACGATATTTATCTTCCTGTCCGCTAAGGGGGGTCTGTTATTGTCCGCCTTTTTACCACAACTCGAGACTAAAATTGAAAGTATTAAAACGAGGAATATGCGGCTGCTGAAACGCATTTTTTCTCCATTTCGATTCTTAGTTGGTTTTCGTCATACAAGAAGTTACAGTGATTCCTGATTAAAGTCAAACAAAAAATCAGCGAGATAGCAAAACTCCCGCTGATTTTATCTGATTTTATCGTCGCTATTTATTTCAAGAGAATCATCTTCTCAAATGCGTGGTACTCTCCCGCTGCCATGCGCAGCAGATACACGCCCGAAGCCAATTGGCTGCCGTCAAACTGCATCTTGTATTCACCCGGCCCATAAAAATCATGCGCGAGTCTTGCCACGATCTGGCCTTGTATATTGATAACGTCAAGTTTGACCTGTCCATATTCAGGAATTGAAAACTTCAGCGTCGTCGATGGATTGAATGGATTAGGGTAATTCTGATATAGTTTGTACGCAGCAGTGAAGGCAACAGGATCATCGGCCTGAATACCCACCCAGCCATCCAGAACATGCCCGCCGTAAGCTCCCATGTCATTTCTGATCGTTCCCAGGGCGGGGTAGAGGGCACTCCCAGGATTCCCCGGATCCTCCGGATCGTTGAAATGCGGTGACGGATCTCCAGAATCAATACAGGGAGAACTGGCCGAGAGTTGGTAATCACTGTAACTCCCGGATTGAAACATAGGATCATCAGAGATGTTCGTCTCACCCCAGGTGTCTTCAGTGAGACAGTTATAAGCTACCTCCGGCTGGACACCTGCAACGGTAAGCTGTGGTGGATCATTGTAGTATATGATATTGTTTCGAACGGCTGAAACCGTAGTTCCGATAAAGTAAACGCCGCCACCGTTTGTTGCGGAATTATTGCAGACGCTGTTATTGAGAATTTCGATTTCGGACATGAATGTGTAGATGGCTCCGCCCTGGCCTATAGCAGAATTATGGTGGATTAGATTATTCTGAAAGGATCCCCCCGACTCACGAATCTGTATTGCCCCACCCGAGGATGCACTGTTCTGCAGAAATTCACAGCTATAGACAACTGGGGAAGACTGGTAGAAAAAAATCGCCCCGCCCAGGTTGCCAGAATTATTCAGGAAAACGCAATGCTCAATGACCGAGTTAGAGTTAGAACCAGCTATAGCGCCGCCTTGCGTAGCCGTACAGGAGCGGAACAGACAATGGCGGATCACTGGATCAGCGTTTTGTATCTGGACTCCTCCACCACCGTCCTCCCAGCCACTGCTCGTAGTGTTCTTTCCTTGCTCGATTATACAGTATTCCAAAAGAGACTGCGCCGATGAGTTCAGAAATTGTATACCTGACCAACCGACAGCAGAATCAACTGGGGAGAAACAGATCGAGTCGTTCTCGGTGCCCAATGCCTGCAAGACCGCGCCATCGAGTACTCTGATGAAGTAATCATCGTCGAAGATAATCTCCACTCCGGGTTCTATCGTCAGAGTGTCATTCTCAGCGACGGTCAGATTCCCGATGACGTGCAGGGGACTGTTCGCCAGTGTCCAACTTCCCGATACTTCTCCAAATGCGTAATTGGGATCATAAGGCGACAACGATGCGTGTGCTGTGCCCCCGTAAGCTCCCATATTGACACGGTTGCCGTTCGGCTCAGGCTCATCGGTAAATGGCGAATTAGGATCGCCTGCATCGAGGCAGGGGCTGTAATTTGGCGATGTTGCCCATCCACCATAAAAGTAGCGCCCAATCATCGACTGCAGATGAAAATCTCCAATGTCAGGATTGACGAATAGGGGATCCACGTCAAGATTGCCTATACCTGTAAAACCACCTTCCACAACACAGTAGTTCATCGTAATGGATGCGGTGTAGTAAATGAAAGGATCGCCCACACAATCCCAGATGATGGAATTTTCCACCAGGGCAGATCCGCCAATGACCTTCATCGCGCCGGCAATTGCGGCTCTATTGTCTACTAACGTGCAGAAGTTGATCGATAAATCTGCATCCTGAGCGAAGATGGCGCCGCCCTCTTCGGCATAGGAATCATAAATCAAGCAATGATCCATTTCTACAGTTGAATTTATCGCAGAAATACTGCCGCCGTCCACCTGTCCGCTCAGGTAAGGATGCGACGTTCCGTGGATGATGCAGTGGCTCAGTGAACTGACTCCAGACGTGTTCTCAAATCTGATCCCGCCCCAGGTTTCCTGCGGGTTAAAGGCTTCAAAGGTGATCGGATCGTTTAAGCTTCCCTCTGCTGTAAACGTCGCTCCGGCATTGATCCACAAAGCTTGATCTGCCTCGAAGTAAACGTCGATGCCTGGATTAATCGTCAGAGTCTGTCCGTTATCGACCCAGGTTGAATCGACGATGATATACGGACTGCCGTCTGCCGTCCATATCCCCGAAACGTTTCCGCTGACATAAGTGCCAGCCTCCGTAGGGATGGCAAAATCGGCGCAGGCCGCCAACGTCATCTGCGTCATCAGTGCCCCATACTCCTGGTTCTGGTGAATGGTCAGGTCATTCAGAGTGTGATAATAAGGGTAAACGTAACCCTGCATGGTGAAGGTTGCCGGCCAACCCATAACCCAGAAAGGCCAGTGATCAGAAGATGCCGAATTCGGACTGTATTGTGGATTGCAATTCAGACTGCCCGGCAGGAACGTATAAGCCGCTTCGTCGAGCTTGTTGGCCATAGCCTGAGAATTGGGGTTTTCATTATAGAGGCTGTTGGCGTTATATGGCGCTGTCGCCGAACCGCAGTAGGAGACCATATCGAGGTTGAACGCTGCAGCTATTTGATCATCCGAGGCGTAGAGATGATCGGTATAGGCGAAACTTCCTAACAAACCCTGTTCTTCGCCGCAATACGCCACAAATCGCACCGTTTTCTCGAAATGATAACGAGACATAATCCGGGCGCATTCGATCACAACCGCAGTGCCAGATGCGTTGTCATTTGCTCCGGGAGCTACCGGTTCATAACCCCAGGGAACACCGACGGTAGCATCATAATGAGCCATGATCAAGTAGACAGAATCCGGATAAAACGTGCCCGTAATTTCGCCGATAACGTTCTTCTTGGTATATGGACCCATCGTGAATTCGTGGTAATAGGCGTCAAGCCCGAAACCCTGGAACTGGCTTAAAATCCAAGCTGCAGCCTCATCGACTTCATCGGTATACGAATTTCGGGTAATGAAATCTTCCAGTATCTGAATATTGTTGATGTACTCAACGTCTGAAACTTGAGGCAGCATTTCGCTGATCAAGGGATCGAAATCGTCCGTATTCGGTAAAGTCCCGCTGGTCTTTCGCTGGACAGCAGCTTCCGTGCGAATCAAAGTCCATTCGATTTGTGATGCTGGCAGTAATCGCAATTCAGCTTCTGTGGCCTGCACCAGCGCCATTGATTGATTGTAATGCAGGACTGAGACATGATCCACTATTTTGCCAATATCAGCCGGGTTAGAAAACGTTGCGATATAGAGGCCGCCAATTGAGGTATCCAATGCAAGCGGTTTCGTCCTGAAGTTCTGCGCGATTTCCTGGGGGGAGGAGAGTAAAAGAGCATCTCCACCATCGTACAACACAGTCAGGCGCTGCTGACGGCATTCCTGAATGTCTAAGGGGTCGATAATCAGAACGATGTCATGGTCAGACGCCATAGCTGATGAAATCGACAGCAGAGCGATAACAGTTAGGAACAGGGCCTTCATCTATACCTCAAGTTAATGGCTTTGAGTCTAACTTAAGCATTTCCATCGAAGATTGCAAGCAAAAACTACCGGAAAGAAAAAAGCTCAAGTGTTCGCCTGAATCTTTCTGTAGCGTCCAAGCTTGAAGCATAAAAAAACGCAAAGAAGATATGAGTGGACAGAATCATTAGCCCTAAAAAAAAAGGTGGCTTCAGCCGCCTTTTTTTTATCCAAATTTATCTACATATTTGGCTTATAACAAACTAGCGCAGCACAGATTGGTAGTGCGGCAGTTTGTGGCAAAGCCATTCCCCTGGTGCTGCCGCTTCACGCTCTGATCGAAAACGGGAAAACATAATCCGATGGATAGTCAAATTCATCACTGACCATCAACGCGCTTTCAGTAACCATCTTTTTAACGCAATCCCGCAGCCCCAATTTATCGGTACAAAAGAGAAAATCAATGTGTCTGCTTCCGAACTGTCTGAAAAAGGGCTCAAGTTCTGCAAAAGTTGGCATCTTTGGCGCGATCACATCGTGAATGCGAATTCCGTCAGCAGTCTGTTCAGCAATAACGACAGTGTCAAGTTCTTCAATGTAATAGGTCAAATCCACATAGGGATATAGCAGCATAAACAACAGCAGGTTTGGAGTATGGAAACCTAACTTTTGCGATACCGGTTCACGCTGTTCAACCAACCGGGCGATGAGCGCATAATCAGCGGAATTAGCGATGTCCAGCTTTTTAGACTGTGGCGCATCGACCGACGCAGTCGCTTCCAATACGATTGCATCGAAGTATTCCAACTGCCGCTTGAAACCCAGTCTCTCGTAGAACCCGACTACATCGTCATCCGTGAAGAGAAAAGTCAACCTGCACGATTCTTGGATCCAGGCGTGCGCCCTTTTCCACAGTTCGTAATGAATACCACGATGGCGATATTCGGGCAGCGTCCCGACAGTGAGCAGTTGGGCCCAGCGTTCCTTTTTGCCATCGATCGTTATCTCTGAAGGATAGACACAGATAGAAGCGATACACTTGCCATCTATGAAGGCAGAGAATGGAACATACTGGCTGTCCCATAAGCCCTTTGCTTCCCAGCGTGAAAAATCCAAACCGAAGATGGCATCAGCGTACTTTTTAAATGACGTTTTTGTTGCTATATCATCAAAATAGTGACTGCGATATTCGATGTTCATCCTATTAATCCCAAACGAAATCAGGAGCAATCATCTTAGATATAACGCCCGTTGATTTCTGTCGTTTGATCCAATTTTCCCATTTTCGGGCTTCAGATTTTGAATTGAATGCTTTTGTGAATACTAAACTCCAAGGACGTCCCCGTTGCGTCCACCCTTTTGGGAATGCATTATGATATCTCAATCTGCAAACTGGATCTGCGGAAATGCCTACATAGTAGCGATTGATGGTTTCTGAGTGAAGAAAATAAAGGTAGGTTTGCATTTGCTCCCCGGGAGGGACTTGAACCCCCAACCTAGTGGTTAACAGCCACCCGCTCTGCCAATTGAGCTACCGAGGAAAAAAACATTTGGTATCACTGGAAGAATCTTATCAAGAACCCCCATCCCGACCCGTCGGGATAACAGCCACCCGCTCTGC
>JAHJDJ010000174.1 GCA_018812585.1 bacterium
ATAGACATTCCCGGCCGCATCCGTAGCGACGTCGGTCGCAGCGTCTTCTGCATTTACTGCGCCGTTGTAGATGGCGACCCACTCCTCTACGACTTGCGCCTGAAGACCCGCTGTGGTCACCAGCAATAAAAAAAGCACCGAGATGACGATGCCTGTTCGAAGAAGATGAACCATGATATCCTCCTTAGGTTAATTGAAGTCGAAAGTTAGCTTCATTCCTCAGAGGAAGAGAGTGTGGAGAGGTTATACTATCATAATTAATATAGGCATATAAAATGACAATGTCAAGAGGAGATTTGGCGCTCACAAAAAAAACGGCCAATCTTGCGACTGACCGCTCTGCTTTTTGCATTTTGTGTCGGGGTCCGGGACGACCCCGACTACGGACGTTTGCGCACTACTTCAGTAACACCATCTTGCCGCTTGCAGGGAACTCGCCCGCCTCCAAGCGGTAAAAGTAGATGCCGGATGATAATCCTGAGCCATCGAAGGTGAGGGCATGGGTTCCGGGGGTGTAATTACGGGTCGGCGCAAGACCGACCCCTACGCGACGGCCGTGAATATCGAAGACGTTTAGCGTCACCTGGCTGGCGACGGGCAAATCGAAGGTGATGGTGGTGGTGGGGTTGAAGGGATTGGGGTAAACGCTCACGCTAAAGGTCTCAGGAATGATCACACCTTTGTCAATCGGTCCCTCAAACGGATTTGGTGCTCCTTCAACCGGGAAGGGCTGGAAGCCATCTACAGCGCTCGTGCCCTCTTTGACGAAGGGAAGAGTATCCCGGCAGCAGATTGACAACGGGTGGCTTCCTATAAAAGCGATCAGCAAGTAATTCCCGGGTGGTGCATTAGGGGGGATCGATTGAGTCCGCTGGCGGATGATTCCACTGTTCGCAGAAACTGTCCGCGTGATCGGTCCCAAAATCGGACCGTAATGAGAACCGTTCGGAAGCACTAGCTCTGACCAGTAATCAATGGAATGCGGAAGGCTGTCCTGATTTATGAGCTCGATCACGTAACTGAAATCACCGCCGTCCGGGTGAATGATGATGGGAGGATTGACCGGTGTCAGATCGACATTCAGGAAGACGCTTGAAACCGCCGCTCCGGCGTCGATTCTTAGCAACCCATTGTGACCCGGATTCAGCGTATCGATGTCGACTGCTGTCGTCAGGATTTGTTGCACCACCTCGGCATTGGTAAGAGTGGAATCAGCCGCCCAGACCAGGCAGGCTAAGCCTGCAGCTAACGGGCAGGAGAAGGATGTGCCTGACCAGTAAGCATAACTGTTATTGTGAGTCGTCAGCAGCAGGTTGATGCCCGGAGCATAAAGATCGATCCAACTGCCATAATTGGTAAACGGAACCAAATGGTCAGATTGATCGGTAGAACCGACTCCAACGACATGGTCGTACGCTGCTGGGTATATGGGCGTTATTCCTCCATCAGAGCCGCCTGCAGCGAATATGACAACCCCATTATCCCAGGCATAGGTCATGACACTCTGTTCGTACGCCGTATAGGCCGGGCTTCCGAATGACATGGATACAACGTTAGCGCCATTTTGCACGCAATACATTACCCCCTGAATCGCATTGTAAATGAACGTGTCATCACCCGCTTTTACTGTCATCAATCGGGTCTGGTAACCCAAACTGGCGATGCCTATGCTGTTATCGGTTACCGCGGAGGCGGCTCCGGAGCAGGCGGTACCATGATCTGAGGTGAGGGGTTCCTGCACGTTATTGTTGTTCTGCCAGACATTCCACCCCCAGAAATCGTCGACGTATTCGTTCTGATCGTCATCGATACCGTTCCATTCCTCTGGCTCGATAATGCCATTGTGATTTAAATCTTCTCCAGGATTGACCCAGAGATTATCCCGCAGGTCGGCATGAGCCGTATCAATACCTGAATCCACGATACCGATTATGACATCGCGACTCCCCCGACAATAATCGTAGGCTGTTTCTGCGTTTACATGGCATAACGCCCACTGATCTGGAAAGAGTGGATCAGATGGCGTATACAGGTAAGTATGTATTTGGTATGGTTCAGCCGTGATGACGTAAGGATTCGACTGGTAAGCGCTGGTAATCTCATGCAGGTCTGTATCGGACGGGAACTCCACGATAAAATACCTGGAGATATCTCTGATGGCAGGATATGACGGCTTCTGAACACCGGGGATCAACTTTTCCATGCTGTAGACTTTGTATCTATGAGCGA
>JAHJDJ010000175.1 GCA_018812585.1 bacterium
ACCAATCATGGAGACATCCATAATTTTCAGAACGTGGGACGGAAGGATTCCTTAGGCGATATCCCCGTACACCGGTCTGCCAGAGGAAATGCCAGCGCAGTTTTAGAATACCACTTTGATCTGGCGCGCCGGGCTGGTGTGCGGTATGTTTGGATTAAAGAATTGACTGAGATTGTTGGTCAGGAGCGGTCGTTGGAACCTGCGGACTGGCTGGAAAGCGGAATCTCGCTGGGTAAAGGTCTGGCACGAAATCTGGTCAGAATGACGGGAGGTGACCGGGGCGAGCATCCTGTTCAGTTGAACAACCGTCTGATTGATTTGCAGACCTTCAGGGATGATAGTGTCCGCTATCAACTATTAAGATATGGGCGCTTTGATCGTGACGGCAGCGATCATCTGCCGGGTCTTCTGACGCCGAAAATGTTCAAGCGCTTGGTGGACAGTGGCGGCGCGATGTTGTTCTATACTCATTTGGCCAAGGGACGACCCTCACCAGATGTGCCGTTTTCGAAGGAGAGTTACGAGGCGCTGGTTCGATTGGCCCGCTGGAACCGTGATGGCGATATCTGGGTTACGACGCCTTCGAGATTGTGCCGCTATGCTGAACTGCGGCAACGCCTCAAACTGACTGCCGACGTTGGAGCGACTCCGATAAAGATCACCGGACATTTCGCTCCAGTTGGAGATCTGGATGATCCTGATCTGTCCGGTTTGACGATATATCTCGATTCCGAATCGGACGTACAGTTCAAGGTAAACGGTAAGGTGATCCCTCTGGTCAAGAATGGACCGGACTTTACGTCTAAGATCTCTTACAGCGTGCCTTTGAAACCTCTGGAATATTGTTGGGAATAATATGCCCCGGATCGCTTTTATTCTGGAAGATTATTATGGTGACGCGATTGGCGGGGCAGAGCGTCAGGTGCAGATGCTGGGAGAAGCCCTGCGAGAAGTTAGATGGGAAACTTCCTATATTTGTCAGCGCAAGGCGGATAAGCCCCGTCGTGAAACAGTTGATGGCATGGACGTCATCGCGTTACCTGACCGGAAACGCAGTTTGACGCTTTTAAATTATGCGGCTCTTTCAAAGGCGATGGGACTCAGCGGCGCCGACGTCTTTTATCAGAGGGTGCGCCGACCGTTTACGGGGATGGCAGCCCGCATTGCGAAGCGATTACGGAAACCACTGGTTTTCGCTGCGGCATCGCGCGCCGATGTGGTGCGGGACGTGGATTTGCGGGCGCAGAATAAAGATCGGCCGCGGTTGGATAAACTCCTCTACCCATTTAATCGGCACGCTGAAGATTGGGGTATGCTGCATGTTGACACGATGATCATGCAGACGCTCGAGCAAGCGCTATTACTGCAGCAGCATTACCGGCGCGAAGGAATTGTAATCCCGAATCATATCAAGGTTTGCTCTTTTCCACCATTGGTTAACGATAAGAAGACCGTTATCTGGGTGTCGAACATAAAACCGCTGAAACGCCCGGAATTGTTCATTGAGCTGGCGCGGCGCTGCCGCGATCTGGACGCTGAATTTAAGATGGTTGGAGGATGTCCGAGTGGGGACACGCGGCAACAGATCAATGCTGCTGTCCAAGAGCTGAAAAATTTCGATTATTTGGGGCCGTTGGAACCGGAACAAGCCGAAGAAAGAATCGCTGGATCGGCGCTCCTGGTTAATACCAGCACTTTCGAGGGATTTCCGAACGCTTTCCAGCAGGCGTGGGCGCACGGAGTTCCGACGTTAAGTCTGGGGATCGATCCGGATGGCGTTATAGAGCGGCACAGATTGGGCGGCAGTTTTGACAGCTTGGAAGGATTAGAGAAAGCTCTGCGGCGGATATTGTCAGATGACGAGGCACGCAAAGAGACCGGATCAAGAGCTCGGGAATTCGCACTGAAGTCGTATGATATATCGCATCTACTGCCACAATATTTAGAACTCTTCGAATCACTGCTGCAAGCATGAAGATACTGTGGGTAAACTCTTCGACGACTGCCACGATGAGCAACACGAGGTTGTACGCGCTGCCTCCCATATTTGAAAAGTGGGGGCATCCGACCTATGCGTTGCTGGGAGGCCCGAAGAATGAGAAATCACCGGACTACTTTATAACTCTGCCGGTGCCGATGGGAAAATTGGGGGCATACCGGTTGCTGGTGAAGCATCTGCTCCCCTTCATCTGCCTGCGCCTGCGACCCGACGTTGTCATCAGTGACTGGATGTCAGGGATGCTTTTTCAGGAGGTTATCGCGTTCCGGAAGATGGGGCTACTGAAATGTAAATTGGTTCATGACGTCCGCACCGTGCCTGTCAAAGACGATGCAGGGAAAAGCTGGCATGTCTATGCGGAGTCGTTGAAATATGCTCGCAAGCATTTCGATGGAGTGACGACGATTACTGAGCTCTTACGTGAAGAGATCTGTCAGCAGTTTGATTATGTGGAAGATCAGATCGCGGTCTGGACTTCGGGCGTGGACGTCGATCATTTTAAGCCGCAAGACGGCAGCGAAATGCGCAAGAAGCTCGGTATAGAGGATAAATTTGTGGTGTTCTATCATGGCGCGATCAATGAAAACCGGGGTGTGGTAGAATTTGCGCAGGCAGCAGAGCATCTCAAAGATCTGCCGGACGTTCGTTTGGTGATCGTCGGTAAGGGGAACGAATGGAACCGTCTGGAAGCCATCGTCAAGCAGAAGAATCTGACGCAGGTGATCCTACAGAATGGGGTTCCTTATGCCGACATGCCCAAGTGGATTGCCATGGGAGATTTATGCGCGGTGCCGTTGCCGGATCATCCCTGGTGGCGCGTTTCCAGCCCGTTGAAACTGATGGAATATCAGGCGATGGGTAAGGCGATCCTCCTGACCGAGATGAAGGCGCACCGCGCAGTGATTTCTAACGACAGCGCTGCTTTTTATATCCCTGATACCGAGCCAGCTTCCTTTGCTGAGGGAATTCGCAGGGCTTTAGCCAAACGAGACAGCCTGGCGGTGTTGGGTGAGAAGGGTAGAGAGAACGCTGTCTCAACTTTGACTTGGGAAAATCAGGCCAGGATTTTGCGGGATTATCTAGAAAAGGTTATGATAAAGAGTGTGCAATTCGGGAAGCATCAGGGATGAATTTTTCACCGCCACATAAGCTGACCATGACCGATTTAGGGAAGAAGACGATCAGTGTCCTCTTCATGCTGCCCCTGGCGTTAATTTTGGCATCTGCAGCGGTGGGTTCCAGTAATTATTTTATTTTGATTGTGGTATCCGGGATTATTTTCTTCAGTGTTTTAACCAGTTTTACCGCATCTTTGATTTTGATCGGTTTTGCCAGCTTCTTCCTGTCTTATTCGATCTGGTTTTTTAATCTGCCCGGTCCGTTGATTAATTTAGGATATGTATTGATCCTGATGGTGTTGATCCGGGAGTATTTCTTTACTGCCAATCTGCTGCCGGTGCGGACGCCGATAAATACTATTTTATTCGCAATTATGGGGATGGGTCTGCTTTCGATTGCAGCTGGAGATATGGGCGCGTATCCAGCATTCAAAGGGCTATTTCGGCATATCGCATTTCCTTTTTTGTTTCTATTGATCTTAATAGCAGAACCAGACGAACGGCTGATGAAGCGACTGGTGATCGGGGTCATTATAGTGGCGTTTGTCCAGGTGATCGCTTCGGCGATGCAGTTCAGTTGGTATACGGTGATTGCCCCGAAAGATGCGGGGATGAGAGCTGATTTTTCAGGGGGGATTTTAGGTTATTCCTGTGGAGGGTATAATTCTATCTTCATGGCCATGACATTTGCACTGCTGCTGGGGATGCTTATTGTCCGTGGGTTTAAACTGTATTTAGCCATCGGAGCTGTAGCTTTACTCGCACCTGTTTTCCTGTCGTCTGCGCGGGCTGGGGTGCCGATGTTCGCAGCGACCGCTCTGTTTATGCTGGTGTTTGCTCCACTGCCGAGACACGGGCCATGGATGGGGAGATTGATTTTAGCTACAGTTCTTACCGCGAGCATTCTCATCATCGCTGCATCCGGACTCGCGGGACAGACATTTAAGGATATTTTCGATATCTCCTACATCACGGAGTACAGTTCCAAGCAATCAGATGCGGGGATGGGCAGGTTGCAGGCTCTGGACGTCGTCTCATCAAGTTTGCGTACACCCTTAGAGCAGCTTGTCGGCCGAGGACCGGGCGCTTTAACGCCGACGTCTATCACTCAAAATGACGCGTCGCTGATCGCCAACAATCCCCTGCTGTTTGCCACCGTTACCGGGTATGCTTATACAACGATTGAGATTGGGTTTGTCGGGTTGGTCTTATTTCTGCTCTTGTATATTCAAGTTTACCGCTTTACACGCCGGTTTTTAAAGGAAATAGATGATCCTTTCTGGGAATCTATTGCACTTGGTTTTCAGGGGACGATCTTTATTTACGTCATTTCCACGTTTTATATCGATTCCTGGGTTTTTTTCCCCCTGCCGTTTGCGTTTTGGGCTATGGCCGCTGCGATTTACCGCATTGGCGTTTTAAAGGAGATCTTGCGCGTTTAGGTTTCATTATTAAACCTGCTGCGGGGTTAAATGTTTTCAGGGTTAGACGCTGGATAGAACGATAAAGATGAGTCACTACGGAGACAACTATGGTTATCTTAGGTCTCAACATTCTGCATGACGCCACTGCCACGCTTTTTGTGGATGGTAAAGTCGCGGCCTCCATCGCAGAGGAACGCTTAACTCGCATCAAGTACCATTGTGGATTTCCTTATAAATCGATCACTGAGGCGCTGCGCATCGGTGGAATCTCTCCGCAAAGCGTTGACAAAGTGGTCTTTGGATTTAATTCCAACTTAGACAAAATGCCGCGCTATTATACTGATTACGTGATGGATCGCAGCGGGCAGTTCGATACTGCCAACGAAAAGGATCTGGATTTCAGAAGGCGCATGGTCGTCGATCAGATTACGCGCCGATTCCGGGGCGATACCTGGGAAGATGGGAAACGGTATGCTCTTGAAAAATACCAGCGGGCTTTAAACGGTTTGGGTATCACGACGTCGGATATAACCAGCAGAGATCATCACCTCTGTCACGCGGCTTCGGCATATTACCAGGGCGGCAAGGATCGTGTGCTGATTATTACTGGCGACGGATCCGGCGATGGTCAATCCATGGTGGTTTTTATCGGTGAAGGCGGAAAAATTAATCGGCTGCACTCCGTTTCCGACCGGCATTCCCTGGGGAAGTTCTACAGCGGCGTCACCAAGTATCTGGGATTCATGCGTAACCGTCACGAAGGGAAAGTGACCGGTTTAGCCGCTTACGGTGATCCTGAGAAATTGAAGCAGCAACTGCGGCAGATGGTTGACATCACTGAGGATCATCGTGATTTCCGTACTCCTATCGCAGAAAAGGTCACACCATCAGACATTCGCCGCACCAATTTCATCCACTTCCTGCGGGGGGATTATTACGGTGGTCACTATTCGAACCTGCAAGTAGATTATCTACTGGATACATTCAAGTATAAATGGCACAAGGGTCAACCGACCAATTCACCTCCGGGTTTGGGATCGAATACTTATCACAAAGAGGATATTGCTGCTGCCACTCAGGCTCTGGTTGAAGAACACGCGGTCGCTTTTACTGAATCCTTCATCAAGGAAACCGGCATCTATGACGTCGTGTTAGCCGGCGGTATCTTCGCTAATGTAAAAATCAACCAGTGTATCGCTGAAATCGACGGTGTTCAGTCGCTGTTTGTGCATCCCAACATGGGTGACGGCGGCACGGCTACCGGCGCGGCGATGCTGGTCTGGGCAGATCATCTGCGCGCGCAAGGGAAAACTTACGAACCCGAAGCGATTGATGAAGTCTATTACGGTCCCGGTTATGACGATCGGGAAATCGAAAAAGCTCTCGGAAACTATTCCTTCCAATTCCGTAAATCGAATGACATTGAAGCTGACACGGCTGAAATGGTTGCCCATAAAAAGATCGTGGGTCGGTTTAATGGGCGGATGGAATATGGTCCTCGAGCATTAGGCAACCGCTCTATTCTGGCTGATCCCACAGATCCCGCGATTAACGATTGGTTGAACGAACGTTTGAGCCGGACCGAGTTTATGCCCTTTGCGCCCAGCGCTCTGTATGAATCGGCAAATAAACTTTACCGAAACTATACGGCCGGCGAGTATGCTTCGTACTTTATGACTATCACTTTCGACGTTGAAAAAGAGTGGGCAGAGAAAGCCAGAGCGGTGGCGCACGTAGACAACACCGCGCGTCCGCAGGTGGTGAAGAAGCAGGCAAATCCATCCTATCATAAGATTCTTCAGGAATACGAGAAACGGACCGGATTGCCGCTCTTCGTAAACACCAGCTTTAACGCGCATGAGGAACCGATTGTCTGCACACCTGATGATGCCCTGCGTTCTCTGGGCAACAAATGCGTAGACGCGCTTTCAATCGGATCGTTTATCGTCTGGCAAGACGGAGCGGATCCTGTTACAGGAAAATTAAAGTAGACGAGGCACAAGCGTTTCCCGCGCGTAAAGCGCTCATGAAGGGGTATAACTCACTTATGAAAATACTGATAGTGAGTCATCTCTGGCCGCGACCGGACTGGCCGCATGTCGGCAGTTTTGTTGCAGAACAGGCCTTTTCGCTTTCCAGGCGGGAAGAGGTGGCTGCTGCAATACCGATCAATACGAGTATGAGGCGCGATGAATTATCGTTGCAGCAGACTTTGTCCGGTTTTCCCAGATATAATCAACGCTGTCAGTCACCCTTGATTCAAGTTGACAATGTCCGCGTAATTCCCCTGCCCTATAAAGGCGGCATTTTTCGTCAGCGATTCCCCAGAAATACAGTTAGAAACCTGGTGGACAGCCTCGATCAGCAGATTGATGACACATACGATATTGTCCACGCGCATACTATATTTCCAGATGGATTAGCATGCGCTCATTGGCTCAAAGGCAAGCAGTCAAAGCTGCTTGTAACGGCTCATGGCAGCGACGTCTACTCAGTGACCCCAAGTGTTAAAAAGGTTCTAAACCCACTCCTGAATAATGCCAATATGTTTGTTCCTGTCTGTCAGTATTTAGGCAACCATTTTCTGGACTGGGGGGTAGACGAAAAACGAGTCAGTGTCGTATTTAACGGTTTCAAAACGGAGCTGTACCAGGATCTGGATATAAACCAGAAAGATCCAAATAAAATTGTCTTTCTGGGCCGCGTCGACAGTGTGAAGCGTGTGGATCTTATAATCCGGGCATTGCAGCATTGTGATGAGAAATATTATCTTGAAATTGCGGGTGATGGGAATCAGCGTAAGGCGTGCGAAGCATTGGTGCAACAATTGGGAATGCAGCATCGAGTGCGTTTCCTGGGCTTGATCGACCGCAGTAAGGTTCCGAAACTATTGGCATCAGCGAAACTTTTGTGTCTGTTCAGTACTCATGAAGGATGGCCCACTGTCATTTTTGAATCATTAGCCGCAGGGACGCCGGTTTTGGCGACTAATGCGGGCGGGACCGGTGAAGCAATCAGTGATCCCAAATTAGGGACGGTTATACCGGTGGATTCTTCCGCAGAGGAGCTCTGTCATGAAATGAGAATTGCTCTAATTAGAGAATGGGATCACGATTATATCCGCAATTATGCCATGACGTTCAGTTGGGATTATATTGCTGATAAGTTACTGAAACTGTATGAACAAGTTCTGCAAAAAAAATAACTCACCCTCTTTTTATCGGGGATTGTGTGTTTCATGAGTTTTAGATTCAGAGGGAAATCGCTCCAACAGGCCATTTCTGCATTGCAGTGGCGAATAAATTTACTGACACGAAAGCTTCGGGTTAGCTGGATACGCAGGCAATGTGCTGGACAGGAGAATGACTGGCTCAAAACCGTCGATGCTGTTCTGTTTACGATGACGCCGGAAGAAGCCCGCAAGATATTAAAGGAGAATGATCAGGACCAGGATAACATTTTGGCTGATGCTGATGATGTGTTAAGCGGCGTATTCCAGGTGCCGCAATTTGGTCGGTGTCCGATTAATCTTGATACTCCCGACACAAAGAACCGGGAAGCGAATTATCAGTATCGCATGCTGGCGAGGCTGGATTTTCTGCGGCCCTTGGTGCGTGCCGCACTGGCGGCGGGTGATCCTGCAGAATTCGCGGCGGAAGTTGAAGCGCACATTTCCAAGTGGTGGCAGGTGCGGCAGAAATCCGGCCCGTGGGACTCGGTGGATGAATCGATACGCATCTTGAATCTGCTGGAAGCAGTCGTCTTATTGCGCGATCAGATCAAGCGTGACGTTTTCCTGGATGGTCTCCGCAGCATTCTGGCGGCGGCGTGGACAGTGCAAGCAAATCGGGCTTACACCGGTAATCATCTGATCTATGAAGGATTAGCGTTGTTTTATGCTGGCTGCAGTTTCAAGGGGCACCCGCAGGCAGAAAAATGGAGAACGCTGGGCGCTACGATTATGCGGCAGACCATGCATACTCAGGTGTTCAATGATGGTTTCAATGCCGAACTCAGCACTAGTTATCATCTCATCACCGGCACAAATTTTATCAAAGCCTGGGCGATAGCCAGAAAAGCGGGACAGCAGTTTCCTGGGTGGTTCAGTCTCAAATTGACGCAGATGGCGATTGTGGCTTATAAGCTGCTCGATCCTGAAGGAACCTTCTTTCCGTTTGGTGACAGCGACCGCATGGGTGGTCCCGGACGGGAAGAGCGGGAAGCACGGGCTTTCGCCGAATTGGGAATGACCATAGCCCATCCATCAAAAAATGCCCGAACCAGTTTAGAACTCCGCATGCTGCTGGCGGGTATGGATTCGGGATCGAATATGGCGTTTGATCATACTGGCGGCAAGAGTCATATTTCTGCCGGCGGGTACCAGATTCTACGCTACCAGCATGGAAAGACCCTGGTGTTTGACACGGGCTCATTCGGGCTGTCAGGCGTATCTCATCATGGACATGCCGACACCTTATCGTTGGTGGCGAATTTACGGGACAGCCGGTTTCTGGTCGATCCCGGCGGATTTAGTTATGTGGATTCTGACGCGCGCCAGTATGCTCGTTCCACGGCTGCTCATAATACAATTCGGGTAGATGGGCAGAACAGTTCGGAAATCATTGGAGATTTTGGTTTTGGGCGCGGCGCTAACGGTGTATTGACAGACGTAAAAGAGATTTTTGGCGGCGTGGTTCTAACCGCGGAGCATGATGGTTACAGCGATTTACCGCAGCCAGTTACCCATCGGCGGGCGTTGATCTGGATGATTGAGCATCCCTTTTTTCTGATTGTAGTCGATCAGTTGTCCGGCAAGGGAAGCCATCTAGCTGAGGTGTTTTTCCACGTCGATTATGACTGGATACCGGACGGTTTAGGCGAAGAGGGGCTTATCTGGATGAAGGAGCAGCACCTCGTACAGCATCAGTACTGGTCCGATCAACATCTCGTCATACGCATTGCCACAGGGGAAAAGGAGCCTGAATGGCAGGGTTGGGTGGCTCCAGCTTATGGCGAATTCGTCGCGGCGCCTGTTATCGTGCAACAGACTGAGGCTGAGTTTCCGGTAAATATTGTCAATGCCTTTTACAAATCGGAAAACCCTGAGGTGGTGATGACTTTGGATGGCAATATCAACAGCGTGAAAATAAACGACACACAGGAAATAAACTGGCGTTGGGATTACGACCGGTTAAATGTGACGGTCAGGTAGGAATGGACAAGAGACTATTCGGAAAAGAGATTCATATACCCTTAAATGGGCTGAATGTTTCCCGGCGTCTGGAATACAATTTATTGATGCGGTACCTTGACCTGAAGGGTACAGAATCGCTGCTTGACGTGGCCTGCGGAGACGGTTTTTGGACAGCCAAGATGTTATCTCAGGCGGCATCGGTGGTGGGATTTGATTACAATTTCAAGAGACTGAGGCAAGCGGGCAATCTGGCATCCGGGATGCTGGGTAGAATTCGCAATGACGCGCACGTCTTGCCGTTTGCCGATGAAAAGTTCGACGCTTCGGTGGGGATCTGCGTGCTGGAGCATTTCCAGGATGACGTGAAGGCGCTGTCAGAACTGAGGCGCGTTACCAAACCGGGTGGAAAACTGGCTCTGACGGTCGATTCATTCTCCTATCCAGGAATTTCGGAAGCTGAGAAAGAGAAGCACGCCAAGAAGTTTTCGGTGGTGCACTTATATAAAATTGAGACATTGACAGAGAAACTGAAACAAGCTGGATATGAAGTCCTGCAGTGGACCTATTTATTGCGCACGCCGATCTCCGCAAATCTGTATCTGCAGGCGCTGCGGCATCCGAAATTGGCTTATTTTGTCTACCCGATAACTTATCCTTTGAGCTTATGGAGCGAGCAGCAGTCGAAAAACCAGGAATGCGGGCACAAGCTGGCCGTGTTAGCGAGAGCGGTGTAAAGCTGAAGCAACCCGATAGAATTTTCATCACCTGGCTGCCATTTTCCAGTCGGAGTCAGACTCTGGCGGAGAATTTTGGCGCTGAAGCAGTCTATTTCTCATATTTAGCAGGAAATGAGAATGCTGCGAAAGTGATACTCCGCTATCTGGTGATGACGCTGCATACGTTTTTCTATGTGCTATGGCGTCGTCCCAGGGTTGTGTTTGTGATGAATCAGCCCGTTTTTCTACCTCTGACACTGATGTTTTTGTCATTTTTAACTGGGGTTAAGTATGTCATCGATTCGCATTCCGGTCTGTTTAATAAAAAGCAGTGGATGTGGTCGCTGCCGATCATGAAGTATGCTTATCGATATTCACTGTTTTCCATCGTTACGAATAAGAATCATAAAGAACTGACAGAATCATGGGGAGCCAAGGTTGAGGTGCTGGGCGCGCTCACCGTTCCAGAAGAGCCGGTGGAAACCTTTAAACGAACCGCTAAGAAAGCGATCGTGGTGATTGGCACCTTTGCTTCGGATGAGCCCATTGCTGAGGTTTTAGAAGCGTGCCGTCAGCTCTCGGACGTCAGAATTTATATTACCGGCGCCATGAAAAAAGCTCCGCCGGGAATGATTGAAAATGCTCCTGAAAATGTCACCTTCACCGATTTCCAGCCGAGGCCCAATTATGTCGGGCTGGTTCAGGCGATGGACGCTGCCATGATCCTGGTTACGCACGACGACGTGATGCAGCGGGGCGCTTATGAAGCGATGTCCTGGAGTGTGCCGATCATTACCTCTGACTGGCCCATCCTACGGGACAGTTTCACCAGAGGCACGATCTTCGTCGATAATTCAGCTGCAGATATAATCAGATCTGTTGAAGAATTGTACGCTCATCTGCCCGAGTATAAAGCAGAAGTAAATCTGCTGCGCGAGGAGCGGCAATTGAAATGGGATAACACCATCGGTCGAATCAACGACTATATAGCAGCACAACTTTAGCGATTTAACATGGGGAATAAAATGAATATTTCGGTCTTCGGATTAGGTTATGTGGGCTGCGTGTCCGCGGCATGTTTAGCAGATGTGGGACATCAGGTGATCGGCGTTGACGTCGCCAGAGACAAAGTCGAGATGATTAATGCGGGGAAATCGACGATTGTTGAGGATCAAATCGGTGATATCGTTAAGAATACAGTCGCGGCGGGCAGACTGCGTGCTACGGACAATACGGAAGAAGCAATTTCCGAGACAGAAATCAGCCTTGTGTGCGTTGGGACACCATCTAACGAAAACGGAAGTTTAAATTTAGACTATGTTCGATCTTGCTGTACTGCGATCGGACAGACTCTCAAAAATATGAGTGACTATCACGTCGTGGTGATGCGTTCGACGATGCTGCCGGGATCGATCCGAAGCACGGTCATCCCCGCGCTGGAAACGCAATCAGGGAAACGAGCAGGCGCAGACTTTGGTGTTTGCATTAATCCCGAATTTCTGCGTGAAGCCTCATCGGTCTGGGATTTTCATCATCCGCCGTATACGGTAATCGGCGCTTTTGATTCGAGATCGGGAGAAACTCTGGCCCGGATGTACGACGGCATCGAAGCGCCGGTGATGACGGTCCCTATAGAAGCGGCTGAAATGATAAAGTATGCATCCAACTCATACCACGCGCTGAAGATCTGCTTCGCCAACGAAATGGGGCGTTTGGCTAAAGAGGCTGGATTGGATTCCCACATTCTCATGGATCTCTTCTGCAAGGATGATAAATTGAACACCTCGAGCGCCTATTTGAAACCAGGATTTGCGTTCGGTGGGTCTTGTCTGCCGAAAGACGTGCGTGCAATTACCTATTTTGCGCGTTCAGTGGATCAGGAAGTGCCGGTTCTTTCATCACTGATTCCGAGTAACCAGGCGCATCTGGATTATGCTTTGCAGATGGTAATGCGTGAAGGAAGACGTAAGGTCGGCGTGATCGGGCTGGCTTTTAAATCTGGGACGGACGATCTACGTGAAAGTCCCCTGGTTTCATTGGTGGAGCAGTTGGTGGGTAAAGGTTACCCCTTGCGTATTTACGATGAAAATGTCGAGTTGTCGCGTATTTTTGGCGCTAATCGCCGTTATATCGAAAAAGAGATTCCGCATCTCGAAAAGCTGATGACTTCGGATTTGAAGCATCTGATTGATTTTTCGGATGTTATCGTTGTGGGACAGGGTGACGTCGATTTACAAGGTCTGGATTTATCAGGAAAAGAAGTGATTGAGCTAACTCGACCGAAGAAGGTTATCGAGGCCGGAAAAAATCATGGAATCGCTTGGTAAGGAATAGGAGGATGGCTATATTGGTATAGCGCTTTAAGATGAGAAACAGTTTAGACGCGTATGATGATTCATACCAACGAGGGGTTATGATGATAAGACGACTCTCTGCACTGCTGGCAATCGGCATTCTTTTCGGGGGAGGAATGTTGGATGCTGAGGCGACAACTTACTATGTCAGTACATCCGGAAGCAACGGGAATCCCGGTTCCTATAGTCAACCCTGGCTCACTCTGGGTTATTCCGCCAGTTCATCCTCAGGTGTTTCTGCTGGCGACACGATTGTCGTGCGCGCAGGTAACTACCCTGAAAGCGTATATCCTTCCGTTTCCGGTACCCTAAATAATTATATCGTAATAACGGCTTACCCAAATGAAACGGTAACCCTGGATCCAGGTCGATTTCGGTTCGAATCCAATATAAATTACTGGCACATTGACGGTCTGTCCATTTTCCGTTCCGATCAGAGTGGCGTGTATGCCCCCAACGGCACTCATGCCGAAGGATTTTTAAAGATAACCAACTGCGAAATATCCCATCATAAAGAGAATGGCATCTGCTTGATCGGTCCGAATTTCGGAGGCTTTACTGTTGAGGACTGTGTCATCGAATACAACGGCGAGGTGAACGGACAACCTTCCAACGTGGAAGGTACCGGTATCTGTATGTACGGTGGGACAGGAAAAATCTGGGCGCGGCGTAACTGGATTGCCTATAACTATGCCAAGGGAATATCGCATGCAACGGATACTGAATGGCATACTGATGGGTCCATCATAGACTCGAATGCTGTCGTGGACAACTATGAATCCGGTATTGACTTCTGGGGAGATAATTCTTACATCCGGCATAATTATCTTTTTCTTAACGGAACGCGCGATACAGAGAGCCAGGAGTGGGGTGATAAGGGATTTGCTCTGGATAATAATGCCGAGTACAATGAAATATCTTACAATGTATTTCGGTCGTCCGGCCGTCACGAGATTGATCCGCGGGGATCTAACAACAAGATTTATCACAATACGATCATCAAAGATCACTATTACACAGCAGTACTCGGATCTCCCTATGCTGCCGCGATCATCATCTGGGAAGGCAACGGCATCGGCAACGAATTCCGCAACAACATCATCATGAATTCATGTGAAGAAGAGAACCATCAGTATGTCGTCTTAGCAGGTCATTATACAAAGTACACCGGGCAGATATGGAGCAATAACCTGTACTATGCTCCCTATGCTTCCGGTGAAGGCACTGATAAGCAGTTCAAATTGTACAATGCTCCGGGCACCGTGTACTATATGCTGGATGAGGTACAGCAGACCTGGCCGGCTCAAGAGATCGGCAGTTTGTATGGCGATCCCGAGTTTGACATTTTAGCAGATACCGCATTCGCGTTGTCTGCAGGCAGCCCGGCCGTCGATGGTGGGATGGTAGTCTTTCCCAGCCAATTCTACTATGGTTCAGCGCCTGATATGGGCGCCTTCGAATACGAAGGGGGTAATACGCCGCCCTGGATCGATCCGCCGCTTTATGAATTTATCACTGATGAAGACGTAGAGTTCGGGTACGATCTTACGCCTCACGAAAATGACGCGGAACAGACTGGCGCAGAGTTGACCTGGATGATTTTCGGATTGGATGCTTCTCTGGCCTCCGCGGTGATTGATCCTGTCACAGATTTACTGACGATTACACCAGTGTTAAATCAATCCGGATCGGATAACGCGACGTTGATGCTGGTAGATAATCAGGGTGGGCAGACCAGCACGCAGGTGACGATTACCATCAATCCGGTCAATGATCCTCCTTATATCAGCCCTGCCGTTCCTGATCTTACAGGTCAGGAAGACGTCGTGTTTACGTATTCGCTGACAGGGCATGAGAATGACCTGGAGCAGAGCGGTTCTGAGCTGACCTGGTCATTGTCAGGTCTTGATCCGGCTTTGGCGACCGGTTCCGTCAGTTCGGCGACTGATCTACTAACGATTACGCCTGTTCCAGGCGTGAATGGATCTGACCAATTTCAGCTCATCCTTTCTGATGGTCAGGGTGGTCAGGATACACAGCAGTTGATGTTTACTGTATCTGGAGTCAATGATCCGCCGTATATCGATCCGGTGGTTCCCGATTTTGTCACGGTTGAAGACTCTGTGATAACGTTCGACTTGAGCGCTTATGAGCACGACCCGGAACAAGGACCCGCTCAGTTGACCTGGGCTGTAACTGATGTCGACACAACACTGTTCACTGTTTCAGTGGAGTTGTCTACAGATATACTGACCATATTCCCTGCAACCGATCAGAATGGCACGGACGACTTTTACCTGATTTTATCGGATGGAGCTGGCGCTTCGGTCAATCAGCGGGTTTCATTGACGATTACACCGGTCAACGATCCACCCTGGATTGATCCGCCGATAATGGGTATGGTAACGGTTGAAGACAGCATCTACGTGATCGATTTGTCCGATTATGAGAATGATCTCGAACAGAGCGGCACACAACTGACCTGGACGATATCAGGATTGAATCCTACTCTGGCTGTCGCGAACATCAACACAATATCAGACGTTCTGGTCATTACAGCAATGCCCAACCAATTCGGGGATGACGAGTTTACACTCTATCTGGATGATGGTTTTGGCGTTGGTGACAGCCAGGTCGTGATTTTGACTATAGCGCCGGTTAATGATGTGCCCTGGATCGATCCCAATGTGCCCAACCTGGTCACCGGAGAGGATGCGCCAATCATCTTCGATTTGTCGCCCTTCGAAAACGATATCGACAATACAGCTGAAGAGCTGGTCTGGACATTTTCGGGTTTGGATCCGGCGCTGGGTGAAGCGGTTATCGATCCCGTCAGTGATATGTTAACAATGACGCCGCTGATCGGCGTCACCGGGTCTGATGAATTTACCTTGTACCTTACTGATATCGGGGGATTGGTTGATAGTCAGATGGTAATAATCACGGTTTCTGGCGCCAATAGTCCGCCTTATATCGATCCGGGAGTGCCCAATTTTACTACTGCTGAAGACAGCGTTTTAACGTTCGATTTATCACTTTACGAACATGATCCCGAACAAGCGCCGGAGCAGTTAATCTGGGTTGCCATCAACGTAGATGCGACCCTGGCGGAAATCAGCATCGATCCTGTTACAGACGTGATGACCATTGATCCCGTGCTTAATAGTTATGGCGCAGACCTTTTTACCCTCCTGCTCAGCGATGGTGTTGGCGGACTGGACAGTCAGGCGGTGATCTTGACGGTCACCAGTGTCAATGATCCACCTGACATCAATCCTGCTGTGCCGGATGAGGAGATGAAGGAGGATATCGTTCATATCGTGGATCTGACCCAGTTCGAGACGGATGTGGAAGATAGCGCAGCAGCGTTATACTGGACAGTATCCGGGGTCAATACCAACCTGCTAAGCGTATCAATCGATTTGCTGTCGGATGAGTTGACTGCCACTTCGGTACTGAACTTGAGCGGTGAAGACACACTTTCACTCACACTTCATGACAGTGATGGATCCACTGACTCACAGGATTGGATTCTGACTGTCGTCGCGGTGAATGACACTCCCTATATCGCGCCGCCTATCGCTGACCAATTGTTAGAAAATTACTTGCCTTTTACATTCTCTTTACTTAATTATGGACATGACGTCGAGGATCCTGCGGAAGCTCTGAATTGGATGGTCTCCGAAGTCGATCCAACTCTCTTCAGCGCAACGATAGATACGGTCACCAAGGAACTGCTGTTGACGCCTGTGGTGGGCGCAGCCGGCACCGATGAAATTCTGCTGACCCTTGAAGATACCGAGGGAGCGCCGACCCAACAGTATGTCGAAGTGACTCTGTTCGAAGGCGGCATACCACCTGTACCGCCGGATATCGCTGGAATACCGGATTTGTGGCAACCCCTCGGAATGGATCCCGCTCCAATTGAGCTGGAAGCGTACGTAACCCCGGGTACTGTGCCCTTCGATTCGCTGGGGTGGGATGTTGATATCTGGGATCCCAGCGGCGTGGGTCAACCGGACATTTCTGTATATGTAAAGTTTGATAAACTGTACGTGGAGGCTCCCATTGATTGGGAGGGAACCCGGCTGGTGGCAGTTAAGGCCATAGATTTTTACAACCTCTTCGATACGGATACTCTGGAAGTGACCTATTCTGGAATGTCCTCTGGATCCAGCATACCTGAAATCAGCGCATACGAAAACTGGTATATCATCGAACCTGAACAGCGGGTTAATACCAATAATTTCGTCGTCCATATCGGGAATTATATAGAGCCGGAAGGATTCGGCAGTTTCCAGGCGATGGGAGGGTATTTCCTCGACTGGCTGGATGTCTCCGGCACAGATGAATTTCTATTTGAATTAGTACCTGATGAAGCCAATATATTGCAGCTTCGCATTAGATATACAGACAATCAGACTGGAGCGCCAAAGGGGGTCATCATCACAGAAGATTCCATACCCCCCAGCGCGCCGCTAGGTTTGCAAGTCAGACAGAGCACAACAGGATCTACGTCCACAGGTGGTGGCGATTAAGGCATTATTACATGAAATTAGTCGTTCAAATTCCCTGTTTGAATGAAGAGGAGTATTTAGGCGCAACCATAGCCGATCTACCCAAAGAGATACCCGGTGTCGATGAGATTGAGATTTTAGTCATTGATGACGGCAGCCGGGATGATACTTCACGCGTCGCCCGGGAGGCGGGCGCCACGCGGGTAGTCAGGTTTCGGCGGAGGCAAGGTTTAGCGACCGCATTCAAAACTGGGCTGGATATTTCGCTGTCTATGGGCGCGGATATCATCGTCAATACGGATGCCGACAATCAATACAAGGGGAGTGATATTCCGCGGCTGATCGCGCCCATTCTGGAGGGGCGCGCGGATATGGTTGTAGGCACTCGACCAATTGCGGAAATTGAGGAATTCTCCGCGCTTAAAAAAGTTCTGCAGCGTTTGGGATCGGCAGTGATGCGGATTGTCAGCCAAACGAGAATTCCGGATGCTACTTCCGGTTTTCGTGCTTACGGCCGCCGCGCAGCGATGCAGTTGAATGTCATTTCCCTCTTCACGTACACCTTAGAGACCATCATCCAGGCTGGGAAGAAAAACATTGCCATCGAAGATGTTCCCATCGAAGTCAATGTCCGGCGCCGCAAATCCAGACTCTTCAAAAGTACCCCCATCTACCTGAAACGTTCACTGGCCACGATTCTCCGCATCTTTCTGACTTATGAACCGATTCGTTTCTTCTTCTACATGGGGGCAATTTTCCTGCTGTTGGGTTTGACTCTGGGAATGAGGTTTTTGTATTTCTTCTTCATGGTGGAAGGACCTACCGGCCATATCCAGTCACTCATCCTGATGATGGTATTGGTCTTTATCGGATTCCTGATGTTCATGATGGGGCTGCTTTCCGATTTAATATCAGCGAACCGGCGCTTGATCGAGGATGCCGTGATTCGGCTGAAACGGCTGGAATTACAATTTGGTACTCGACAGAACGTCAAAGACGGCACTGAGATCCTGCCTTGAGAATCGTTTTACTTAGTCCGACCTATCCTTTGCGGGGTGGTATTGCGCGCTATGGCACATACCTCCTGCGAGCCATACAAACGCGCCATCATTGCCTGGGTTTGAGTTTTAAACGTTTGTACCCCGACTTTCTTTTCCCGGGCAGGGGGCAAGAAGAAAAGGGTGTAATCCCCAGAAGCGGATCAGCGGGAGATCGGGTATTGCATTATGCAAATCCAGCCTCCTGGCGACGCGCTTTACAGGGTGTTAAGGCTTTTAATCCGGAAGCGGTCGTCATCGCCTGGTGGGTGCCCTTCTGGTCGATACACTTTACATGGTTTGCGCGTCAGGTGCAGAAGATCTGTCCGGTTTACTATTTGTGCCATAACGTTTTGCCGCACGAACGTAAGTTTTTTGATCAGAAACTGACCCGGTGGGCGTTGAAACCTGCCAGCGGGTTTATCGTGCACAGCGAAGCAGAACAGCGTCAGTTGCAGGAATGGTATCCTGCCAGCCGGGTTCTTCGGCGTGAACACCCGGTTTATTTCTTCGATGATGAAATGCAGATATCGAAGGAGGAAGCGCGAAAAGAGTTAGGGATTAAAGGGCGCATGCTGCTCTTTTTCGGATTTATTCGACCCTACAAAGGTCTTGATCTGGCATTAGAAGCGCTGGCTCATTTAGGACCTTCTTATCAGGATCTGAAATTATGGGTGGCTGGAGAAATCTGGGGCGCTGATGATATTTACCGGACCATTATCAAAAAATACCATCTGGATGACCAGGTCAAGATTGAATCAACCTACCTGCATGATCATGAATTAAGCTTAAGGATATTAGCTTCAGATGCTGTGTTGCTGCCGTATCGCACAGCCACTGGAAGCGGCGTCCTGGCGACAACTTACGCACACGGCCGGCCGGTGATTGCCAGTCAGGCTGGATCATTGAAAAATATGGTGATTCACGGTCAGACTGGTCTGCATTTTGAAACCGGCGATAGTGACAGCCTGGTAGAAGCTATAGAGGAGCTTTATGCCGGTGAAGGCCCCGAAAGGTTCATAGCAGGTGTCGAAGCGGCTAAGAGTAACTTTACCTGGGATAACATAGTTGACGCCATCGAGGAATTAACCCGGCATGAATAAGCTGCTGATCACGGGAGGCACCGGGTATATCGGCCGCAATCTGGCTGAATTTTATTTAAAGCAGGGAATTTCAGTACGTCTCCTGGTGCGCGATCCACAGAAGGTGGCGCAGACTTTAAAGGATCGCTGCGAGCTGTATCAGGGTGACATCACCGAACCTGCCACCTTCGGTAACGCTTTTAACGGGGTCGATGCAGTCATTCATTCAGCCGGACAATTAGGCCGGTTCAGAATGCCCTATAAGGAATTGTACGCAATAAACGTGGCTGGAACGCTAAATGTTCTGCATGCTGCGATGACGGCAAACGTTTCACGCTTCATTCATCTCAGCGCTGGCGGCGTTACTGGCCCTTTGAAGCAATCTTTTGTCGATGAGACGTATCCTCCTGCTCCGGTGACGGACTATGAGCGAACCAAATGGGAAGCGGAGAAGCAGGTCTTAGAAATCGCCAGAAGTAAAGATTATAATCTTCTGGTCTTGCGGCCGACCTTCACCTACGGGGCGGGCGATCCGCATAAGTTGAAGCTCTTTAAAGCGATAAAGCGAGGCCAATTCTTCTTCATAGGAAATGGTAAGTCGACGGTTCATCCGGTCTACATCGATGATCTGATCCGGGGGATCGACGCGGGATTAAAGTCAGACGTGCATCATGACAGCATCATTATCGGCGGATCACGGGCGGTAACCAAGCGTGAGTTGGCATCGTCGATTGCCGCCGCGTTAAAGGTTAAACAGCCAAAGTTGATGGTACCCGTTTGGTTTTGCCGTCTGGCTGCGGTGGGATTTGAACTTTTAGGGACATTAACAGGTCTGGAGCCTCCGCTTACTCGCTCGAGAATACTGGCGCTTTCTGAGAATTGGGGCTACAGTATCGAAAAAGCGCGCCGTTTGATCGGGTATATTCCAACCGTGGAACTACAGGAAGGTATTGAAAAGACGACATTATGGTATCACCAACAGAGATGGCTGTAACAGAAGCAATACCCACGGAAGTAGAAGTTTTCGGCGTGACTTACGAACGGTATGCGCTGGATAAATTATTTGCACGCCTGGTTCCTAAGCACGGCATATCCACGGTTCTGGAACATCCGGCATCTGGGGCGAAGGCAATGCCGTCATTGTATTCGCTGGGATTTGCCCAAGCAGGTTGTCAAGTGACTCTGGCCGATGCAGAAGAAGAGGGCACCCGTCTCTGGTCAGAAGTGGGTTTACATGACCGATTGGAGATCGTCGACGGCGATGAGTTAGAGCGAACTGAGAGACAGTGGGATCTCTGTTGGAATTTTATGGTGCTGCCGACTGCTGAAGATCCCAGAGAAACAGTCAATAATTTAGTGCAGCGCAGCAGTAAGTGGGTCTTGTTTGTTCATGTGAACCGGTTTAACGTCGGCTTCAATATGCATCGCACGGTGCATAAGGTCTACAAAATTCCCTGGTCGCATGGCGATATCCGATTTTTTTCACCATTTCAGACGGGACACTTTTTAAAAGAATGTGGTCTGAAGGACATTTCCTGGGGTGTGGTGGACAGCCCGCCCTGGCCGGATTCTCCGGGGTTTCGGGATCTTCGCTTGCACCGCATGGGCGATAAGCCCAAAAAATGGGAAAGCCCTTATGTCGATCACCTGAAGAGCGGTCAGTTCCCAGGGTGGTTGAAGTACGTTTACGCTGTGGAGCGTTTTCCGATTCCCACGGTCTGTAAACTGCCCTATTCGCACTTATTTTATATCATGGCACGGGTAGATCGTGGCTGATATCAAAGATCTACGCGTTCTGATCGACCGGATTCCTTACGCTGAAGGGAATTTAGGCGAAGAGGCGATCCTGGCGTCGTTGCTGCAAGATCTGCGACGGATCGGCGTCAACAAGATTGCTGTATTGAGCAATATGCCTGAGCGTACCCAGCAGAGGCATGGCAGCGATATCAAAGTGATCGCGGATCACAAAGGGATGTGGTGGCGTCTGCCTGAGATCGTTAAGGCACATGACATCTTGGTATGGGGCGGCGGGCATATGCTGCAGGATCGTTCCAGCCAGCTTTATATCCCTTACGTGACTAAGAATTTGATGCTGGCTCGCTATTTTAAGAAGCCGCGCTTTATCTATGCCCCGGGATTGGGACCAGTTGAGGCAGACTTCGGGAAGTGGTTATCGCGTTTAGCAATCGATGGATCAGATACCATCGTGGTGCGGGATGTTGAATCTGAGCAGTTACTGCGAGATTGCAGAGTTCGGAGTGACATTCAAGTGACGGCTGATCCGGTCTTCAGCCTGACTACAGAAGCAGACGACATTTCGACCGCCAGGGAGCGAAAAGCTCCTGTGATAGGGATTGCTCCACGCCGGCATTTTTACCGCAAAGGGAACGTCCTTCCCGTCAGTATGCAATTTGCTTCGGGCAAGCAGGAGAATCCCCAATTCGAGTTTTTTCTGCAGGAAATCGCCGGGGCCTTGGATCAATTGATATTGCAGGATGGGGCAGAGGTACAATTCCTCCCCATGGATCTGGGACCGAACCCTCGCGATGATCTGATCTGCCAGAGGATTCGTCAGTTTATGGTATACGGCGAAAAGACAGTACTTTACGATGACGATGCGCCCCTGATGGAATTCATCGGCAGACTGGGTAAACTTGACGTTTTAATCAGCGCCAGACTGCACGGCATCATCATGGGCATGCGCTTTGGCTTGCCATTTATCGGGATTGATTCGGACGGTAAGATACCTCGGCTGGCAGGAAAGTTCGGGGTCGGCGATTTTGTGGTCATCGACGCAGAACTGCGCAAAGAGGGACTGTACGACATGGCGAGACGAGCGGTAAATGAAAATCACGAGCTTCGCACTCGTCTAGCCGCGCAGAATAAAGAAATTTCGAATCAATCCAGGCAAAACTACGATTTCCTCGAAGGATGTTTGAACAATCTGGCTGTGACATAAATCATTGAAGATGACTTGATGTATCTATTCGGTTTATCGACATATTTTCGCCTGAAAAGGAATTTAAGGCGGCCTCTGGAAGAACTCAAACGGGAACAGTGGGAATCATTCAAGGCGCTGGTTTACTACGCCTACTATAACGTTCCTTTCTATCGCAAACTTTACGATCAGGTTGGATTTCATCCGCAAGAGCTGAAGAGCCGGGATGACATCCAGAAAGTACCGCTGATTCGGAAAGCGCTATTCCAGGATACTGAGCTTCAAGATTGCCTGGCATTGGGACATGACGCGGATAAACTCAGGAAGAAGAAGACCTCGGGATCTTCAGGTTCGCCGCTGGAAATTTTTGTCACGCCAGATGACCGCATTTATCGCACTTTGATTCACCTGCGGATTCTTTTTCATAATGGTATGACTTTGCGGGATCAGATGGCGCATATCAGCGACGACCGTCACGTACCCGATTTCCGTTATACTTTTCAGAATTTAGGTTTTCTTCCCAAAGAGTTTGTTTACGCTGCGGATAGTCCTGAAGATCAACTAGCCAACTTGAAGAAGATCGATCCTGCGGTGATCTACAGTTATTCCTCCAGCATGGTGCTGCTTGCCGATGAGATTAAAAAGTTGGGTTCTTGCCCGGTATCGCCTCGGTTGGTTTTTACGACCGGAGAACTGCTGAATTCTGCAGACCGGGATTTGATCAACGAGCAGTTTGGCGTCCAGCTCAGGGATATTTACGGATGCGTTGAGATGGGGGATATCGCCTGGCAGTGTTCTGAAGTTGCCGGCTATCATGTCAGTATCGACAGTTTCCTCTTTGAAGCGGCACAAGACGGACAACCTGTCGAATCAGGCGAAGAAGGGCGACTGGTCATTACGAACCTGCATTCGAAGGCGATGCCGTTTATTCGTTATGAAGTCGGAGACGTGGTGACGGCCCCCGAAGAAGATCTCTGCTCCTGTGGGTGCACTTTCCCGCGCATGAAGATGTTGCAGGGCAGAGCGGATGATTGGCTCTATCGACCGGATAGGACTAAGGTATCACCCCTCATTTTTGTGGTGGCCTCGATACGCGGTGTGCGGCAGTACCGCATGATTCAGAAGGCATTCGATCATCTTATCGTCGAAATTCTGCCGGGGAAATATTTCGATGAGGCTACTTTGCCGGAAGTATCAAAGCATGTGACTGAAGTGATGGGTGATGGAGTCAAAATCGAGACCAAAGCAGTCGAGACTATTCCTCAGCAAGCGGGTAAAATGCGGCGGGTGATTTCAGAAATTCCGAAAGACAATAAATTATGAAATGGGTGGTAATAGTTTCTATAACAATTGTGCTTCTGCTGTGCCTTGCCGGGTGCCAGCGAGCGATATCGCCTCAGCAGGTGATCCTGCAGGACTGGACGTCTGATTTCAGCGCCGGCAACGCGGAAAAGGTGCATCTAAGAAATGACGGGACGATAATATTCTCTATCGAGAGTGAACCGGGCGGCCCGGAATATTTGTGGTTTAATCTGAAAGTGGCC
>JAHJDJ010000176.1 GCA_018812585.1 bacterium
GATGGCGCATTCGTGGGAAACCAGGGACACGGGAAATTTGTGAAGCGACAGGCTTGGGGAGAGGTTTAAAGAAGAAGAATCATCTGGATTTTCCGGGGGTATGAAACCCCCGGCTATTTACATGGATGGATTATTATCTGTAGGTTGGGTCAACCCGTTTCAACGGCGACCCAACATGATGATTTGGGATTGTTGGGTTTAACCTAAGGCACGGCTTCGCTAACGCAACCTACACCGCAATTTATCATCAGACAGGACTTCGTCGCAAGCCTGACAAGTGTCTGACCTCCAATAATCCACAATAATAGCCGTAGGTTTTACACCTACGGGATATCCGCGCAATCTAATCCACCGTAACTGGAGGCTACCCAGCCATGCCAAATAGCAAAAGAGTTCTTAACCTTCAGGGCGCCATTCAGGAAGCGGGGCGCTGTCTGTTGTGCCACGATGCACCCTGCAATACTGGCTGCGGCGCTGACACCGATCCAGCGACTTTTATCCTCAAGCTGAGAATGGGAAATATCAAGGGCGCGGTGAGGACGATGCGGAGGAATAATATCCTGGCCGCCGCTTGCGCGCAGGTCTGCCCGACCTGTCGTTTATGCGGTGAAGGCTGTTCACGGTCGGCGTTGGATGAACCGATAAAAATCTCCAAAATTCAAGCCTTCTTGGCAGACTACGAGTGTCAGGAGGAGATGCAGGTATTGCAGGCTCCCAGCCCCGGCAATCGTAAGATCGCAGTGATCGGGTCGGGTCCTGCTGGTCTCTCCGCGGCCGCCAACCTGGCGATGCAGGGTTATGCCGTGACCGTTTTCGAAAAGCAGGCTGAACCGGGTGGATTGCTGCGCTACGGAATCCCCGATCATCGCCTGAATCGAGACATTCTAACCCACGAAATAAATCTGATCCGGAACCTTGGCGTTCAATTTGTATGCGGTAAGCCCATTGCTGATAGAAACGAACTGGAAAGCCTGCTCCATGATGGTTTTGACGCCATCTTCATAGCGACAGGTTATGACCAACCTTATGGTCTGGGACTTCCCAACGAAGATCTTAGCGGTGTGCTGAACTGGGTAGAATTCCTGCGTCGCAGCAAAGGATCAGATACGCGCAGGGACCTGGAAACTGCAGTAACGAATAAACGCATTGTAGTGGTTGGCGGAGGTTCAGTAGCGATGGACTGCGCCGTCACAGCTAAAAACTTAGGCGCAACCCGGGTTGATGCCATATCGTTGGAATCGATAACAGAACTCCCCGCAGATATGGAGGAGAAAGAGTTAGCTTTCCATAAAGGCATCCGCTTCAAATCGAACAGCCGATTGACCGATATTCAGGGTGACGATGGCAAGCTTACGGGAGTGCACGGCCTTGAGACTCGCTGGATCAAGCCCGGCTGTTTCGTCCCGGAGAATGCTGTGGACATCCCCGGAACCGAATTCTCTCTGCCGGCCGATATTCTTATATTGGCGATTGGCGCCGGGTTTTCACCTGATTTTAAAACAATGCTGTCCGGTCTGGAGAACGAAAACGGTCGTCCCGTTACCGCCGCTCAAACAATGCAAACCTCTGATCCCCGTATCTTCGCCGGAGGTGATATGGTGGCAGCGGGTAAGACGGTCGCCACTTCAGTGAGAGACGGGAAGAAAGCCGCAGAAGCCATAGCACAAGCCTTTCCTCTGAGTTCTCCTGCGATTGTGCCAAAGAAGGTACGCCCCAGCTTGGAAATCGAGTTTTGTGGCTCCAGATTCTTGAATCCCTTCTGCCTGTCAGCATCGCCAGTAGCCAACACGGCTCAAATGGTGGCGCGGGCTTTCGATGCAGGTTGGGGAGGCGTGGTCTACAAAACCTTGAATATCGAGAGGGACTATAAAATTATCGACCCGACGCCGCGCCTGAATGCTCTGCACCACGGCGACCGGCGCTTCATTGGTCTGCAGAACATCGAAATGGTCAGCGAACGTCCCCTCGACCAGAACCTCAAGGATATCGCCTGGCTGAAAAAGCGCTACCCTGACAGGATATTGATCAGCAGTATCATGGGCTATTCCGACGCAGGGTGGATCGAATTGGCAAAGGGATCCGAAGACGCCGGCGCGGATATGCTGGAACTGAATTTCTCCTGCCCCCAGATGGCGATCGAAGGCGCTGGACATACCATCGGACAGGATTATCAGGCTCTGGAACATTTCACGCTAGTGGTCAAAGATTGCGTCTCCATTCCGGTCATTGCCAAGATGACACCCAATATTACCGACATGCTGCCACCATCATTGGCGGCCAAACAGGGCGGCGCTGACGCCATCTCAGCTATCAACACCCTGCGCGCCATCAGCGAAGTGGACCTGGACACCTTCGCTCCCATGCCCACCATACAAGGGAAGGGCTCCATCAGCGGTTACTCTGGCCCAGCAGTAAAACCGATTGCCTTGCGTTTCGTAGCGGAACTATCGCAGAGCCAGGAGTTATCCCTGCCGGTCTCAGGAATCGGCGGCCTGGAAACCTGGCAGGATGCGGTTATGTTCCTGCTGATGGGAGCTTCAAACCTGCAGATTACCACCGCGGTGATGCGCTACGGTTATCGCATTATCGAGTCGCTCTGTGAAGGGTTGGAAGATTATCTGGAATCGAAGGGACTCAATTCTGTCCAGGAATTAGTTGGCAGAGGCTTGCCGTATCTGGTCGATCCTTCCGAACACCATCAAACCAGGCATGTAATCTCGGTTGTCGATGCCGACACTTGCATCGGTTGCGGCCTGTGCCATGTGGTCTGCCATGACGGCGCCAACCAGGCGATGAATTTAGATCCGGTGACGCGCAAAGCCACCACGGATGAAGAACGGTGCGTCGGCTGCCTCTTGTGCAAACACGTTTGCCCGGTATGGGATTGCATCAGTATTAAGGAGATCGATGGTATAAACGTCGGCGGTATGCACAATGATGCCTTGGGTTATGTTGAAGGATAGGGGGAGGGTTGCGTTAGCTCTAACCTTAGGTCAGGTTATCTCTGTCCTTCTAACCCGGGGGTTCTTGCATAGCCATTCCTACGGAACTACGGACTTCGGAAGAATCCCGGTAGGTGTACTACAAATAACAATAGGTTACGATGGAAATCGTGACCTATTCTTTTTGGTATGGAACACTAACAAGGCAGGTGCCCCACAGCCCTGCAGTGGTATGACACACGGTTCAAATTTCAAAAAAGCACTTTCATTCAGTGAGAATCGCTTGGATATTTATGGCGTTTAAACGATCGCCTGTTTTAAAATGAGTTTTAATCTCCATTCAATATTCAAGAGTCTCATGAAAGCTCCGCATCAGAAAATCAACCAGACCACCCTCATCCTTTTGGCCCCCTGATTATCCCTTGGCTCATCATCGGTATTACCATCTGGTGGTTGGATCTCTCTTTGAGAGCTTATCAATTCGTGCCTGAACTTCTGGATTCCTGTGGTAATTACACAGGGATGATTGCTTATGATCTGGATGGCGACGGTAGACTGGTCGATTGCCAGGAATTCTCAGGCATGGAAGTTGTATAGTTTACTACAAAGGGGTGAAACCAGAAGAGGTTCTAACCAAAGCAGACACCAGTAAAAATCTTTTGGAAAGTTGCAAAATTATCGTATATTACGGCAAAATAGGAAGGGTGATAGAATCAAAATGGGAAGTAACAAGCATAACAGATTCTGGATTGTCATATTTTACTGGCTGTGTATTCTGTTGTTTTTAACGACAGCACAAGTAGCCTTCAGTCAGTCTTACTGTCTTAGATTCGGGCCGGAATGTGATGATTACGTGACGGTTCCCAACTCGCCGGATTTCTTCTTTGAAGGCGAATACACGATCGAGTGTTGGTTTTCAATTCATGGAACCCATGTCAACGATCAAATTCCTTTAATTTCAACATTTCAAGCTGATCATCGATCGTACAGCGGGTGGCTTTTGGGCATCCGTGAACCTTCTAAGGAATCCGGCCCTACCAGAATCAACACGTCCTACTTTGATGATTTCTACACTCTCGATGTACTGTTCCATTCAGAATTTGATCGGTGGTATCATCTTGCTGTCAGCAGTGACGGGGAAATAGTAAGGTTATTCCTGAATGGTGAACTTCTGGTAAAGGCTCCAACCAAGATCAAGGAACATTCCAATCAAGAACCTCTGACCATCGGGGGACAGAATGGGAACTGGTGGAATCGCAACCTGAACGGAATGATCGACGAAGTGCGCATCTCCAATACCTGCCGTTACACAGAACAGTTCACTCCTTCAGACTACTTTCACAATGATGAATATGTATTGGCTATTTACCACATGGATGAGGGTGAAGGAAACATTCTGCATGATACCAGCGGTCGAAATCATCATGGGATAATCGATGGGGCAGAATGGGTGAAGTTATCTTCCAGCAATGAATATCCGTTCCAACACCGTCAACCTCAGAAACAACCTGTTCAACCCAATTACTACTGGATTATTGTTCCTGTTGCCTTCCTTTTTGTTGGACTTATTCTGTTAGTGTTCCAGTGGGAACGAATCCGGGCGTACAGATCTTTCAGGCGTTTCCCTGTTTCGCTAATCAATTCAAAGGGAAAAGTCATCTGGTCATCACAGTACTGGAAAGAATTGTTAAGTTCTGAATCATTAAGCATAGAGCAAAGTGACGATTTCAGATCCGCTTTAGCTGAACTCTCACGTTCTTACTTGACCGGATCATTGAAGCACGAAATATTTGATTTCCAGATACCTGATGCCTTTAAAGTGATTTCCTTGACAGCCTTCCCTTTCCGCAGTTTTTGGGGAAAACGAAAGGTCATGGTGATCGCCAAAGATGTTACCAGTGAAGCCCAAATGAAGCAGACCGCTTCGTGGGTCTATCTTGCGCAAAGACTGGCACACAGCATCAAAACACCCCTGTCCACGATCCTGATGTCTCTGGAGCGCATACAGATGGAATATCAGGAGAAACTGAGTCCTGATGACCACCAGAAAGCGGATTCCTATGTTGCAGGAGCAACAGCAGAAATAAAGAGACTTCGGGATGCTTCTAAAGCATTTATGAATTTCCTGAAGATAGAACAGCCCCAATTCGTAGTTAAGGAATCCGAAGATTACCTTACTAAATTCTTGGGAAAATACCAATCCAGAATTGACGCTGGAATCACTTTAGAGAAGGAATTCGAGCAAGGGATCTACTTCAGTATTGATCCCACATTACTGGATGTCGTGATGGAAAATCTACTGGAAAATTCGCAAAAGTCCATGGATGGAAAAGGGATCCTGCGCATAGCAAGTTACCAGAAAGAAGAAGTATCACCACAGACACAGAAGATTGAAGAGAAGGTCATCATTGAAATCGAAGACACCGGTTGCGGGATGTCGGAAGAGTTGGTAAAGAACATTTTCAATCCTTACTTCAGCAACACAGATGGAGGGACAGGGTTAGGACTGTTTGTTTCCCGCAGAATCATTGAGGATCATGGGGGGACAATTCGTATCGAAAGTAAACTTGACAGGGGGACGAAAGTCTTTATAGAAATCTCAGCGGTTAAGTCAGGTGATAACCATGAATAAAATATTTCAGGGGTATAAATTACTATTAGTGGAGGACGACCAGAACTTCGCCGGATTCCTCTCCAAGGAACTGGAAGACTATGGTCTGGACGTTAAGATGGTACATAGGGGTGCTGAAGCAGTTCGAAAAGCAAAGAAACAGGAGTTCGATCTGATCCTTTTAGATTTGAAACTGCCCGATGTAGAAGACGATAATCTGCTGAAGATTCTAAATGAATTACGCACGGTTAGACCGCATGCCTTAATCATCGTCATGACAGGTGAAGGGAAGATCGAACACGCAGTACAAGCAACGAAGCAAGGTGCATATGATTTTTTGGAAAAGCCGGTTTCCTTCAAACGTCTGTTGATCCCACTGAGAAACGCACTGGAATTAATCGAGCTTCGCAGGGAACGCAATCGGTATCAGGAACAGGTAGCGGGATCAGCTAAACTGATTGGGAAATCTGCCTGTATCCAAGATATAATGAACCGAATCGTAAAATGTGCACCAACCAATAGTCCAGTGATGATAACGGGTGAGACTGGTACTGGCAAGGAACTTGTTGCTAAATCAATTCTGCTTGCAAGCAAACGATCACGTGAAGAATACGTGAAATTGAATTGTGCCGCAATCCCCAAGGAATTACTGGAAAGTGAACTGTTTGGTCATGTCAGGGGATCATTTACAGGTGCTATCAAAGACAAACCCGGTAAGTTCCAACTGGCTGATCAGGGGACACTGTTCCTTGATGAAATCGGCGATCTGGATCTAACCGCACAATCGAAGCTTTTGCGTGTTTTGGAAGATGGTGAAATCACTCCCATCGGCGCTGAAAAACCAATTCACGTCGATGTCCGGTTAATTTCTGCCACAAATAAACATCTGGAGGCTTTGGTTAAAGAAGGAAAATTCCGGGAGGATTTGTTCTATCGTTTAAGCACCATCGTCATAAATGTTCCGCCGCTGAAGGAAAGGACAGAAGATATTCACCTGCTTGCCGATGCGTTCCTGCAAGCTTATATTCGGGATAACGGACTGATACAAAAGGAGCTTTCGTCTGAAGCGCTGTCCAAATTGATGATGCATGAATGGCCGGGAAATGTTCGCCATTTAAAATCAGTTGTGGAATATCTCTGCATTTTCAGTGTCCGGGATGTTATCACCGATAAAGATGTAGAACTGGCTCTGAGGCGTGATCATATTACCCCTGAAGCAGACGACCTTGTCAACCTGAAGGATGCCACGAACGAGTTTCAGCGGAAAATCATCATCGCAAAGCTATCCAGGAATGATTGGAATATTGCTAAGACTGCTGAAGAGCTTGGAGTAAACCGAACTCATTTCTATAAAAAGTTGGAGGATTTAGGGATTCCGAAACAGCAGCATTAAGCTGTCGTTATTTGCGACAAAATAAACCCTGTATTTTCCGGGAAAAGCGACAAAAGGGAAGATTCCATGCGGATCTTCCTTTTCTTTTTTGATTGGCATAGTCGTTGCATTTAGCTGGTTCACAACCCAATAACAGTGTTCAATTCCAAGGAGGAAACCATGCGACGCTTTATGACATCACTTCTATCGCTACTGTTGCTCATTTCAATCGCTTCGGCACAAAACTACTGCTTAGAGTTCGACGAAAATTGCAGTGATTATGTCACTGTCCCCCACTCAGCTGATTTCTACTTTGATAATGAATTTACCGTGGAGGCTTGGTTCACTGTACACGGCAGTCACGTTAATGATTGGGCCCGAATAATCTCAACATATCCTGCAACACATGAATCTGGGACTGGTTGGTCTATAGTTCTTCACGAACCCTTCGGGGAACTATACCCGACCAGTATATTTGGTACATATTTTAATGAATTCGGATTGGAGGCAGCTTTCACCCCAGTTCTCGACCAATGGAATCATGCGGCGTTTTCATTCGATGGTGCAACGGCGAGACTTTTTATTGACGGTGAAATGATAACGCAAAATCTTGGATATAATTCTAATCCAACAAATTCTGAACCACTGACCATTGGTGGACAGAATGGGAACTGGTGGAATCGCAATTTAAATGGTAGAATTGACGAGGTTCGAATTTCAGATGTCTGCCGTTATACTTCCAACTTTACTCCATCAACTTTCTTTGATCCGGATCCAAACACTGTAGCACTCTGGCATTTTGACGAAAGTGTAGGAGATGTCGTCTATGATGCAAGCGGAAATGGACATGATGGCACTATCTCTGGCGCCGCCTGGATTGAAGATGGACCGCAACTGCCTCCGGATGTCAACATTGAACTCACCTACCTTTCAGGATCACCCGTGCCACCAGAAGGTGGTAATTTATACTACGATCTGTATGTTGAAAATGCGGATCCTAATGCATTGGACTTCGATGCCTGGTTAGCGACCGAATATGAAGGAGGATCTCCAACAACCTTAGTTATGCGGGCATTTTTTAACTATCAACCCGGTTGGACAATTAATCGTCCGGGTATGTTTTATCCTGTTCCCGGTAGTTGGGCTGCGGGCAACTACATGTTCTACGGCCGTGTCGGTGTGTGTCCGACTGAGGTCTGGGATGAGAGTGGTTTCCCGTTTGAAAAGCTTGGAGTATCTGACGGAGTTGGATTCATCCCATATCCAGTTGAAGGTGCTCCAAACCCGTTTGACAATATCATCAAATCCGATGGTATTGTGATCCATCCAGAGACACATGCTCTGCTATCCGCTTACCCTAATCCTTTCAATCCAACCACCACGTTGTCCTTTAACTTGGACGCTGCAGGACAGGTGAAACTGTCGATCTATGATATTCAGGGTCGCTTATTGACCACTTTGGTCGATGGTTTCCGAAACACCGGTATCCACGAAGTTACTTTTGGTGCCGACAATCTCTCTTCGGGGATCTACTTCGCTCAGATTGAGACCGGTGACCGTAACGTCATGCAGAAGTTGATGCTGGTTAAGTAGGGTTTATGTGCCGTAAATCCTGCTAAAGGGAGGCAGTGGATCCTGATTGCTGTCTCCCAAAGTTAATTTCTATGAAGATGAAGAACCAGAAGAATGATCTAAGAACAGGGTATAGAAATGTGATATAGATCACAGTTGAAAACATGACAATGAAGTAGCTCACAAGATTATTCATTAATAATGAAGGAGTGTAAAATGAAAACGATGAAGTTTGTTATCCCTTTGATGATGGTAGTGTTAGTGCAGTTTGCCTCTGCACAAACGACGGTGCCCGGAGGATACGTTTCAGGAACTTGGAATGCATCAGGGTCACCTTATCTTATCGACGGTGAAATTACTGTCCATAGCGATTCAGCATTGACAATTGGATATGGTGTCGATGTCATTTTTCAAGGCCATTACAAACTAATAGTGAATGGTCTGCTTGAAGCGAATGGCACAGAGCAGGATTCGATCTTGTTTACTGCGGCAGATACTAGCATAGGTTGGCATGGGATCAAGTTTGTATCAGCTTCTGATTCCTCACTGCTAAAGTACTGCCAAATTGTGTACGCAAAAGGAAACTCCCCATTCGAAGGTGGTGGAATATACTGTGATAATTCAAGTCCCACAATCAAGAATTGTTTGATTGAGAATTGCTATGCGCATGAAGGTGGAGGAATTTGCGGTTATTACAATTCAAGTCCTTTAATCGAAGGAAATTCTTTCATTAGTGATAGCGCATCGGTATCTGGAGGGGCTATGTATTTTTACTTCGAGTGCTTTCCAACGATTAAAAACAACCTAATAGTAAGCAATTATTCTGGATCCAGAGGTGGCGGTGTGACAGTAATAGGAGGTGGAACTGGCGAAATCATAATAACAAACAATACAATTTGTGAGAATCAAACAGGGAGCATGGGAGGCGGAGGCATAAAAACAAACGATAGTAATATCGTCATCTCAAATTGTATCATCTATTCGAATACTCCGGATCAAATATCAGGCCCTGCGCAAGTAGTCTTCTCCGACATCCAGGATTCGCTTTGGCCAGGAGAAGGGAATATTAGTGAGGATCCACTATTCGTGACTGGTCCTAACGGAGAATACTATTTAAGCCAAATTGCGGCTGGTCAATCACAAGAAAGCCCATGTGTTGATGCAGGTGATCCATCGTCACCGATGATTACCGGAACAACCAGAACGGATCAGATCCAAGACCTTGGCATAGTGGACATGGGCTATCATTTTACACCAGTTTATACGCCAAACGTTATCATAGAAATTACTTACGGATCAGGATCACCCGTTCCACCTGAAGGTGGAAATCTCATCTTCGACGTGTATGTCATTAATGCTGATACTAACTCGTTGGACTTCGATGCTTGGTTGGCAGTGAAGCAAGTTGGCGGAACTCCAACAACCTTAGTCATGCGGGCATTTTTTAACTATCAACCAGGTTGGACGATTAATCGTCCGGGCATGTTTTATCCTGTTCCCGGTAGTTGGGCAGCAGGTAATTACATGTTCTACGGCCGTGTCGGTGTATGTCCGACCGAGGTCTGGGATGAGAGTGGTTTCCCGTTTGTCAAGTTGGGTACGGATGCTATGCCTGGTTTTATCCCCTTCGCTGTCGATGGCGCGCCTAATCCCTTTGATGTGATCGATAAGGGTGTGGAGCACACAAAGCTGCCGCATGACAGCGCGATCGTCAACGCCTACCCCAACCCCTTCAACCCTACAACAACGCTGTCCTTTAACTTGGACGCTGCAGGACAAGTGAAGCTGTCGATCTTTGATATTCAGGGTCGCCTATTGACCACCCTGGTTGATGGTTTCCGAATTGCCGGTATCCACGAAGTTACTTTTGGTGCCGAGGAACTTTCTTCGGGGATCTACTTCGCTCGCATTGAGACCGGCAACCGCAGCGTCATGCAGAAGCTGATGCTGGTTAAGTAGGGTTTTGGTGCCGAAAATCCTGCTGATGGGAGGCAGCTCATCCTGGTTGCTGTCTCCCGCCTTTGTTATGAGAAGATAGTACAACCAATGTCCAATATATTTTCCTTTTGACTGGAATACTGTCCAAATAATCCGAATTTTTATCAGGTTTTAGATCTGTGGAGCAAGAAATTTGCAGGATGGCAGGACACCTCGATACCACTATTTGTTCTAATCTATTGTTATTTAAAGGTATAATTATTTTCCATTTTAAAAATATCTCTTGACTTTAGCAAAATAAAATATTATATTGATTTAACTTCATTTGAAAAAATGTTTTTTTAAGGCACTGGCACACCGTTTACCCCAGCAATATGGCACGGGCTCTATACCAGGAACGAGTTCGTCCATTGCGAAATTTCGAGGAATAGAAAAAGTTGACGCATTAGATTCACAGGATTGCCTGTGATATAATGCTCTAAGCTTCTTGCTTCGATAACTTCGGTGTCATTGAACCAGGCAATGATGCTTCAATTGAATAAATCAACAGCCGCCTGATTTCACAAGTTCGAGTAAGCGTATTATACAGTGCGGATAATCATTATTAGCGAGGTATATTAGAAAGTAGGTATGATGACGTCAGATGCAGCTCCTATTATAACCGCTCTGCTGCAACAGAAGTACTGGAATAATCCCGAGCAAAACGGTAAATCACTATCAGCCCTTGACCATAACGGAGAGTACTCCGCGCGGTTCGTGGGCTTTTGTTTTGCTATAATTTAGCTATTGTCATAGTTCCAGGCGCACAAGCCGGGAAGTGACAGGTCCTGGACTGACAAAGGCAGCGCAATAAATAGGAAGCCGGTTTCGTTGAAGGGTTTGAGGGAACACTTCGAAACCGGCTAACGAGGTCCGCCCCCGACCCTGGGGGTTCGGGGCGGGCTCTCTATTAATATACGAGATATATTGCTCAAAATCAAGTTAGAAGAAAAATATTTTCCCATATGTGACCGCTTTAACTAAAGCATCAACCGGAGCATCTTAGTGGTGAGATTAATAGCTCGTAAAAGAGTCGCCATCTACCTGATCTGCCTGATTCTCCTCGCGGTGGGGTTCATTTTAACGACCCTGGATCGCGCAGATTCGGCAGAACCCGAATTGAGTTATGAGGTGTCTTCTACAGTAGATATCGCTCGCAGCTTCATGAAAGATCATCGTTACAATGAAGCCATCAGCCTGCTCAAAAACACTCTGCAGCGTATTCCTGATTCTATACAGCGACTCCCCCTTCTGCTGTTACTGGCGGATAGTTATATGGGGATAAATGACTATGATTCAGCGCAAATAATTATCCAGGAAGCGTCGGATCTGACCATTCTTGAGAAACAGCAGAAAGCGATTGAAAAACGCCGGATGAACCTGAATCAGGCTATGATTGACATCCCGCCGCCGATGACTCATAACGATCTGGAAAGGCCTGCAACCGCTTCTCTGCTTGTCGAAGAGACTGAAATCTGGCCGCAAGTGACTAATTCTTTCTTCGAGACGGACCTTCGTCAGGTGCTGATCGATCTTTCCATGGAAACCGGCATACCCATTCTTTGGGATGCCACCGTCCAGGGACTGGTGACTTATGAAGCGATTGAGCAGCCGCTGAGCAATGTTTTAAAGGCGATTCTGTTCCCGCTGGGTTATACTTACTCTTATCAGGACGGCGCTTACTACGTCGGTTCGGTCAGCCCCAGCGATCCTGCTTTCGGGCTGCTTTCGGAGACGCGCGTCATGACGCTGTCAAACATCGATGCGCTTGAAGCGGCTAATCTGCTGTCCGATTATTTCGATCCCTACGTCAAAGCATCAAAACAGACCAACATGATCTGTATCACCGCGCCGCCAACACTGATTGACCGCATTTATACAGATCTGAAGACCCTTGATGAGCCTCCCAAGCAGATCCTGATTGAGGTCATTGTCACCGAGATCAGCCGGGACGCGCTGCGGGAGATGGGACTGGACTGGAGCTTCAGCGGCGCGGAGGGCAGTAACCCGATCTTTGATTTCAAGACCGATCATACTGCCATCGAAAATCCGGGGATCCTCTATAATTACACCGAAATCGGCGCTGAAATTGGAGATTATACCCTTGATCTGATGGCTTCCCTGGAAGCGCTGGTGCAATCCGGCGACGCGGAAATTCGCGCCAATCCGCGCATTACGACCTTGAATGGCCGGGCCGCTGAGATCAGCCTGGTGCAGGATCAGTACTTCATCATTCAGACCAGCACCTCGCAGACTTATCAGTATAACACGCTGCAATCGGTGTCTGCTGGGATCAGCCTGGAGATCATTCCGTATTGCTCAGACCTGGGTGAAATTACCGTGATGCTGACGCCATCAGTGGGTGATGTGGTGGGTTCGGGAGCGAATGATCTGCCGGAAATCAGCACCCGATCAGCAAAAACGTCGATCCGGGTGATGGATGGCGAAACCTTTACTATCGGGGGTTTGAGCCTGCAGAAGAAGAAGATTAGAGAAAACAAGGTCCCGCTGCTGGGAGACATCCCGCTGCTGGGGTACCTGTTCCGCTTTACCAGAGAAGAATTCAGCGATTCAGAAATCGTCATCTTTGTGACGCCGCATATTATCGACGGATAGGAGAAACCTTAAACTAACACAGGCTTCCAGCAAGCCCGGCGCGTTCAGCCGCAAGGCTGACCGGGTGCGTGCCGGGTGATAACATAAGAAAAAGCCGCCCCACGGGAGTAGTCTGGAAGAGTTCTTCCCGGGGACGGCGGGTGAGGTTCACTTCCCTGCACGAACAGGGGAGTGATCTCATCCTCTTCAACTCAACAAAAGAAGAGGAGTTCCAAATGAAAAGGTTAGTAATTGCTTTAATGCTAATCGCCGCGTTTGCCTTGATGGTGAATGCTACACCACCACCAGCTCCGCCATCTCCGGTTGTCGGCGATGCAGGTTGGGGTATGTGCAACGAAAACTGGGACAAC
>JAHJDJ010000177.1 GCA_018812585.1 bacterium
CATAAAAAAGCGTCGGCATCTGCCGACGATAGTGAGATTCTACGCTTCGCTCAGAATGACATTTAGTATAATGTCACTCCAGCTCCTCAGAAATGCCAATCTTCTTATTCTTGCGTACTTTGTCCCAGTTAAAATAACGCCCGTTCATGGCGATGTAAACGCCCGGAGAGAGAGTCTGCACAAAAGCAATGGCGCTGCCCAGGTTGAACAATCCATCAGAACTGCCGAAGGTATAGGGAACCATCGCGCCGGTCAGCACGACCGTTTTGTCTTTCACTTCAGCAGCCAGTACCTTCGCTGTTTCCACCATAGTGTCCGTGCCATGTGTGATGATGATGCGGTCTTCTTTCGCTTTAGCGCAGTTGCGAGCGATCGTCATGCGGTCTTCATCGGTCAGCTCCTGGCTGTCGGTCATCATCAGCGTGCGAACCTGCACTTCTATTTTCGACCTGCCCAATTGCAGCATCTGGGAGACGTGCGAATCCTTGAAGAAGAGCTCTCCATCCAGTTCGTTGTATTCCTTGTCAAAGGTTCCGCCCGTGACAAAGATGCGTATGTTGTTGTTCATGATTTCACTCACCCCGCCCTGCCGCGAAGCTTCGCAAGCGGTCCCCTCGGGAAAGAACGGGGCTACAGTTATTCATTTGGTAACACCCATAAAGGGGGCTGTTCTGGCGTTGTTCTGAGCCCGTTTTAACGGGCTTGCACCGTGTGTAGACCAGTGCTTCAGCGCTGGGATTCAGGAGACAGATTTCCCATACTCAAACAACCCACCCGCCTGGTAGATGTCCATCTGGACTTGAGAGAACGGTTTAGCTTGCAGGGTGATGCTTTTGGCATCGCATTTAATCTCGCCGGTCTCCATATTGACGTCGATGACGTCACCGGAAGTCAGGCCGGAATCGGTGATACCGGGGCATTCCGCCAGCGCCACTCCGGCGTTGATGGCATTGCGCTTGTAGATGGCTCCGAACGATTCGCCGATGATCAGCGGAATCCCTAGAGCGGTGAAGCAGTCCACCGCCTGCTGGCGAGACGATCCTGCGCCGAAGTTGCCTCCGACGACCAGCAGATCGCCATCCTGCGCTTTCTGGGGGAGATCTTCCCAGCCGGGGAGGTTACCGAACGTATGCTGCCCCATCTCATCCAGCTTGGTGATGTGCAGGTGTTTATTGTGAAAGATCATGTCTGTGTCGATGTTATCTTCATCGACCAGCCAGATGCGCGATTTGAAGTGGGTGGGTTTGATTGACATGGATTTATCTCAGGCAATCTGATATACTAACTGACTTCCTATTATTTATGGACCTTGTTCAAGCACTTCTAAAATATTTCCATCTAAGTCCACCTTTGCTTTTACCCAATTTTTTACGACACCTCCAAAGGCATTCTTTCCGCGAAAAGTAGTTTTCACTATTAAATATTCACCCATATCCCAATATGAAGTTTCTACATGTTCGAATGATTTTGCATCATTCATAGATTCTTTTATAAGCTTTACTAAATTTCTGTGAGAACCATCCCATTGACTAAATTGACTTTCTATCCTCTGCGTTCTGGGATCTTTAGTCGTTTTTTTACTGTCAGAATTATCCGAACTCCCGATTGCAAGAAATAGTAATATCATCAGGATCAATCCAGTTAACAGGTGTTTGTGGATTTTCTTCATCGCTATTTTCCTTTGGTCTTATATTATTGGATAGTAGTACTATCATTAGCATGATTCCCATTAAAAGCAAGTCGTTTACATCGAAAGTACCTGGAATCAATTCAATACTTTGAAGAATTTCAGATCCAACGGCAATTGTAATAAGAGATGCACACCAAATATTCCTCTCTTTGTTGACGTCTCCCCATATCGAAGCAAATAGAAGAATCCCTCCTACCAACCACAGCGAATTTGGCAGTGAGCAATAAGTCCAAACTGGCAAATAGGCCTTTACAAATGCAAATTGCTCACGCAATATATCAACAATAGGACTTAATCCTAAACAACGGAACCAGTAAAACATTAAAAGCGTTTCTTCACGCCAAACAACATAAATCAAACTTCCAATCAGTATTAGGATAACGCCTATAGAGGCAGATACTTTGGATTTTATCGACAAGTAAACCATGTCATCGGTTTCTTTTATCATAATCGATTTTTTCCTGTCTCAACCACGGATCCGCCAGAGGCGGACAAGTTCCACGGATGTCACGGATTATGGGGATTCTTGTTATCCTACATCGTTAACAAAACGGCGGAAGTTCAGGCTCTTCTCACCAAAATTGATCAATAATCCGACTTCTCGTTTATAGGCTTCAAGATAATTGATAATCTGAGCTGCGTGCGCATCGGTCAATTCTGAGATGGCCTTCAATTCCACCAGGACTTTATCTTCGACGATAAAATCTGCGCGCCGTGATCCGATGTCGATACCATTGTAAAAGATCGGAATTTCCAATTCTCTTTGATATTGCAATCCGGCGTTTTCAAATTCAATTGCCAGAGACCTCTGGTAAATAACTTCCTGAAAACCATTCCCCAAGGATGAATGCACCTTCATCGCACATCCGATAATCTTCTTGGTAATATCAGCGTATTTCATTTAGAGCACTATCTTTTTATAATCTTTTTAATCCGTGTAATCCGCGTAATCCGTGGTTGAGACAATTTATAACCTGACAGACAGGAATGTCTGTCCTCCATCCGTAAAATCCTACGGTTTATTCTGTTTCCTATCTCCTCAAAAAAATTGGGACAGCCAAACGACCGCCCCAAGAAGCAACAAATATCTAACGTCGGGGTCGAGGACGACCCCGACTTTCAAGTACGATCTACATCAACCCTGCAATTACCGGTGCGGCTTTGACCAGGTCGATCAAGTGCACCATTGAAGCATTCATCAAATTCAGGATCGGATGCGGCCAGATGCCCAGGAAGATGATGATCACAGCCAGCGGAAGCAGCGTGAACATTTCGCGAGCGTTGATTTCCGGGAAAACCTTCTTCAGTTCAGCCAGTGACAGTCCCTTCTTGTCAGGATCTTTAACTTCGCCGAAAAACATACGCTGCAGCGTCCAGAGGACATACGACGCCGTGACGATGATACCGCCCAAAGCGATGATGGTGTGCACCGGATAGACGGGGAAGGCCCCTAAGAAAACCATCGCTTCGGAAATGAACGCTGATAGACCGGGCAGACCCAGTGCGCCGAAGAAAGCCACGGTGGCAATCCCCATGTATTTCGGCATGATGTTGGCTAAATTACCAAAGCGGGCGATTTCACGATGGTGAGCGCGATCGTAGATGACGCCCACCAGAAGGAACAGCATAGCTGTCACACAACCGTGATTGAACATCTGGAAGACCGCTCCCTGCATGCCGGCAGAGGTCAGCGCCGCCATACCCAACATGACGTAGCCCATGTGGCTGATGGAACTGTACGCCACCAGCTTCTTCAGGTCTTTCTGCGCCATGGCACAGAAGGCTCCGTAGGTGATATTGATCACTCCGATCAGGGCGATGAACCAGGCGAAAGCGATGGTTATGTCCGGCAGAATCGGGTACATGATGCGCAGCATTCCGTAGGTTCCCATCTTCAGCAGGATACCAGCCAGGATGACTGAAATGGCGGTTGGGGCTTCCACGTGAGCGTCCGGCAGCCAGGTGTGGAACGGGAAGGCTGGCACTTTGATGGCGAAACCGATGTACAGGCCGAACCACAACAGTGTGCGGATGTTAAAGGCGTTCATCCAGGAGGAATGGTTTTCCTGCGCCATCATGTGCAGCATGTTGAAGGTATTTCCGCCGGTGACCGGATCCACCGTATTGAAGTAGAAGGCCAACATCACTAATAGCATCAACACCGATCCGACCAGGGTGTAGATGAAGAACTTGATGGCCGCGTAAACTCTGCGCGGGCCGCCCCAGATGCCGATCAGGAAGTACATGGGCAGCAGCATAATTTCCCAGAAGACGTAGAAGAGGAAGAAATCCAATGACACGAAGGCTCCCATCATGCCGGTTTCCAGCAGCAGGAACAGAGCCATATAGCCTTTAACGCCCGACTTGATGCCGAAAGAGGCTGGGATGCAGAGGAAGCAGAGCAGCGCGGTCAGCAGCACCATGGGGAAAGACAGCCCGTCCACACCGACGAAATACTCGATGTTGAAGGCGGGAATCCAGGAAGTGTGCTCGACGAACTGAAAGCTGGCTTCG
>JAHJDJ010000178.1 GCA_018812585.1 bacterium
AGGCCAAAAGTGAGTTACTGGATAACAAGAATCGTCCTGGATGGCGAATCTAACCCTGAAAATACTAACAGTCAGATATTAGCAAGAGGAACAGGATTGACAGGAACCACTCAATTGAATCTCAAGCCTCAGGAAGCGTCAAAACACCTGACAAGGTAAATTAGAATACCTAAGCCAATAAAATCGCTCTACGAAAAACACTTGTGAGAAAAAGTAGGGGGGTAAAATTAAACTATGAATTATTCAATGACACCACTGAAAGCTATTAGACATTTTTGCTTTAAATGTGCCGGTTCCTGGCCTGCGGTGAGAACCTGCATGGACTATGATTGTGAACTCTGGTATCACCGCTTTGGGAAACGATACAAGCCTGAATCTGAAGAGGGTAAAGATGAATCAAACAGCGTCCCCATAAGCCTCAGAATGCGTTAAAAAGGGCGAAGGTAATACTTTGTACTACCCAGGGCAATAAAATCGCTTAGGCGAAGGCTCAGGGGCTAAAAACAGGAAATTTGGGATAGGTCTTTACGTGGTTATCGATTAGAGGATCTGATAAGTGGACGATAAGTTTCTAAAACAGGTTATCGAGGAACTCCAAGCTATCCGGCAGCAGACCGCCCAGCCGGTGAAGGAGGTTCTCTCTGTTTCGGAAGCTGCTGTCTATCTGTCGATCTCAGAATACACATTAAGGGAATGGGTCAGAAAGAAGCGAATTCCTCACAGCCGGGTTTGCGGTCAGGTCCGGTTTAAGAAATCGAAACTCGATAAGTGGATAGATCGAAATGAAATCACAATTCTTAATTAACAGATTGACTTTGAGGCTCAACCTGGTTATATTCCATGAACCATTATTTCAGAGGAGGAGCCTATGGCTGTAGGTCTGTTCAAGCGTAAATCAAAGAAGGGTTGGGTTTATCATCTCTCGTATCGTATTAGCGGAAGGCATACGACAGAGTCAACCAAGACCGGCGATAAGTCGCTTGCGCTTGAAATTGCACGCAAGAAGGAGGTCGAGATTGCCCGGATTGAGCATGGTTTAGATCCGGTCGAATTGATCAGACCTGTTCTGCTTTCGGAATTCATTATAATTTATCTGGAGTATCGCAGGAAGGAGGGTATGTCACCAAAAACCGTTGAAATGGATTCTTTAGCACTTCGCATGTTGACAGATTATCTCGGTGATTGCAGTGTTCAGACGATAACGGATGTTGCGGTTCGACAGTATAAAGCTCATCGATTAGAGAAGGTGAGTAAAACGTCCGTAAGTATAGAATTCAGATCGTTACGAGCTGCGCTTAATTGGGCGACAGAAAAGCCAGGTGAGAAATATCACCGAAGTAATCCGTTCAAGCAAAAGGGATTGATACCGGTACCAGGCGGTCGGAAGATTCCCAAATGTCTTTCACCTGTTGAAAAAACAAGATTCTTGGCAGTAATCGACAACCCGGATCATCAGTTGCTTTTCAAGTTCTTTCTGCTGACTGGATGCCGACGAGGTGAGGCAGTCAATCTCAAATGGGAAGACATAGACCTTGAACAGAAACAACTGACCTTCAGGCAGTCGAAATGCGACAGAGACCGGACGCTACCGGTCGGTTTAGAACTGATGCAAATTATAATGGTGCTGGATAGGTCGAAACCGAAGCCATTCAATTATCAGCCGAAATCGATTACTCGTCAATTTAAGCGGTATCTGATGAAAGCTGGGCTCCGGGGAGATCTGCATTTGCACAATCTCCGGCATACTGCCGCAAGTGATCTTGTCCGGCAGGGTGTTCACTTAACCAAGATCCAGAAGTTCCTCGGCCATTCATCAGTGAAGGTAACAGAGATCTACACTCACGTTTTGCCAGAGGATTTAAGGGAAGTTTCGGAGGCTTTAACGTGCGTCGGATAAAAAACGCGATCAATACGCGATCACTTTTACCAAAAATCCCCACATTCTCCCACCTAAAGCCACATGGTCGAATACAGGGAACTATCGTTTTTACAGTACTTTGTGCTGTGGGCGATACTGGATTCGAACCAGTGACCCCCTGCGTGTCGAGCAGGTACTCTAGCCAACTGAGCTAATCGCCCTGATTAGAAAGCTTTTTAATGTATTCAAAAATAGACTGAAAGTCAAGAGCCTTAAGAAAAATATTTTAAAGGCGTCATGCTGACCTTACACGATCTCTCTTCCATTCAATCCATGCTTTACCTGGATAACTGAGAAAAGCTTGCATCTCAACCTCCAGGTGTTCTTATAATATCGGGTTCAAAGCAAGTCACTCAGCTCTGGCCCGTACATTTACAATTTTACTCCTGAGAAGTATGCGAATAGTGGGCAAATATTATCGTTTCAGGGTTCTTATAGGAATGATCTGCCTGTATTATCATTGGCTCTCAGCATTGATCATCAGGCACAAAGATTGCAGTTGGATAAGTGCAGATTTTCCATGAAGAGAACATTTATGCTCAAACTTCTGATCACTGGCGAACGACGCAGCGGGACCACACTTTTAGCGAACTTCTTAAACAGCCAGAACCATATCACCATTTACCGCGATTTCCTTCATATAGAGCGGCTGCAGAAAAATATGGGCTGCGTTGGCTTTTTACAGCCTCTCCCATTGCCCACACGCCAAAAATTGATCCAATCATTTTACGAATGGACCTCAATGCTTGAAATCCGTCTAGAATTGGATGCATATCAGTTTTCGAATTTATCTGAATTTTACACAACAACATTGCGGAAGATCGCAAAACCTGATGATAAGATTATTGGTCATAAAACTACCATGGCGGAGCGCATCCTTGGTGATCTACTAAATGCATTACCTGATCTCAAGGTCATCTATATTCTGCGTGATCCACGTGACCTGGTCAACTCGGCATTGCACAGATTTGCCGACGAAGAAGCGACGTTGTTCGATTACATCGAAGCGTGGCAGAATTCATTAGATACTATCCTGAGATTGACATGCCAACCTCAAATTGAACCCCAGTTGCTGATAATTCGATATGAGGATTTCATTCTGAACACAGGTTGTTCGCTTACAGAAATTAGTCGGTTTTTAGGCGGTCACGATATCATAATCCCTGATTCAATGCAGGATTTCGGGAAACGGTGGACGGGAAACTCATCATTTGGCGAGCTGAATGGGCCATTTGATCCATCGCCGGTAGGACGCTGGAAAACGCAGGATATGGACGTTGCAAATACGGTGGAAGCGATCTTGGGAAACGTGATGCAAAAGTTCGGGTATCTGCCTGAATTAGACCTTAAAGGATCAGACCGACTCCGATTCCAAGTAAACTATGAACAGTTCAGATTACAGAAGATGGGACTTGATGCATCACCATTACAGTCAAAGTCCGATATCATGCAGAGTTCGACTATTTAGAATTATCACAATATTGCATCAAAGAAAAATACATATTCACTGCCTTAACCCACCTCTACCCCACCTCAAACTTAGCGATGCGGAGATCCTTTTTCAAAACTCGACTGGATCTTATTGTAGTTTTGATTATCACGCTACTCTAACAGTGATTTCTCTAAACCGACATTAACCTTGGGAACTCACGTTGCCCTTCCACCTTCAACCAGTACCGCTGAAGTTGCTGGTCCTGCTGACAGCGCTGGTGGCGCGCAAAATATTAACCGATCGTGAGTTAGTATGATCGTTGGAGGCTTTTAGAACACCAAAGAAAAACCCGCCTTTATAAGACGGGCTTTCACTATGTCCAAGGTGGAGGAATTTTTGAATCGCCTACTTAGCTGAATCCTTCGTCCACTCCTGCAACTTGCGGGCGGCGAAATCGCGGCCTCCGATGCCAAACGCCAAAGCTGCGGCGACAGCAATCGATCCCACAATCAACCCGAAGGCTAAGCTGATAATTTCAGTCGCGATGCCCATGTGTTGCAGTGCGATAGCGCCCGCCAGCAGAATAATCGAGATCCGCGCGAGAAGCGCCAGAAAATCCGCCTGAGGGGAGCCCCCGGTCTTGATCGCCTTACTAGCGACATTAGCCAGATATAAACTCAGCCCGAATATTACCAACCCCAGCAAAATACGCCCGCCGAAGACAGTGAATTCCGCCATGAGTTCTGAGAGGGTGTGAAAACCGAGCATACTGGCGGCCTCAAACGAAGCCAATAGCATAATTGCCACCAGAGCGATATAACCGACGATTTCTGACGGTGACAGTTTTCCTGCCTCGAGTTGTTTGCCGATTCCTATCCGCATCAACACCGTATCAAATCCGATTTTCTTCAGCAATTCTGTGATAAACCCAGCCGCTATTCTACCGACGATGTATGTGATGAAGATCATAACTACGGCGGCAAAAATAGGTGGAATCGCAGTAAAGATCATGTTCAGCATGTTACTGGCTGGCATGGTGACCGCATCTAATTCAAGGGTATTAAGGGCGGCAATCATAACCGGAATCAGGATCAGGATATAGACAATCAGTCCGATAATTTTGGAAAGTGGCGCTAATCCGATTCGTTCGCAGAACTTGTCACCTCCTGCAGCAGCAATGATATTGGTCACGATACGCTGCACCAGCCGGGCGACAAACCACCCGATAAACCCAATCAACAACGCGGCCAGAAGATTGGGGAGGAATCCCAGAAAGTTATGCAGCATGACTTGGACCGGTTCAAGCAGACCATACAGATTCAAAGCATCCAGAATCTCAGGAAGGAAGAGCAGGAAGACTAACCAGTAAACCGCGTCAGATATGGTTGTCGTTAGAGAAATGGAGGGTTTCCCTTCGAGTTCAACTTTCTCACTCAGACGTTCATCGAACTTGGCCGCAAGCAGCAGTTTCTTCACAATCAGCCTGATAACTGTTCCCAGCAGCCAGGCGATGAGAAACAGTAGCGCGGCTCCGAACAGGTTTGGCCCAAATTGAAAGATCTGGACCAGGAGCTTGCTGAATGGGTCGGCCGCCAATGTAATGCCCAGCATCTGGAAGAAAGCCATAAGCACGAAAATCATGATCAGCCAGAAGACAACCTGACCTGTCCCGCGAGCGACATCAGGCCTTTTGATAGTCTCGTCATCAGTGAATAAGGAGCCAAGCTTCTGGTTCAACTTGATCCGGTTCAAGAAACTTCGCAATCCGCCTGATAAAATCAGGGCAATCAGCCAGCCGAATATCAGGATAGCCAAAGCCCCTAAGAGCACTGGCACATAGCTGCTGATCGACTGGATCGTCTGTGACAGGAAGAATTGTATCGTGGGAAGTGATTGTGTTTGTATTGTATCCTGAACGACCTGCATCTGGCTGGACGCAGCTTGAATGGTATCTTGAATGGCCACTTGCAAGGAATCTTCCATAGTAGCACCTCCATGTAAATTTAAGGATAGTTATTGCCGTGTTTCTAAGTCGCCCTGAACCCCTGCTTTTAGCTTCTTATCCTGGTTGCAGGGGGGTTATCCGCGCCCCAATGAAGAAGAATACTTGCGTAAGCCACGAGATAACCTGACGCATCAAAATAAAAGTTGTGTAATGGTGGCCAGAGAATACCGGAGGTTCACATTACCAGGATATTTTCTTATTAGCGTTCCACTACACAACTTGTTTTGCCCCCTAAGTATTCTTTTCTGATGAGGCAACTGTCAAGCAAAGTTTTCAGTTCATCGGGCTGTGCCCACCAAAAGGTTTTTGTTAAATCAGGCTATTTCAGGCGGTAGCTGATACTTCCCAGAATAGCCCAATCTGTCAAGGCATCATTGATTCCATCATCGACATAGCTTAGTACGAAAGAGGGATTGAAGGTCAACTGATTCTCAATGTACAGGATGTAGGTGCTCGTAAATGTGAGATTCAGTACATTTTCCAGACCTTCGGCCGAATTGATGGTGTAATTGATCTTGAAACGGTTATCCCAGTCTATCCGGTTGGATATTTCGTAGTAAATCTGGAATTCATCACCCAGGTTATAGGCTGGATCCGACACTAAAACCGTACTAAGGTAAGCATTGTTGTTTAACTGCAGCTGCATTCCTAAGGGTCTCGCCCAGTCAAATCCTAAAGAAAACAGCGGGTCGCCGGCTTCCCCGTCGAAATCAGAAACAACGATACCAAATCCAGCTCTCGCCTGCCATCCGTGGAAACGGAATCCAGTTGGTTCAGCCAGCACCTCTTCAATGCGGATTGCGCCCATCGCGCCTAACCCATCGCCAGTCAACACATCGTAATCCATCAGGACGTTCTCCATGGCTTCATACCAGTATTTCCGGTATTCCACGACACCATAGGTGCTGCGGAATTCTGACTTTTTATCGATGATCTGAGCAAGTTCCAGCAAACCTTTATCCGGAATTGGGCTGTTAGTCACATTGTACTTCTGAAAGTCTTCAGAGAGTCGTACTGCTTGCTTCAGCACAGTAGCGTCTATGCTTCTACCGTAACCAAAACCGATGGTGACATCAGCGTAGGGGTCATCAGCTTCGTCTTGGGCATTGAGCTTCCTGTACTCCACATTAGCCTCACCAAATCCGAAGACTTTGCTATCGTCTTTGAAATATTTATTGAGTCGGGTTGAGATGCCTGTATTATAACCGTTCTGATCATCTGCGCCTTCCAATTCACCTCTCAGGAAAGAGAAATTGCCGAGTGCGCTTAACTGGTACTCCAGTGGCAGCGACCGGTAGAACAGATCGTAGGTGCCCGATCCGCCGAGGTTGTATGCGGTTTGCGTGCTGTCAGCGGAGGAGCCATTCAGATTAAACGCTCCGTTCAAGAAAGCCTGCTGTGAAGTACTCACCGGGAAAGTGTAGTCCGTTAAATCGATGCTTATCGCAGGATGAGCACCCACAAGCAGTGTGCAGATAGCAAAAAGCAGAGTAATTTTTACAGTATTCATTTTTGACCCCTTTTTTAAGTTATTAAGCGTTCTTGTGTGTATGTAGCACGACTTAAATTCTAATTATTATGCTAATTGTGATTTCATTAGATTGTTTAAGATAGCAGTAAACTCATCTGAAGTGACTTCTCCGCGAAAACGTCCGACTAACCTGTCATTCTGGTGAATAAGCAGTTGTGGAATTCCGGAAATCCCATGTTTCTTGCAAAGCACCTTTTCTTTATCATAATTTACCAGTTTCAGTTTGGCTGTAAACGACTGATGATCTTTATTAACAATCTGGGTAAGAGCCGATTTCACGTTTAAACTCGGGACATTCAGGTCGCTATAAAACAAAGTAAATACGAATTCGGCTTTATGGCACATCTCTACCCCGATCAGCATATCTGGCCGCAACTCTCGACCTCATATCTTTATGAATTACATCAATATCTGTGCCAATAAATGAGCGCACCAATCCGATCTGAAAAAAAATCAGAGTACTTTAGATTACACATTTATATAATTGTTAATATGATAGTTAGGGGTTGGTTTTGTTGTATTGATCTATTCTGGTGAGACGAAGCGAATGATTGGTTGAATGTCGCAGAGCGAGAATGTCGCGACAAAATAAGATATTTGTTGCGACATTTTTACTTGTGGGATTGTTTTCCGAAACCTTTGGCGATTCTGAATTCGCGCATTTTGCGCCACAGTGAACTACGGTGCATATCCAGAATAACCGCTGCTTTATTAACATTTCCTTTCACCGAAAGCAAAGTTTTCCTGATGGTCTCTTCTTCATCATCGAGGTCTATCTTTACAGGAGGGGGAGGAGCGCCTTCCTCGTCACAATGGCGGATTTCAGGGGGGAAATGCTTTAATTCCAGAAGCGCTCCTCTTGCCAGAACAAAGGCGTGCTCGGTGGCATTTTCTAATTCACGGACATTTCCCGGCCAAGGATAGTTCGTCAGCACCTCTTCAGCCTGAGCGGCCACACCGATGATATTCTTTTTATAGTAACGATTGAGGCGATTAATAAAGAAATTCATCAGCATGGGGATATCATCTCTTCTTTCGCGCAAAGGAGGAAGCTCGATTTGAATGACCTTCAAACGGTAATATAAGTCATCGCGAAATTCTCCTCTCGCTACTAATTCAGCGAGATCCCGGTTAGTGGCAGATAGAATCCTCACATTAACAGGGAATCTCTGAGAAGACCCTAACGGTTCAACTACTTTTTCCTGCAGTACCCGCAACAGCTTGGCCTGAACATGAAGACTTAGCGTGCCGATTTCATCCAGAAACAGAGTTCCACCGTTTGCAACTGCAAAGCGTCCCAGCCGGTTCGAAGCAGCGCCAGTGAAAGCGCCTTTTACATAACCGTACAGTTCACTTTCCACCAGATTATCTTGCAGAGCTGAACAATTGACTGGAACGAAAGGCTTGTTTTTCCGGTCGCTGACATTATGTATTGTCCGAGCGATCAACTCTTTTCCGGTGCCTGTCTCACCCAGTATCAAGACGGCTGTATCGTAGGAGGAGATCGTTTCTATCAGACTGTAGATCTTCTTCATCTGCTCAGACTTCCCGATGATTTCATTGTAGCGGTCCATCTGAAAAGCCAGTTTGCGAAGCTGAGTGATTTCTGAGATATCGTGTAGAATCAATACGATACCAACCGTGGGCGCCAATATTTCTTCAATAATCGCCGTGCTCACCAAGTACGAATACGTTTCCCCAGAAGGTGAAAATCCCTCAATAGTATAATTCCTGACCCCCTTATGGAGATCGATTGTTTGCTGAATAACGTCTATCAAATTGGGAAATTTCTTCTCAAACACATCCTTGATTTTCTTCCCGATAATCTTATTCACTGGCAGCAAGAGCATCTCGGCAATGGCTTCGTTAGCGGCGGCGATATTCAGGTCAGAGTCTAATATCGCCACGACTCCGTCGGGTAAACTGTCGAATACCGTTCGCAGTTCATCAAACTTACGCGTATATTCAGAAAGTGCCGTAGATGGAGTTGTTTTTTTTATCTTGTTTATCATCTGATGATATTTGTAATAATTCTGAAGCAGACGAGCATTTTTGATTATATGAATATAAATTCGCTGGGAATTCAAGCTGCAAGCGGCTTAATCAGTTTTTTTATCCCTGCCTAAAACTAATCTACGAAACGATTCAATATTTTACAATAACAATCGTAAGATATGCTCTACTGCAGGCTTCCAGCTAATAAGCCGGCTCAGTCATTCTGTCTTGTCCGGAATCAGACTGAGCGATTCATCCCCCCAATCCCTATCCTCCAACCCCTCCATCTCCCCCACATTCATGACGAAATCCAGATGCGGGCGGGAATAGCGATAGTCGGGTTCTCGGGGTGGGTGTTTGAGATAACGGTCGATGAGGGAAAGGTCTGCGGTGAGCAATATAGTGGTGGAATAGTAGAGGTATTGATTGGTGCGGTAGATGCAGGAGCCTCCGATTTTGCGGTCGCCAATGGCCAGGTCGGAGATGCCGCGCTGCTGTACGCTCTCAAGGCCGGTTTCCTGCAGTTTGCCGATCAGCCAGTCGGTGATGCGGTCAAAGTATTTGCGGTTGTCCTTGATGCCATTGACTGGCAGAGCTACCGACACCACCAGGTTGCCCGCATCGATGACCACTGCGCAGCCTCCCCCATTGCGGCGCAAGACCGGCACACCGTCGCGTGCGATAGCATCCAGATGCAGTTCGATGTCGGGTTTGCCTCCGCGGCCAATAACGACTGCCGTCAGCGGCGCGCGATAGACCTTCAGGCGCGGTTGGCGGGTTCGCAGAACCTCCTCGATCAGGTGGTCGTCGTAGTCGTAGCTTCCGATTGTGAGTGTGCCGCAGGTTTCAGTCATGATGACAGATAAGATGATGGGTGGGAGAAGCGCCCCCCACCCTACTGAAATTACCCAAGTTGGTCAGCTCAGGAGCATGACCGATTATTTCTTCCTCGGTGAAATGATGTGGATGGCTTCACCGGCGGCGACTTCAGCGGCTTCCATGATCGATTCAGACAGCGTCGGGTGCGGGTGGATGGTGACGATGAGGTCTTCCAGGGTCGCGCCCATTTCGATAGCCAGCGTGCCTTCCGCGATCAGTTCCGACGCCTGCGGGCCGACCATACCCACGCCCAGCACGAGACCGGTTTCTGGATCGGAAATGATCTTGACCATGCCGTCCGTGCGGCCAATGGTTTGCGCCCGGCCCAGGGCAGCCAACGGAAATCGTCCGATGTTTACCTTGATATCCTGCTCTTTGGCTTCCCGTTCGGTGATGCCCGTCCAGGCGATTTCGGGGTCAGTGAAGACCACAGCCGGGATAGCACGGTTATCGAAGGCTGACTTATGGTTGGCGATTACTTCAGCAACCACGTGAGCTTCTCTACTGGCTTTGTGCGCCAGCATGGGGCCGGTAGTGACATCGCCGATGGCGTAAATGCCGGGGACGTTGGTTTTGCCTTCTTCATCGGTGATAATGAAGCCTTGATCGTTGACCTTGACGTCGGTTTTGTCCAGGCCGACAGTGTCGCTGTTGGGGATGCGTCCCACAGCCGTCAGGACTTTATCGGTTTCGATCTTCTGGGTCTTGCCGTCGTGTTCGACTTCAACGACGTAGCCCTTGCCGGTCTTTTCGATGCCGATGACTTTCGATTCGTACATGATAGTGTCGAACCGTTTTTCGCAGTGACGCACCATGATACGCACTAAGTCGGCATCCGCGCCGGGCAAAAGACCGGGCGTAAATTCGACGATAGTCACTTTGGAACCAAGACCGGCGTAAACCAGGCCTAATTCCAGTCCGATATAACCTCCACCGACGACCAGCAGGCGTTCCGGTACTTCTGGCAGTTTCAGCGCTTCACGGGAAGTCCAAACGTCCTTGCCTTCCGCGGCCGGAATGGTGCGCACGCGCGATCCTGTGGCGATGATGGCATGTTTGAAGTCGATACCCGCAACCTCGCCGCCTTCGATGGCCAGCGATTTATTGCTTTCAAAGCGCGCCCGGCCCTTGATGATTTCGATGCCGCGCTTTTTCAGTAACATATTCACGCCGCCGGTCAGCTTGGTGACCACAGAATCGGTCCAGCCGCGCAGTTTGTCCAGATCAAATTTAAGATCACTGAAAGAGAGGCCCAAGGCCGCCGCGGCTTTGGCGGTTTCCGCTATTTCGACCGCGTTGATCAATACCTTTGACGGAATACAGCCTTCGATCAGGCAGGTGCCGCCAAGTTGATCGCGGTCGTCGATCAGCACCACTTCTTTGCCCAGGTCTGCTGCGCGGATAGCAGCGACATACCCGCCGGGGCCTGCGCCGATAATGACAACTTCGGCTTCTTCTTTTAAACTTCCCATGACCATGGTTATATCTCCATTGGAATAATATTCTCTACGTTTCCAGCAGCA
>JAHJDJ010000179.1 GCA_018812585.1 bacterium
ATGAGACTTACCTAAAGAATCTCACCCATCACGAAATTATCTCTTGACATTAGCGCAGTCTGTGAGTATATTATAGGTATGATGTTATTGAGTGACTCCATGCGCTTATTGGTCTGCTTTCTATTGCTGCCGGCGTTAGGCCTGGCACAGCCTCCCCTCCTCGACCTCCTGCCCGATGAGATCCCCTTCGCCCCTGGCGAGATGGGGCCAGCCATGCTGATTCTGCGGGAAAGCAATACTCAACCCCAGACGAACTTCACCCAAGCAATCACCCTCCACGAAGGCTGGAATCTGGTGAGTTGGTATGTGTTCCCTGAAGGAAGTTCGGTGAACTGGCCGACGATGGATGATCTGTTTGCAGGGACAAACACCTGGTTCCAGAGTGATCATGACGATCCTTTCCCGGACAAAGTAGGACGCTATGATGCTAATCCATACATTCCTGATTACCAATACTACCCGAGAGTAGGTTATTCTGGTCCAAGTGAATGGCAGTGGAAACCGTATGAAGCTTATAGTGTCTATCTCGAAAGCCCCGCTCATTTTTGGGAAAAGACCAATCGGGAAGATTACCAGCAGGTTGCGTTCAACTTTATACCCTACAGTTATTGGGATCCCCAGATCACCCCAGACACCCAGCCCGATTACTGGTTCTTCTTAGGATATCCACTACGGAAATCTCAACTGATCGATGAAGATAACGATGGAATTAGCGAAAACGCGACGATCCATGATTTAGAAGAGCAGACAGCGCCTTTTGACAATGATATGGTCATGCTGAAATCGGATGATGGTAAGATGTACGTCCCGGGTCATCCGGGTTACTCGAATTTAGAGTATCTGGAGCCGGGAAAAGGGTATTTTGTCGGATTTGCAGAGGGAAACTACCCTGGCACAGAGGTGCATTGTTCCGGTTTCGTCGGCGAAGTTGAACCTGAATCTGTACCACCCAGTCCTAAAGAGACAGAGAGTCAGATCGCTTCGGAAGCAGTGAATCACTTTACGTTTAAAGAGCGCACGCAGTGGTGGTATCCGATCATGATCGATACGGTCGATTTAGGTGAAACCCCCATGGAGCCGGGTGACGAAATCGCGGTATTCGATGGCGATCTCTGTGTGGGTGCGGTGACTTATGAAGGCGTCTTTCCGGTGATCCTGGCAGCCTGGAAAGATGAACTGTCAACGCCTGACGCTTTAGATGGATATATAGATGAGAACCCCATGACTTTTATCTGGTATGACGTTTCAGAGAACGCGGAAATTACTTTCAATCTCCCCCCGCAGACGGCAGCTCAGGAACCAGAAGTAGATCCCTGTTTTCCAACTCATTCTGGATTCGGCAGCGGATTTGCGGCGATTCGTAATTTAAATGATGGCATTCAGGCGATCAATCAACTGCCTAAAGAGTATCGATTGATGCAGAATTACCCCAATCCGTTCAATGCGGAAACGGTGATTCCATTGCAGCTTCCCCAAAGATCGAGAATCAGAATTGATTTGTTCGACGTCAGGGGGCGATTAGTGAGCCGCATCTATGATGGCGTGCGGAATGCCGGGCAAACACAGATCCGCTATTGTGCCTCTTGGCTGGCGTCTGGCGTTTACTTCTACCGCATCAATGCAGAAGGTTTGGAACGAAATGGCAGCTATCAGGATGTCGGTAAAATGCTGTTGTTGAAATAGGAAAACCAGAATGGGGTGATGGCATCATGCTATCACCCCACGGATTAATTAAAAGTGGTTTACAATGCGAATTCTACTCTTCATCTTGTTCATCCCCGTTGTCGTTGCTGCCCAGCCTTTCACTTGGCGACAGGAATACAATACGATCCCTGTTATTATTGACGGCTACGAATTACCGGCAGGGTGGACAACGGGCTACAGCTCCACATCGCCTGCTCTAATCGATATTGATGCAGATAGTGATCTCGACTTAATATTGGGATCAAGTAATTTGAATATAACTGATTGGCAGAATGCAGGTTCAGTAATTCAACATCAATTTATTTTTAGCTTAGATGGAATTGAAGGTATTGAAGAACAGTGGTGGTCAAGACCAGAATTCTGGGATATGGATGCCGATGGGGACTTAGATCTATTTTCTGCAAAAGGAGTGCACCCGCATATTAAAGTATTTGAGAACATCGGTACTAATTTCGATCCCTTGTTTGAATTGGTTTCGGATACGCTGAGAGATTATTTAGGAAATAGAATCTATTGTCAAAGAGTGGCAATGATAGATCTTGATAATGATGGAGATAAAGATCTCCTGTGTGGCGAACAGAACGGAGCTATTTATCATTATGAAAACATCGGTGATTCATCACAGTATTCATTCGAGTTAATAACTTGGACCTTTGAAAGCATACAAGTAAGTCTAATGGCTTCACCCGAATTTTGTGATCTAGATTCAGATGGTGATCTGGATCTATTTGTCGGTGACAATTTTGGCAGAATCTGGTACTACCGCAATGATGAAGTTGGCGGACAATACAACTACGCATTAGTTAGTGATTATTGGATGGGTATTGATGCAGGTGACGAATGTATCCCTGAGTTCGCCGATATGGACGACGACGGGGATTACGATCTCTTTTTAGGGAAAAACCTGGATTTTGACTTCTATCCTCAAGGCGATGTGCATTTTCTCAGGAATATAGGCACCCCCCATGAACCCCAATTTGAATGGGAAAACCTGATGACTTTGACGATGGACTTTGGCTGGGCCGGGGATTATAAATTCTGTGATGTCAATCATGACTCACTGATAGATCTATATGATGCGTATCATTTACTAGCCTGGTTGAAGAATACAGGAACTCTAACAACTCCTCAGTTTGAATTGATGACATACGATGTTCCTGGAGTTAATACCGCTGCTGCAGCTGGCAATGAATTTGGTGATCTGGATAACGATGGCGATGCCGACATGACTGAAAACCGCGCCTGGTGGGGTGCCATATTTATCTATGAAAATATTGGTGACACACTTAATCCAGCGTTTGCACAAATCGACTCCATTCAGCCAGGGATGGGTACAGGGGGGCATGCATTAGGCGATCTGGATGCCGATGGAGATCTGGATATGCTGGTCAGTTTTGAGGTATCATCAGTTGAACAACATATTCGTTATTATGAGAACCAGGGAACTCCAGAAAGGTACGATTTCGTTTTAGTCAATGATGACTATATGGGAAGTGATGATTCTCCAACAGGTCCTTCATTGATCGATTTTGATTTTGATGGGGATTTAGATTTGATGGCTGCGACAAGCTGGGAAGGAACGATCTGGTATTACGAAAATCAAGGTACGCCGCAGATTCCGAATTTTGTGCTGGTTACAGAAGATCTGCTCAACGGAGCATTCTCTGCGCCTGGTTTCCAACATGAATTATATGACATCGATAATGACGGTGATGTCGATGTGTTTTTAGGTATGTCCGATGGCGGTTGTCTCTTTTTCCGCAACACCACAGGAGACACCTCCGCTGTTCAACCCCGTCTCACTTTAGATCCCGCACACGGCATTCAGTTCAGCATTGGCCCCAATCCCGCC
>JAHJDJ010000180.1 GCA_018812585.1 bacterium
ATGGCATCCAGTTCAGTATCGGTCCAAATCCCGCAAATCCCATCACCTGGATTTCTTATAACCTCCCCTATCCACAAAAGGCAGAGATTGCGGTGTATAACCTCCTTGGTCAGAAAGTCGCTACCTTAGCCTCCGGCTTGCAGATGCCGGGTCAGCAGACCCTCATCTGGGATGCAGCTAATTACGCGTCCGGGCAGTATTTTGTGAGGCTGGAAACGGATGTGGGTGTAACGAGTGATCGAGTCACGGTGGTGAAGTAAGGGGCTGGTTTTTTAGTAATATTTTTACTTCTTATAATGTCAATTTTAAGGACTAAACCGCGCTATCCAGATCCTCCAATTGTTGAGCGACTTTTCCTGCCAGATCCATGCGATTATCATCATAACGCATCAATACGTTGGGATCTGAGTGCCTTGAAAAGCGTTGCGCCTCCCTGATGCCAACTCCTGCATCCAGCGCGCTGGTGATGGCCAGATGACGGATGCCATGCGGTCGAAGTTTCACACCGGCTTTTTTCCCCAGGTTGACAATTAAATGATAGATCCCATCGCCAGTCAGTCGATCGCGAACCGTTGGATCATGATGCATATTCGAGAATAACGCTCCTTCGTGATGGCCTCTAATGTCAATCCATTTTCTAATGGATTCCAAAGTGCGCCGGGGAATAGTAAGCGGCTCTTCCTCAAGTCGACCCTTTCCAATCAGGAATACAACTCCCCGCTCAAAGTCAATATCTTTCAGATTCAAACTGGCAACTTCACCGCGTCTCAAGCCCATATATCTGCACAGGGATAGAATTGCGATGTCCCTGGCAGCTTTCTCCGGCGATTGAGCTCGTGCTACAGTAAGCACAGCCTTAAAGCCTCCCTGTCCGGGGCCGCGTGTGTCCCGATACGCCTTTGAGTTCAGTCCCTTTATTTCCAAGTCCCAGTTTATAAATCCCAGAGTTTTTGCCAATTTTACAACAGATCGAAGAGATGACAAACGGCGATTGATCGTTGAAGGTGATAGATTCCGGTTCATCATTTCAGCTTTGTATCGCAGTGCTAAACCATTTGCTCGTCCAGAACCAAAAGCAATAAGATGGTGAAGCGCCTGGGTGGCTTCTGCAAATTCAGCAAACTGGCGGAAGTCTTCGATATCCCGTTGATAAGCCTGAAGCGTTCGGGGTGTAAGTCCTGAGAAGAACGATTCAAGCAGATCGTTGATTTCGGATCGATTGTCTGAAAGTCTGGGGGAGTCTTGAAACGATAGGTGTGAGGATGGTATAAAGGATACTGAAGAACGGTTTTGAATATCTTGAATTATCGTTTCCATGATAGTCCCTAATAATATAGATATTTCTTGTAAGTAATATAATAAACAATAACATAAAAAACAAGAAGATTATCTGAAATTTGGTATTATTGAAGTAAAAAGCATTGTTTTCGGAGGAATCCAAGTTCAATCAAAGTTGCGCCATGAGTATTAAAAGTGAGGGAATTTGGGCTATTAGTTTACCCAATCCTTGCATAGCCGTTCAGCCTGCTCTAATACTGTCAAGGTCGCCTTTTCCTGTTTGTCGGGTGGATAGCCATATTTACGAAGGATGCGTTTGACAATGACCCGTATCTGCGCTCTGGCATTTTCACGTATAGTCCAATCGATTGAAACGCTTCGTCTAACAGACGTAATCAGCTCCTGTGCGATGGTTCTCAGTATCTCATCACCGAGTATCTTCACGGCACTATCGTTGACTTCCAAAGCATCATAGAACGCAACTTCGTCTTCAGTCAGTCCAAGTTCTTCACCCCGCTTCTGCGCCTTTCGCATATCCTGTGCAAGACGAATTAATTCCAGTATGATTTCAGCCGTCTCTATAGATCGATTCTGGTATTTGCGGATTGTTGCTTCAAGCATTTCAGCAAATGATCTCGCCTGAACGACGTTCTTGCTCATACGAATGTTAATCTCGTCATTCAGCAATTTCTGCAGCATTTCAACTGCAAGATTTCGGTGGGGTAGTTTCTGTACTTCGGCGAGAAACTCATCAGAAAGAATAGAAATATCCGGTTTTTTCAATCTAGCTGCTGAAAATATATCGATCACTTCATCTGACGACACAGCTTTCGATACTAATTGCTGGATTGCAATATCAAGTTCTTCTGGTGTTTTGCCGTCACCGCTGACGGTTATCTTTGCTATGGAACTGCGAACTTCCTGGAAGAAACCGACTTCATCTCGAATCTTGATCGCTTCCTCATGTGGGACTGAAAGTGCGAACGCTCTCGAAAGCGCGGTGACAGCATGAAGATACCGGTTCTTACCATCGTCCTGAGCTAAGACATGTTCCATAGTTTCAGCAATACCTGCTAACCTGGCTGCGGGCTCAGCAACGAGGAGTGGTTTATAATCGAATCCGTGCAAGATGCCACATACAATCTCATACTTCTCAAGCATGATTGCTACAGCCTGAGCCTGATCTACTGTTGCATTCCCACGCCCCCCGCTGGCTGTGTAATTCGATAAAGCTCGTTTGAGTTGATCTGCCAAACCCAAATAATCGACGACCAGTCCGCCAGGTTTGTCTTTGAACACGCGGTTGACTCGTGCTATAGCTTGCATTAATCCATGACTGCGCATCGGTTTATCGACGTACATCGTATGAAGGGGTGGGCAGTCAAAGCCTGTCAGCCACATGTCACGCACGATCACGATTTTTAGCGGATCGTAGGGGTCTTTAAATCGTTTTGCTATCGCTTCACGTCGCTCTTTATTGCGGATGTGCTGCTGCCATGCCAGCTCGTCGGACGCTGATCCAGACATCACTATCTTAATAACGCCATTGTTGTCATCGGAATGGTGCCATTCCGGTCTTCGACTAACCAGTGAATTATACATATCGACGCAGATGCGGCGACTCATGCAGACGATCAGAACCTTTCCATCCATCGCTTCCATGCGGCGGTCGAAGTGCAAAACCAGATCATCAGCAACTAATCCGATTCTTTTCTCTGTCCCGACCATCGCCTCAAGTCGAGCCCACTTCTGACGATATTTCTGCTTTTCGACCTCTTCTTCATCTTCAGTAATATCATCGAACTCAGGATCAATGTAAGGCTTTTCGTCTTCGTCGAGTTCAATCTTAGCGAGTCGCCCTTCGTAATAGATCGGGACGGTCGCTTGATCTTCGACTGCGCGGAGGATGTCGTAGGTGTCTATGTAATTACCGAAGACTGCCGGAGTACTGCGATCATCGCGTTCGAGGGGTGTCGCTGTGAAGCCGATAAAGGACGCATTTGGTACCGCATCTCGCATATGCCGGGCGTACCCGTCGATAAAGTCGTATTGGCTACGATGAGCTTCGTCTGCTATCACGACGATATTTTCACGTTCAGAAAGCGTTCCGTATGAACCACCCTTTGTATCAGGCAGGAACTTCTGGATCGTCGTAAATATCACCCCACCTGAAGCAACCTCCAGTAATTTCCGAAGATGTTCCCGGGATTCTGCCTGGATGGGAGTCTGCCGGAGCAGGTCTTTACAGCCAGAAAACGTCCCGAATAGCTGATCGTCGAGATCGTTTCGGTCTGTGATAACAACAATCGTTGGATTGCGCATATCAGGGTGTCGGATGATCTTTCCGGCATAGAACACCAT
>JAHJDJ010000181.1 GCA_018812585.1 bacterium
AATATTACCGATATCAGCAAAATAACAGACCAGTTAGTGGAAGTCGATCCTCAGGATCTGATGCCGCTGCCTCCACCTTATGATAAATTAGAAGATTTACCCGGTTATAAGAAACTCGATCCCGAAAAGAAGAAAGGATTAGCCGCCAGCTTTGATGATACGCTATGCGTAGGCGTCCCCTGTGTGGAGACCAAGGAGCAGGAAGATCAACTCGTGCAATCTTTCATCACCGGGCTGAAGAAATTGTTCGAAAAGGAGAACAACTGGACTTTTCTGCAGCCGCTGACCTTGTCAATGGAACATTGCGCCCGCTGTCAGACCTGCGTCGATGATTGCCCGGTTTATGAAGCTACTAGTAATAATGAGGGCTACCGTCCGACGTTCCGCTCGGAAGTGCTGCGCCGTTTATACTTCAAATATGTCAAGCCCGGCAATTCGATGTTCACTAAAATGCAGCATGGAGACATCGAACTGAATTTCGACCTGCTGACGCGGCTGCTGGAATCATCATACCGCTGTACGCTCTGCCGCCGCTGTGCTCAGAGCTGCCCCATCGGCGTTGACAACGGTATGATTACGCGTGAAATCCGCAAGGTTTTCAGCCAGGAATTAGGCTGGACGGCGAAATCGCTGCATGAAAAGGGCACGGTACAACAATTGGTAGTCGGCTCATCGACCGGTATGAACAAGCTGGCGGTTCTGGATAACGTCGAATTCATCGACGAAGACATGGAAGACCGTACCGGCATCAAGGTCGAGAGCAAATGGGACGTGGAAGGCGCTGACGTGCTGCTGCTGCATAACGCGGGCGAGTTCATCGCCTGGCCGGAAAATCCGGGAGCGTTTGCGATGCTGTTGGACGCCGCCGGTATCTCCTGGACCATGTCCACAGAAATCGCCGGTTATGACGGCGTTAATTACGGTCTGTTCTACGATGACGTGCAGTTGGCCCGCGTCGCTGCGCGGCATTTTGCGATCGCCAAGAAGTTGAATGTCAAGAAGATTGTCATGGGTGAATGCGGCCACGAAAGCAAGGCTTTGGGCGTCATCGCCGACCGCGTCTTCAATGATGCAGTGCCGCGTGAAACCGCCATGACCTTGATCAGAGACATCGTTTTCAGCGGTAAGCTGGAACTGGATCCGTCGCGTAACGATTTCCCGGTCACCCTGCACGATCCCTGCAACTTAGTGCGCGCCATGGGTGTGGTCGAACCGCAGCGCGAAGTCCTGCGTAAGATCGCCCCTCAGTTCAGGGAAATGCATCCGCACGGCGTGCGCAACTACTGCTGCGGCGGCGGCTCCGGTTTTGCCATCATGTCGCAGTATAACTTCATGGACTGGCGTTTGCAGATCGGCGGACGCAAGAAGTTCGCGCAGATTCTGGATGCTTTCAAGGACACCGATCTGAATTCAAATTCACCGAAATATGTCTGTGCTCCCTGCTCGAACTGTAAAGGGCAGATCCGCGACCTCTTTGACTTCTTCGGCGCTAAAGAGAAGTCGGGATTATATTATGGCGGATTGGTCGAGTTGGTGCTAAATGCCTGGACCGAACTGGATAAGCCGTTCATCGACTTCGATGAGATGTAAATCGGGGTGACCCGCAAGTAATTCGTAAATTGCAATTTCGCCTTTAATTGGAGGAGAAGGCATGGCTGATAAAAAGAAGATCCTGGTTGTCGATGACGAGCAGGATATCATTACCTACCTGGAAACTGTTTTCGAAGATAACGATTACGACGTCGTCACCGCGAGGACTGGCAAGGAAGCGTTCGACAAAGCGAAGAGCGAAAAGCCCGACATGATTACCCTGGATATCACCATGCCGGAAGAGTCGGGACTGCGCTGCTACCGCGATCTGTGCGGCGATGCTGACACCAGGGACATTCCGGTGATCATCATTACCGGTGTTTCTTACGGTTACAAGAGCTTCGAAAAGTTCATCACGTCCCGCAAACAGGTTCCTCCCCCCGCAGGCTTCTTCGAAAAGCCGGTCGAGCGAGAGGATCTGCTGAAGAAAACCAGGCTGATTCTGGGGTGATTCCCGCAAACTAGTACAATGCAAAAAGCACGCTGGTGATGGCGTGCTTTTTGTTTATGTTTTCCGGGGATTTGGGACCCG
>JAHJDJ010000182.1 GCA_018812585.1 bacterium
CTGGATTCGGGTAATCCCAAGAGCAATATCCTGGGCGGTACCGGCAGGACGCACAACTGGGCGGTCAGCCGGAAAATTGTCGATCAGGCGAGAATACCGGTATTCTTAGCGGGCGGCCTGAAAGCTGAAAACATCGCCAAAACCATCAAGCACGTTCAACCGGCAGGCGTCGACGTCTGCTCCGGCATCAGACGGGATAACATGCTGGCAGAAGATTTACTGTATACTTATGTCGGTAATGTCCACGATTATTACACCGAAAAAGAGAAAAAGCGACGTCGCAGACCCAAGCGCTGGCGCTGGAAAAAGAAATCTCAACCGAACAAGAATAAAAATGCATAAGTCAATCGTAAATTTAAGCAGCATCCTGATTATTTCACTTGCATGCTGTTCGTTCTCCACTGCTCAGAATTTAGACCTGTCGCTGGATCAGATCATCGCCAGAGCCGAAGCGGGTGAAGTGGATTATCAGGCGTTGTTAGGCGAACGTTACCGCATCGGTGATTACGGCGAAAAAGATCTCGCCGAGGCATTGATTTGGCTGCAGAAAGCCTGCGGAGAAGGTTCCTCGGTAGCTAAATTTGGATTGGCAGTAATGATTCTGGAGGGCAAAGCGATTGCTCCGGATTCAGCTCGGGCCGCCATACTGCTGTCTGAAGCAATCCCAGGTTTGCTGAAAAGCTCTGAACTGGGAAACAGTCTGGCACAATTGACTTTAGCGGACGCCTATCACGATGGTCACGGCGTTCCCCAGGATTATCTGGAAGCCAAAAAGTGGTATGCACGAGCCGTCAAGCAGGGAACCCCGCGCGCGCAGAACGCCTTGGGCGTCATGTACATCAATGGCGAAGGTTCCGAACCTTTCCCCGAAACAGCCGCCTTATGGTTCCGGCGAGCCGCATTGCAGGATTATCCCGCGGGTATGTACAACTATGGCCTTATCTATGAAACAGGCAACGGTATTAAGACGAGCATGGAAAGAGCTCTGCAATGGTACCGGAAAGCTGCCGACGCTGGTTATGATAAGGCAATGGCCAGGTTGGGCCTGCTTTACCTGTACGGTACTGGTGTCGATCAGGATTACGCCCAAGCGTCCACCTGGTTATCGAAAGCGGCTGAAAAAGGACACGCCAAAGCCGCCTTCGCATTAGGAAATCTCTATTTCAATGGTCAGGGCGTGGAACAGGACTTGGACACAGCACAGCGCTGGTTTAAAGTGGGCAGTGTGCCCTTGAATGATTACGATATGGAAGCAGCTTCGTGTGAGGGTGATTCTATCATTCCCGGCTTCCCGCCTCCTGAGTATGCGCTGAACATCGCGCAGGGAAGCTGCGGAGAGATGATCCTCTGGACGCTGTTGCATCAACGGGGCGAAGCGGTCACGCAATTGCAGATCAATCAAGACGCAGGGTCGCCGGGGAGGGGCATTCACAGTCCCGAACTTGGCAAACTGCTAAATCATTACGGCATTCCAGCAGATGATGAGATGAATTATCCGGTGTTTAAATACTTGGGAGCAGCATTAAATCCCGCCAACTGGTTCGATGATAAGGTGGATGAAGCTAAAGCAACACTTGAAGACAACATCATACCTGCTGTCAAAGCTGGCAAGCTAGTAATCCTGGGCGTGAAAGACTATCCCGATAAACACTGGATGTGGCCTCTGGATCATTTTATCCTGCTGGTGGGGTATAATGATACAACCGGAGAATTCATCTACAACTCCAATAATTCCCGCGGCCGCATCAAAGTCGAAGACCTGCTGAACCGCGATGGTTACTCGGTCATCAACCGCTACCGCTATGTGTCGTATATTCTTATAGAAGGAAAGAAGTAAAATAAGGAAAGAATGAAAGAATTCGTCAGATCATCCCTAAGAATTACCTAATAACAGGAAAGAATTGACTAACTGGAATTTTAGTGGGATAAATTATTTATTATTTAATTATTTAGATTCAAAATAAATCAGACTGCACCAAACATATCAGTATAAAACAAATTGAGGAAAAGATGTGGCTAATAGATGGAGAATTTTGGAATTCCTCTTGGGGGATAATTCGAATAAATGTGATATCGGGTATTATTACAGCTTTGA
>JAHJDJ010000183.1 GCA_018812585.1 bacterium
CATAGGTCGCGAAGATTGCCGCACCCCGCTAAAGCAGGGTTCGCAATGACCGTGTTTTAGCGACTTCGCCTCGTGCCCCACTGCTTGCCTGTCCCTTCGGGGCGGTAGGGTTGTTGTTTTGTCTCGACCACGGATTCCACGGATTCCACGGATTGTGGGGATTTGGTAAGGTATCAGGTTGGTTTAAAGCTCTCGTTGAACGGTGGATTCGAGAGTTTCAAGCAGAGGCGGGATATCCTCTACCACGGTGTTCCACAAGACGTCCAGATTCACGTCAAAATAGACGTGGATCAGGCGATTCCGCATACCGATGATGCTTTTCCAGGGGATTTCGGGATGTGAGCTTTGGAATTCGTCACTCACCTTGGAGGCAGCTTCGCCGATAATTTCGATGGACTTTATCAATGCTAAAGTCAGTTTACGGTCAGAATTCAGGCTGCGGCGTGATTTACGGGCGCAGAACTTGCGGATTTCGAGCGAGGCATCCAGCATGTGCCGCACCCGTATCAGATCAGGATCGGACATACTGCACTTCCGCGTTTTCCACGACTTCCTGTCTAAAGTAACGACTAAGATCATCGGCGGTTCTTAAGTCCACTTTGAGACCCAGCAATTCCGCAAGCTCCAGCTCCATTTCAGCCAGTGTCAGGAAGCCGGGGATATGCTGAGAATCGAATTCTACCAGCAGATCGAGATCACTGCCGGGATGCGCGTTGCCGGTCAGATGCGATCCAAACAACGACAATTTGACGATGTGCCGCTTTCGACAGAAGTCAGCAATCAGAGTTGAAGGCAACTTAATTTTACCGCGAGCTTTCATTCTTTCTTCCTGATGATACTATGATATTAAGCATTTCTGCTGGTAAAATCAAGGTAGAAATGAAGAAAAGCGGAGTGTAGATCGATATAAGCGCTGCTGCCCCACTGCTTGCCTGTCCCTTCGGGGCGGTGGGATTGTTATTCTGCAGCGTCAGGTCACCGTTGCGCGGCCCTGCGGGTAAAGAGATGACGCGACGGGGAGTGTCGCCCAGAGATCCGGGACATCCCGCCTATGGCGGCCGACTTCGTCGAAAGCTGTCCCGGCCACCCGCCCAAGCAGGACATGCCAAGGCATGTCCCTACCGTTCCGGGGTGTCACACGGGGATGTGTGACGCCGCAAACATACCGTTTACGATCCCACCGCATCTGATTCTTGTTGATAATGTTGCCAGCTCTGGTTGCTGATCGCTTGAGCTCCCCGCCAGGCGCGCGGCTGCAGGAAGCGGTCCAGCGTTTTCCAGGCTTGCCTTTCGTATCTGCGGGAAAGTTCAGCCCACTGTCTGGCGGCACCATCGGATTCGTCGGACGGCAGTTTCAGCATCATATCCATCGCTTTGGCATTGCAGACGATGGTCAATGACAGTTCGGTCGCTCCGGTTTTCAATCCCTGATCCGTCGAAGAGGCGCTGTAAGCCTCCTGCAGTCGGGCCAGGATTTTATCTTCAGCTTCGGTGATAGCCTGATTGATCAGGTCGTCGGTGACCGTTCCCGCGGAGGTGGTGTAATCGACGAAAACGGTGGCGCCGTCAGGAATCGCTCCAATCGCAATGCGGTTGAGTTTGCCGCCGCTGTAATCGATTTCGTAGTCGGTGTCTTTGGTGTGGATGGTGAAGTAGAAGTACCAGATGTAGGAGGTCGTTTCATCTGGAATGGATGAGCCGGATACCCGCTTGATCTTGCCGTTTTCGTAATCCACGACATAATCGCTGCCTTCCACATAGACGGTTTCCAGCGCCTGATCAGCGGCCACGACGACTGTTTCCGGAACCAGATTGGCATGCGCTAAGTTCAGCCAGGAAACGCCGGACAACGACAACCCGCCGGCAGAATGCGGGCTGGCCAGATCGATGGATTTGACCTCTTCTGAGGCGGTGGTCAGGGATTTGTGCAGCAGTTGTACCTGATCTGTTCCGATCAGGACCTGCTCCTGATTTTCGATGGTGGTGGATGCCACTTCGGCATCGGATAGGTGCTTACGGATGGTGGCTAAAGTTGTCCAGGACATGGTTACTCCTTTCATTGAAAATATCAAATTTAAAATTGTAAATTGATAGAGGGGGACAGCAGTGCGTAGTACCGTCAAGATTTAGCTATCTTTATTCAGAACGATTAGGCAGTGTTTCAGGAACGAGTTATATGACACTTGAGTTTAATTTCAAGACCGGCTGTTTGGGGATTTATTTAAAACGTCAAATGGGGAGCAATAATGAATCAACTGTTCACTAGGGCCACTTTGATATTAGTGGCTATTATATTATTAGCCACGCTGGGAAACAGCATTACACTGCTTTTCGTCTGGAATGAAAAACGAATTCTGGACAGAATGGTCTCTGAGACGATCAGAGACATGGTGGCTGTGGCAGAAATGGATATCGCCTTGCTGCGGCAGCGCGGTCTGGCAGCCTCTTATATGCTCAGTGAAGGGGATGATAAATGGCTGCAGGAAATGGAACAGTTTGAGCCCCTCTTTCGTTCACGGCTCAGGTCAGTCCAGGATATTTCGGATTCCGAAAAAGAACATCAATTGCTGATGGCCATCAGCATTGTATTCAACATCTATGACGCAAAAAGGGATGAATTTATTGCTGGATATGAGCGGGGAATATCAATACAGGAACGCAAGGCTTACCTCGAAGAACTCAACAATTACTATCTTGAAGTAGCGAAACTCTGTGACGAAGTCGTCGAAGTCAATAAGCGGGATATCCAGGATAAACTGGCAAAAAGTGATCATGGTGTGAGACAGGTTACGGTCATTATTTTAATAAGCATAGCACTGACGTCAATTTTCGTCGCGGCGCTAATTTTGCTGCTTGTCCGCAGAGTTTTTATACCGCTGAAGGAAATAGAGCATGACGTTCAGGAATTTTCCATCAGGGAAGGATTCGCCACGAACGAAGCGTTCAAAGACGATCCAGCAGCGATCCAATATTACCTCAAGAGTCTCATGACAGGGTTCTCGGAAGTAAGATCTGACCTGGAAAGCAGCCGCATGGAATTACAACATCAGCAGAGGTTGGCTGCAGTCGGCAAGGTGGTTGCGCATATCGCGCATGAGATCAAGAATAGTCTGGCAGTCATTGGAGGCTTTGCGCGCTCTTTGGAAAAGCGGCCAGAACGAGTTGACCTGGTGAAAGGAGATGCCCAGATCATCAATCAAGAGGTATCCCGGCTTGAGCGCATGCTGACAGACGTTATGAAGTACTCCAAACCGATGCGGGTAGAGCGGACTGAGCTTCCACTCAATCAGGTGATTTCTGATGCGCTGAACGTTTTTTCCAACCAGATTCCAGCGCAGATATCAGTCACCGTGTCATTAGATCCTCAAAACCCGATTGTTCCGCTGGATTCCGGGCCGATAACACAGGTCATTCTGAATCTGATCAAGAACAGCGTTGAAGCTCTGGAGAATGGTGGGGAGATTGCGATCACTACAGAGAGCAACGAGAGACAGGCGACAATCAGCATAAAAGACAACGGTCCCGGCATTCCTGACAGCGTTCGCAGTAAAATTTACGAACCATTTTTTACTACCAAGAAGCAGGGCAATGGTCTGGGATTGGCAATTTGCAGTCAGATTATCTCTGAACATGGGGGTATCATTGAAGTGGAGTCGGTGCCAAATCAGGAGACAACTTTCAGGATCACTTTCAAACGTGATTGAGCAAAATTCAGGTCAATGCGACTTCGGCATCGGATAGATGCTTGCGGATGATGGCTAAAGTTGTCCAGGACATGGTGTCTCCTTTCATTGAAAATATCAAATTTAAGATTGCAAATTGGAGGGGGATTTGGATTTTTCCTGGGCTGTCATGGATACTTCCGTGACAGGGGAGGGGGCGTCATGGCGCGGCCATGACGCCCCAGTAAAGTCTCCTCTGCCGCCCAGCCCTAAAGGACGTGGGCTACGGAGGGTACAACCCGCCAAAGGCGGATAAACCCCCATGAATGGGGCTGACAAAAGGTGCGGTGCTTCGACAACGAGATTGTTTCGTCATGCGCCGAATATTTCGCCGAATTTCCTCGTACCTTAGGCATCAGCCTACCGGCTGACAATGACCGTACTTATACCCGTGCCGTTGGGGGTTGCCTTCTGACGGTCAAATGGGGACATGCCAAGGCATGTCCCTACCGTTCAGGGCGTCAATCGGGTTTGTGACGCCATTTAGTTACCCTAACCAAACGTCAATCGTCTCGTTGGTGGTGTCTTTGGCGATGACGATGCCGCGGTGAGGATGACCGCCCGCTGGGATGTCAGCGACGGCTGACGCCTGGCGTACTTTGCCTGCGCCGTCGGCTTCGACCATCTGGTTGACTGCCGGCGCGGCGCTGGTGTTATACTTGATGCGGGCTACGCCTCGAGCCTGCACGGTGCAGGTTGCGGGGATGCCGTTGGCATCCAGTTCGGTCGAAACCGCAACGACCTTACCGAACAGTTTGTCGCCCGCGGAGCCCATGCCTGCTTCGTTATTATCCGAAATGACGCAGGCTGTGCGCCCGGCATCCAAATCGGTCTGAGTGAAATCTTTATCGGCCGTAGTATCGACCGAAAGAGTCAGGGTGGGGTGGAGTCCCACACCCTGGTTATCCACGATAAATTGACTGGACATTTTCTCCTCCTTTAAGTTATGTTTCGTTAACGGCTTTCCTGATTCAGTAAACGTCCAACCTCAACATCACCGAAACCGCCAGAGTGGTATTCGCTCCAATCAGACTGACATAAGTGCTGGAATTACTGCCATTGATGCGCACCGTCACCTGAAAATAGGGAGCTTCATAGATGGCAATCACAGAGATGCGGTCACCGGCATCGAAAGAGGTTTCGGTATTATCGGAAAGCGTGTTGACGCCGTCATAGACGCTGATAAGCTGAATCTTCCCCGGCGCTGGCAGGGGATAACCGTCTCCTGCCAGGCCGCCTGGACCTTTCAGGTAGCGGTCGGCTGTGGCGACCGAATCCGTGAAATTCATCATTGTGGTCTTTTGACGAGCGCGCAGATAATTTTCAGTTGTGTTCAAGGGCATGTCACGTCCTTCCTGTTGGTTGACGCCCCGTTACTTAAGCTGAGTAATCGGAGGCTTTGAGAGCGTCGTCCACCATGATGGTGTAGACCGATTCCTTGGAAATGACGGCCGATTCTAGTTTTTGCGAGATCACCTTCTCAGCTTCGATCATAAGCGGTTGAGCGACCGATTCACGGATGGCGAAACGCTTGTCCAAGGCAACGAATTTGTTGGTTACGGCATTGGGTGAAACCACCAGCTTGGCGTTCATGGGCAACAGGCCCTGGTAACGTCCCTGCTGACGGAACATCTCAGCAGCGTGCCAGGTGTCCGGGTCCTGGTATTGAGTCAGGTTCAGGATCGTCTCGATATCGTCTTTCGTGCCCATGATGTGAGTCATCTGAGCGGGTACGTCGAAACTGATTGCCAGATGCACCAGATCGCTGTAAGCCCAGGCGCCGCCGGTGCCGTTGAATACGTCGGTGGCTCCGGAACTGGTGCCGTCGCCATTGGCGATGACATCGTAAATGTCGTCGATTTCGTCATAGGCTAATTGTGCGCCGATCCACCAGAGGAAGACCTTGAACTCATCCAGCCGTTGTCCGCGGATCACCTTGTAGGAAAAGTCGAAACGGCGGCCCTTATCGACGATGTCGGCTTCCTTTTCACGGTAGAGCAGCTGCACGGTGGGGTATGATGCGCCATCGGCTCGCTTGGCCAAGCTTTCCCTGGCGTTGTCCAGTTTGATGTAGATTGGTTTAACCGATGGCCCAATGACCGGCACGGTCGCGGCCAGCAATTCAGTCGGATCCTGCACCATCTGGTAGCCGCGCTGGATCTCCCGCTGAATGAACTCTGGCAGCAGAACCAGTCCGCCGCCCAGGTAGAAATCTTCCACGCTGATGGCTTTGCGGCCGCTGCCAGCCATGCCCAGCACCAGCATCTGGCGTTCGAAAGCGTCCTGGCTGGCGCCACGCGGCGACGGATCAAGCTCCTCTAAGAGCTCCGTCAAGGTCAAGCCGCGCTCCTGTGCTTCGGCGTAGAGCGACAGATCGCCGGAACGGGAATGCCGCACGACCGTCTGTTTCAGGCTTTCCGCCTGAGAATAGTCTAAACTCATGTTGTCCTCCTGTTAAAAGGTACTACCCGACACAATGTCGGATCTTTCTTTATGATGAAATGGTCTAAGTAAGTGATACTTTGGGAAAAGACTTGAAATCTGAAGAGAAGATCATTATATTGGAGTTGTTTCAAGGGAAAAGAGAAATGAACGGGAAATCAATGTATCTCAAATATGTTGTTATCATCCTCATCATCATTTCTGCCCTATCCATCATCAGCGATACCGGGCAGACACAGGACGAGAATAAAGTATCAGAAGAGCTGTTGAACTACCTCCCCTACGACGTCGGGCAGTGGCGGCAGTATGACCGTTCCTATTGGTCGATTGAACACGGATCTGCCTGGGTGGAGGAGATCACTCAGACGGTGGTGGGCAGTGATGAGGTTTTAGATGGACGGTTCGCTTACATTCTGAAAGATGAAGGCGTCAGTTACGATTCCATCTGGGTGGTTTTCGTGGATGACGAAATCCGCCGCTATGAAGATTATCCGGAAGACTACAAAAACTACAAAGTGCTCTTGAAAGAGCCGGTGGTAAAAGGCAACTGGTGGAACTTCAATCACTATCCGGTCGGTGGTGATTCGATGAAGGCATTTATCGTGGAAACCGGCATCAGTGTCGATAACTTCGATATGACCTTTGATAACTGCGTGCATGTTTATGCTATGCCCTACCACCACTTTTATTTCAAGCTCGGCATTGGCATTGTCCGTTCCAGCGAGGCGAAACAGGATAGTCTGACCGGCACTGACGATGAACTGCTGAACTGGGAAATCGAATAGCACGAATGATAACCTATTCAATTTCTACTTGCGACTCGATCTGAAAAAAAGTATATTTGGGGCGAACTACGAATTCAACCTGGGAGACATCTATGAAAAAGTTTCTGGTCGTTCTTTCTGCAATCATGATAACCTCTTTGTGCCTGCAGCCGGCAGGGGCCGCTACGGACATTGGTTTTTACGGCATCGGCGCCAAGTTAGGCTATGTCATGCCGGAAGATCCTATCGAAAGCACCTTCGGATTCGGCATTCAGGCGCGTCTGGGCACGATCATGGAGAACCTGGCCTTAGATCCCTTCTTCGAATTCTGGTCTAAAGGATATGACGAGAACTTTGGAGGCGTTACAGCCGACTGGAGCTATACCGAATTTGTTCTGGGAGCTTCTGCGAAGTACTTCTTCCCGACGCAAAACCAGATTAAGCCGTACGCTGGGGGCGGTCTGGGATTTGTCATCGGTCGTTCGTCCTGGGATTGGACCAATCCGGTGACTGATCAAAAGGAGAGTGATTCCGATTCGAATACTGATATCGGTATTCACTTTCTCGGGGGTGCTGAGATGGAAATCAACGATCAGTTTGACGGGACCTTCGAGGTAAAATACGCGATTGATGGTGCGAATTACTTCGGCTTCTTCTTCGGCGCGATTTATAAATTGAAATAGACGGGTTACAGATTATGCCGGAGGGCGCACTCAAACGTGCGCCCTTTGTTTTTTCAGCTCAGCGAAGAGGCGCGGCGGTGTGCTCGAAAATTCTGCTAAGCAACTGCTGAACTTTTTCTCTCTCTGCGATC
>JAHJDJ010000013.1 GCA_018812585.1 bacterium
CAGACCATTTCGGATGGTTTCGCATCGACTTTGTGAAAACATCAGTATATCTTGCTAAATAATAAAGCTTTTCATCAGACCATTTGCCAACACACCTGACTGGAAGCCCATCACTCCCTTCCCATTTTAAGCATATTCCATCCGGTGCATTCTTGTCGCGATCGCATGCACTACACGTATTCTTCTCCATAGATCCCCGTTTTTCCTATAATTTCACACCCTCCTGAAAACCCCCACAACCTTGCCTGCCAGATGGAATCCCGGAGTGTTCTGATCGACCACGATAGGGCCGTAGAAACGGTTAGCCGGTTCCAACCGGATCGTGCCGTTATCGGGATAATAGTACTTCACCGTGGCGTCGTTATCGATCAGCGCCACGACGATGTCCCCGCGCCGAATGTCGCTGTCCTCCCGGGCGAATACCAGGTCGCCGTCGAAAATTCCTGCCCCCACCATGGAATCCCCCTTGACCCGCAGAGCGAACGTGTTATCGCCTTTTAAGAGATCCCGATCCAGCGTAATCGTTCCCTCGATATTCTGTTCCGCCAGTAACGGGTGACCCGCCGCCACACTGCCGATAATGGGGATTTCCACCAGGGGCGCAGTGAATTTAACGTTGCGCGCTTCCGGGTGTATCAGTTCGATGCCGCGGGAAAGTTGAGGACTACGCCGAATCTCCCCCTTGCGTTCCAATGCCTGCAGAATCCCTCGCACGCCGTTCGTCGATTTGATATCGAATTCCTTACCGATCTCCCGGATGGAAGGAGGATACCCCCGATCAGCGACATGACTGCCTATAAAGTCCAACACTTCTCGCTGACGATCAGTTAACGGCTTTGCCATGATTACCTCCTGAGTGAACATTTATTCACTCGCAAAGGTACTGAACAAATGTTTAAAAGTCAAGCTAATTTTTTATTTTCTTTCATTTTTTTTCATTGTTAAACGAACAAATAGCGATCAAAATGGAATGGCATGGAAAATTCCTGTTGCTTTTGCCCCTGTTCCTGTGTATATTCAATCCGGAACCTTAAGCAAATCTGAATATAATGACGAACCGTTCTACACAAAAACCATCGCTGGGATCAGTCCTGGTTATCCCCTTGGGGTTTATCAGTTTAGCGCTGCTCTGCTGCCAGGTCGGCTATCTGACTCCTGCCTTCTCCAGAGCCGCTGGAGCTGCCATCTGGCTGGTAGCTGTGCTATTATCAGGTAGTCCACAAAGATTCTGGTGGCTGCTGATCAGCGCGCTGCTGCTGTTTAATCCCTGGGGAGCGGTGCATCGCCCTGAAGGACTCTGGCTGCTGTTTCTGCTGCCTTGGTCAGGAGGAATTTATGGAAAGCGCTGGATGGGCGCGGCCTTCATCGTCGCGATCATCGGTACCTTGCTCGTCTATTTCCCGCAGGTATGGGCTCCCATCGATGATCTGGTTGCAGCCCTTACCGGCCTTATTTCCATCTCGAATCTCTCTGCCAGCGCGGCAGGTCTGCCCCTTCTGGGCATTGCACTCGCCATGACTTACGCCGCACTTTTTACCGAAAAAACCAGGCTCTCAGCGATCATCATCACCATTATACTCTGGATCGTATGGTTCATCTACCTGCTTCTGGTTCCGCATCTGCCGCGCCTGCTGAACCGCTGGGGAGTCTTCGGTTTTCACGATGCCTTCAGTATGCAATGGCTGCTCCTGATAACACTGGCCATCGTTCTGCTCGTCTGGTCGATCATTCATCAACCGGTCGTTGAAGCGAGAAAGGTGCGGGGGAGAGGCGTTATTGTTCCTGTTTTAGCAGCAATAGGGTTCATTCTGCTGGCCTGGCCGCCCCAGGTCGATGTTCCCCAGAAGGACAAAACCGTGTTGTTCTACGATCGCGGCTACTTAAACTGGGATATCCCGCAATACGGTGTGTACGGCCGCAGAGCCAGCGGGATGTTCGGCCTGGCGCCTGATTATCTGCGCTGGAAAGGATTCCAGGTCGAACGCACCGATACCTTGACTCAGGAGCTGTTGAACCGGTCCGGTCTGTTGACTATCATCAACCTGGTAGAAGCGTTTTCACCAGAAGAAGAATCAATGGTGCATCGCTGGGTGGAAGACGGTGGATCATTGCTGCTTTTAGGCGATCACACCGGTTTGGCCAACATCCGCGCACCATCTAACAGCCTGCTGCAGCCTTATGGCATCGAACTGAACTTCGATTCAGCCAAGCCGAAGCGAACCGGCTGGGCTGGCAGTCTGGTCACCACGCCTCATCCGTTGACCGCCGGTCTGGGATTGCAACGGCAGGGTGGCGATAAACCGGGGGTGACCCACATCTGGGTGGGCGCGTCTTTAAAGCTGAAATCGCCCGCCAAACCATTGATTATGGGACGAGATGGATTCTCAGATATCGGCAACCCGAAAAATGAAAAAGACGGCTTTTTAGGCGATTACCGTTACCGCATCGATGAGCGGTTAGGCAATCAGGCGCTTTTGGCTGAAGCGCACACCGGTAAAGGCAAAGCGCTGGTTTTCGGGGATACATCTACTCTGCAAAACGGAGCCATGGTGCGTTCCGGGCCTTTCGTCGAACGGGTCTTCAACTATCTGCTGGCGCCGGTTACGCCGGTCCGGCTTTTTGTACGGTTCGCAGGGCTAATTTTATTGCTCGGCGCTGTGCTGGCATGGGGGCTGTCTCGTGGCAGCTTTGGCGGGCTGTTTATTACCTCTATCCTGCTGTTCGGACTCAATCTGCACTTCAATTGCAAGCTGGAAAACCGCTTGGAAAGCGCAGGTCCCGGCGGCTGGTCTGATGATGCCTTCCCCATAGCTTTGATCGACCATTCTCATGCGCCCCGCACGCCGCTGAATCACACCTCTGACCAGGGAGTTTGGGGTTTGCAAAACTGCTTGATGCGATCCCGTTTCCTGCCGCAATCACTGGAAAAATGGGATACAGCCGCGCTTGATCACGCCGCGCTATTGATTGAAACAGCGCCGGCAGCCGCTTTCAGCCGTAAGGAACAGGCTGATCTGGCTGATTTCATGCTGGAAGGTGGATTGCTGGTGCTGTGCTGTGGCTACGAAGAGTACGATGGATCGAAGAGCATTCTGAAGGAGCTGCAGATCGAACCGCTCTATGTGCCGCTGGGGCCGGCGGAAGCAGCAACTGAAGTAGAGCTGCCAGCCATCATCGATTCGGTAGATACGCTGGTAACCAAGCCGTTGACGGTGAAATTCCACAAGGCCTGGGAAATCAGCGTGACCAACCCGAATGCCCGGATATTACTGGAGTACGAAGAACGGCCGGTGATGGTGTTCCTGCCCATCGGCAATGGGGGGGTGGTGTACATTCCGGACACCGAATTTCTGACCAACCGCAATCTGGAAACGCCTGCCGGTGAGTACTTTGAAGAAAATATTCTGTACCTGAGATGGCTGCTGCGTGAATTTGCGGGTGGAGATTAGCTGTCAGCAATCAGCATTCAGTTAAAAAGTGTCATTCTGGCTTGTCCAGAATCTGACACTTTTTTTATGCCAGCTTTGTCCGCCAAACTTCCGTGTCCGTCAGTGCTGTCGTTTTGTTGTGTGGGGGAAAATCCGCGATGCGACGAAAAGAGCGCTAACGCGAAAATTGGAGAATGGAGATTGAAGAATTAAGAATGACGAATTGATTGAGAATTGGTGGCAGGATAGAGAAGTGCTTGTATGTAATATACATCATTCGTCACTAAATTGCAAGGAATATTTTTGATTTATGATACAGCATGATGGTGAAGTAAGCCCGCGCAGTCATCACGAGGAAGTTCGACGATAACATCGGGGAACGACGTAGTGATCTTCGCGCCCCAGCGCGAGCCTCAAAAGATCGCTGACGTTCCACGAGATTGCCGCACTACATCCCGACTTCGTCGGTATTTCGTTCGCAATGACTGTTTTATTTTGAGTTTCACTTTCAGCCCTATTCGTAGGGCCTTATTCCTTCAGCACCCCCCTGACCACTGATTGCCGATTGCTGAATGCTGACAGCTATTTGAACTTTTCCCTTACAAAGAGATTATCTCTATGGAAAGCGGGCAGAAATGACTTTCACTGGAGATAAATCATGTCACCGAAATTATCCTTCTTCATTATCGCCTCTTTGTTAATCTGTTTCGGGCTGCAGGGCTGCAGCCAGGCGGCAAAAGAGGTCGAACGGCCGGAGAGAATCGTCAGCAAGCGCATCGTCGTCTATGATGCCGATACCTACAAGAAGCTGGGCGACCACTGGCAAGCCTACTACGACGCTTTTCCCTCAGAAGACGCCTACGCCAACTGGATGTACGCCGCCCGCTATGCCGGCGATTCCAACTATCCTGATCTGCTGGAGAAGGGCTACAAAAAGTACTCTGCCAACCCCACTATCCTGTACCTTTACGCCATGCAGGCCTACGACTGCCACGGCGACCTTGAAGGTCAGCGGTTGATGGAACGCGCCGCCGAACTGGACCCCCTCTATGACGATCCGGTCTACGGGCTGATTACTTGCTACATCGATTCCGATGACGAAAAGCTGGACGTGGCTCTGAAGCGGCTGCTGGAACTGGGTGCCATTGCCGATGAAGTGATGGATTACAACTACAACACCCTCATGTCACTGGAAAAGGATGCCATCCTGATTACCAACGGCGATATGGACACCTATCCGGTCTGGGTGTTGCAGCGTATCCTGAAAATCCGCACCGACGTCAACCTCATCAATCGCTCATTGCTGAATACGGACTGGTATCCGAATTACCTGGTCAAGCAGGGCGCGCCTCGCTTTATTGCGTCAGACGAATTGCAAAGCTCGCGCGATGCAATGTTAAAGCAGTACAAAGAGAAGGGTGAGAAAATCCCCTCCTACGGCCCCTACAGCGATACTTTGTTGACCAAAGTCATCGAAAAAGCGACCGTGATGGGACGTCCTGTCTATTTCGCGGCAACCCTGTACTCCTCGCCGGTCATTGACCGCTTCAAGGAGAAAGGCCGCGCTCTGGGTATCGTCACCCTGGTCAATCCCGACCGCAAACCGTACGAACTGCAGATCCGTGAACTGACCGATAACTGGCTGGGAAGTTTCCGCACATCGGGATTGGATAGCTGGTCACTGCGACATGCCAAGAGACGCACCTTCGGCCGCTCTCTGGCGATGAATTACGCTGCAGGTTTGCATAGTATTCTTGATGATGTCAAAAGGTATGCGCCGAACAAGAGATCAGCCCTGTTTCACTGGTACAACAACCACCTGCTGGAACTTATGCCGGATAAATATCGTGATGAAATAAACCGGATGTGGTGTAATTCTACGGATATCAAAGAGATCCGGGATTGGTGTGAAGAACAGGGCTTGATCGAATGAGTTCCGGCTGGGACCTATGGGAGAAGGCGCGCCAGGGGGATCAATCCGCCTGGCGGTGCCTTTTTCGCGACTATTACCCGGGATTGGTGCGGCTGACCGCGTTGCTGACGGGCTCGAAAGATGCGGCCGAAGATGTCTCCCAGGAAGCATTCTATAAGCTGCTGAAAGTTCCTCCCAGAGATCGCCGCGGCAGCATCAAGGGTTATCTATCGACCATTGCTTATCGTCTGGCTCTGAAAGAACGTCAGCGCGGTCTGAAGAATCAATCATTGACGAATTTGGACGTGCCAGCAGCATCGCCATCCGCGCTGGAGCGCGCCATAAACGATGAAACTCAGCGCCAGGTCGTGCAGGCGTTGCATTCCCTGGACGAAAAGCATCGCACTATCGTCATTTTACGATTTTACGCAGAACAAACTTACGAAGAAATCGCCGCAACCACCGGCATCCCGCTGGGAACCGTCAAGTCGCGCATATTCTACGCCGTCAAGCAGTGCCGGGAAACATTGCAAGCATTGGGAGTTCACCCATGACCAACCATCCACATGACGATATACTACTGAAGGCTGTTCTGCAATTGCTGGACACGGATGACCTGCAAGCTTTAAACCGCCACCTGAAGAAGTGCCCGGAATGCACCGAAAGATTGTCGCGGACACAGGCGGAAGTTGCTCTGCTCGGTTCTGTCGAAATCCCTGCTGAAATGCCTGATGCTCGGTTGCCTGAAGCTCGCCGTATCAATTTCATGCCGTTGCTGAAAGCTGCCGCCATTCTGGTGGTTGGTTTTGCCGGAGGATTCGCAGTGTCTGAATTGCTACAACAGGAATCTGTCTGCGTCAAAGCACAGACGTTGCAGGTATCGTCGCCTGTTATACAACCCGATTCGTTCATCTCATGTGAAGAGGTCGATACCCGCTTCAACGATGAGGCGATATAAAATAAAAATGCCCTGATTGGGCATAAGAGTGATGTAACTGTAAAGCCAGCCTGTAGGGGCGTAGCATGCTGCGCCCCTACAGGCCATTGCTGTCGGTCTGACTGCTATTTAAGCAGCACCATTCTCCCTGTTGCTGCCGCCTCGCCAGCATGCAGTTGATATAAGTACACCCCCGAAACCAGATCCCCCGCATCGAAGATGACCCTGTGGATGCCCGGCCTTAACCACCCTTCATCGATAGAAGCGACTAACCGCCCTGCAGCATCATAAACCTGCCAGGAAACCTGACTGAATGCTGACTGCTGAAACCTGATCGCTGTCGTTTGATTAAACGGATTGGGGTAGCTTCCCAGCAATTTAAACCCGTCGATCAAGTCCAGCGAAACCTCCGGTTCCACCGGGATGATATCGGTGCAGAAAATGCGCAAACCCCAATCGCCGTCTTCGACGACCGTCCAGGCTGCTCCGGCAAGCTGGTAACTGACCGCTTCCATATACGGATTCGATCCCGCCAGCGGTGCATCGCTATCCCGGTAAATCGGCCCGCCCTCCTGGAAGAAATATCCCAAACCGACGCCGTCTCCGCCGATCTGAACCGTAGCTCCGGTCAAATCGATGGTGTTCACCCCCTGCGATAACGGCCCGCTGTAGCTCCACATCTCCTGCGCCACGATGCCGTTGAACTGCACCAGCCGCACGTCGCTGATGAAAAGATCTCCTGCCACAGCCACCTGCACCGAATCGATCTGCATCAGTTCAGCCGCCGGATTGAACCGCTGACCCCAACCCATGCCGGCAGGAAGGGTCACATTGGCGTCCCATTCCCCGTCGTCAAAGCTGTACCACGATTCACCGGAAAGTGAAACCCCCTGTTCCAGCGATGCGGTATTGTTGTCCGCATTGGCGTCATTTGCTGCAGTCACAACCGCTTCGACCGTAAAAAAGCCTCTGGATTCCGGCTGCCAGACCTGTGGACAGGAAACGGTCGTTTCTGCTCCCAAGGCCATCGGCCCGAAGGTGTCGTCGGCTTCGAAGACGATCTGATTAACCTCATTGGTGACCGTCCAGGTCACGTCGTAAGAATAGACTGGCATAGATCCCTCGTTCCTGATGCGCGCGCGCAGGTTGGCATCGCTGTCCTCGGGAATGAAAAACCTGCCGCTCTCAGTGAAGCAGGACACCGCCGCCAGATCGACGAAATCGGCCAAGATGCCTCCTGCGCGCATGATCAGATCACCGGACAGGCCGCTGTTCCAGGGGCCGTCAGGGTTGGTGGCGTAGGCTGAGCGGTCGTCCGTATTTCCGTTATTATCAATGTATAAGAACCAGCCGTCCTCAGGATTGCCGCCTGGCGCTGACCCGCAGAGCACGTAGAAATCCTCGCCCGGAGCGAAATTCAGGTAGGGGCTTTCCATTTCGACGTCCAGCCAGTTGCCGCCCAGCCACAAGGGTCCATCGATAGTTATTGGCCCAGCCAGCGTCGTGCCCGGCTGACCACCGTCATCCGCCTTGACGTAAACCGTGACACCGTCAGTGACCGAATTGGGATTGTACATCTGCAGATAGAGGCAGCGCAGTTCGAAAGAAGCAGGCGTGGTGAAGCGCACCGCTCCCCATAAATTGGTCGGGCCGAACATATAGTAATAACCGCCCATATCGTAGCGCATGGTGTCGGGCTGCTGACTGTCCAGCGATCTTGCCGGGCTTTCAGACGACGGCGCAAATCCCAGGTTGACGGTTGCTCCGGCTGCTCCTGTGATCAGCAGAATGACAGTGATTATGATAATTGCAGTATGAAGGCTGTCTTTCATATTCGATACCAGATTGCGGTTAACTGCCTGCTAAAAATTTAGGCAGGATGGGATCAAATTGCAATGGGAGAATGAGTGTTGCTGACCCCTGGGGCGCTAACTCCCAGATCTGTTCTTCATCAGAAAAAATCTGCCGGCAGACGAAATATTCGCTTGACATTTATGCGGTCTGTGAGTATATTGAAGGTATGATGTTATTACCTAAGAAGATGCTGATTTGGGTTTGCTTAATATTACTCCCCACAATCTGCACAGGTCAAAGTACTTCTGAAGTTGCTACCCAGACGATTCCCCTGCACAAAGGGTGGAATCTGATCACGCTGAACGTCACGCCCAAACAACATCATCCGCTTGGAATGCTGGTCATGGCGGAAGTGATCGACAGGAATAAGAAGTGGGTCGAAGAGACCGGCTGCCGGGTTTACACCTGCTGGGATAATTCCAGCTTTTATCCGATGCAGCTTCCGGCCAATGAGGAATGGGACAGGCGGCATGCCTACTACATCAACATGAATAAAGACTATACCTGGGTCATTGAAGGCGCTCCTCTGACCGATTTTCAGAAGTACTGGATCCGGCCGGCATCATCCTGGGATTTGAACCGGAACTGTCCCGGAAAACCGCAGTATTCCTGGTATTTTATGGGATATCCGTTGCGGAATGATATCCCGCTTGCCAGTATCCCGAAGGATGGCGTTACGATCTCTGGTGATCCCAGCCAGTACCAGTTCAAGGGGCCGTTCCACGACCTGATCTGGCAGCCGGATTTGATGTGGGGATACCGGCTGAACGACCTGATCCTCATCAAAACGGACGATGGAAGGATTTATCTTCCGGCTGCGCGCAACGACGGTAAGATGATCGACCAGATCGGAGTGCTGGAGCCGGGACGAGGGTATATGTTAGGATTCTACAATACCCATCAGGACGAGATCGAGGATTTCAAGGGGTGGGGAAACTGGTATCAAGCTGAAGGACTGCCGAAGGTTTCCAAACCTGAGATTCCCAAGCCCCGACATTTCGGTCGGGTGCGGCCGACGCACTGGAGTTATCCGGTGGTGATCGATACCATCGATCAAGCGCTTTGTCCGATGGCTGAAGGCGACGAAGTGGGTATTTACAGTCAGACCATCTGCTCCGGAGCCGCCGTCTACCAGGGGCATTTCCCGTTGGTAGTGCCGTGCTGGCAGAAAGACATCGAAAGTTCGATGCTGGACTTTGACGGATACGCCGCCGGTTACCCCATGCAGGTGGTGGTGTATAATAAGACCATGCACCGGGAATTTGCCTTGAAAACACTGATCACCAACAGTCCCCGATCGGACGATCCCATCGCGCCGCGCTGGCAGGGATTTGGGGCAGGTTTCTTCGCCAAGCGGAGTTTTCTGGATGGCATTCTCTGGGTTAAGCCGCTGCCTGAACTGCTTGATGCCGGACAAAATCACCCCAATCCTTTCAATTCCTCGACGGTAATCCCGTTGGAACTTCCGCAAAGGTCGCGGGTGGTCATCGATCTGTTCGATGTTTGTGGGAGACTGGTCTGGACTCATAACGCAGGAGTGCAGAACGCCGGTTGGCCGAACATCCATTTCAACGCGTCGAATCTGGCATCAGGTGTCTATTTCTACCGCGTCACCGCCACTGGCCTGGAACGCGGCGGTAATTACCAGAATATCGGTAAGATGTTGTTGCTGAAGTGACAAACCGAGTTCAACAAGGGGTTGCAACCCCTTGTTAATCGTCATCCCGGACTTGTCCGGCCTTCGACGGACAAATGATCCGGGATCCAGAGAAATAAGGTGAGAGCGTCAGGTCACCGTTTTACTAAAGACCTGACGCAACAAGGGAAAATGTCATTCCTGCGGACGCAGGAATCCAGAGAAGTCAAGAGAAGCAGTCAATTGGTTAGATGAAGCCATATTTCGTTTATATCTTAGCCAGCAGACGGAATGGGACACTGTACACAGGTGTGACAAATGATTTAATTCGGCGGACGCTCGAGCACAAAAACGATTTGATTCCAGGTTTCAGTAAAAAGCACAAAACCCATATGCTGGTTTACTTTGAGATATTTAACGATCCGGAAAACGCCATCAGGCGCGAGAAACAACTGAAGTGTTGGAAGCGGTTATGGAAGTTAAAATTGATAGAACAGATTAATCCTGATTGGAATGACCTTTTCGACGAAATCAACTACTCTGGATCCCTGCGTCCGCAGGGATGACCCGTCGGGAACCGGACTTGCAGCGAATTATCGCTAAACATTTGAGGCAATCACCATGAAAACCACACTTCTTCTACTCCTGCTCCCCACCCTCCTCTTCGCCCAGGAATTCACGTTTGAGCTGGAGACAAGTTCGATTCCTGTTGAGATGGAAGAGTGGATGCCCTATGAACCGTTTGCAGGAGGATTATCTGAAAGTCATCCAAAGTATTTTGACATAGATTCAGATCAAGATTATGATCTGTTCATTGGACAATATTGGGGGTATGTTGATTATTTCGAAAATACAGGAACTATGAATTCTCCGATTCTTACTCTTGTTAGCTTTTCATGGGAATCTATCTCATGTTTTCCAAACAATAGTCGTAGCAATCCTGACTTTTTTGACTTGGATAACGATGGAGATAGCGATATTCTAATTGGAGCGGGATATGTAAGATATTATCGAAACGAGGGCACATCATCTATCCCCAGTTATTCTGGGTTCCAAGATACTCTCTTTGATGTATCTGGCAATTGGGTTTTTGGCACTCATGTAGCACTGTTGGATATCGATTCTGATAACGATGGCGATCTAATATGCGGAGAATATCAAGGCCATTTGCAGTTATATAGGAATATTGGGACAGTGGACAGCTTTTCTTTCTATTTGGAAGATGATTTCTGGTTAAACGTAAACGTTGGCTCATCGGGTAGTGCCGATCCAACTTTTTGTGACATCGACTCCGACAACGACTATGATCTTTTCATCGGCGAGCGTTACGGTAAGATCTGGTATTACCGTAATGACGGCGATTCGGTCAACTACGATTTCACTTATGTAACTGATAATTTCTATGACATTGACGTAGGAAACTACTCATCCCCGGAATTCGCCGATATAGACGGAGACGGTGATTATGATCTGTTTGTGGGAAAGGAGAATAACAGCGCTGAGCCCCTGGGGGACATCTATTTCTATGAGAACGTCGGCACACCGCAGAATGCTGATTTTGTGCTGCGTGCGAAGAATTATCTGATGGTGGATATAAATCAATTCAGCCCAACCCCGCGATTTGTCGATATCAATGCAGATAATGCTCTGGATTTAATCGCCGGTGATGGAACGCAGTTGGATTACTTCGAGAACATCGGTGATTCTATATCTGCAGAGTACCTGTTCATAGAGCAAGGATTTCAGAATATCAGTGAACCAAGTATCTCGCCTTATTTTGTGGATATCGATGCAGATCAGGACCTGGATCTTTTCTGTGGTAAAGGCGCGATTCCAGGTCCTCCTTCCATTTCATTGTATCTGAATCAAGGCACACCTCGAACTCCGAACTTTCAGCTTTACAGCTCGCAATTTGTCACGAATCCTGATTTCTTTGTCTGGATTATGCCCGTCTTAGCAGACATTGACGCTGATGATGACTATGATCTTTTCGTTTTTGATAGTGATGATTATTTCTATTTCTATGAGAATACCGGAACACCACAATGGCCGGATTTCACACTGATCACGAATCAGTGGCAGGGGATTCACATTTTTCCGTCGCAAGACACCTGGTACGGATTTGATTTTGCTGATTTAGATGGTGACCTGGATCTCGACCTTCTAATTGAAAGCCCGGAGCAGAACAATCTCTATTTTTATCGTAATCAAGGGAGTCCGCAGGTTCCTGTCATGATATTGGAAGATGAGCAGTTTCTGGAGGAGGATTACAATTACATTTATATCCCTGATTTGACAGATATCGATTCTGACGGTGATTATGATTTGTTCATCGGTCACACGAACGGCGGCATCCTCTTCTTCCGCAACA
>JAHJDJ010000014.1 GCA_018812585.1 bacterium
CACGGCTTATGATCCCAATAACAACTGCTTCATCATCGAATGGTACTTTATCCCGCATGCGTCCAGCATCATGGATTACGAATGCTTCCAGATTCTTCTACTGGATCCGAATGTCTATCAGACCGCTTCAGGTGATGGCGAAATCGTGGTGCAGTATCACACGGTCAGCGACCGTGATAACCTCTGCACCGTGGGGATTGAAAACGCCGACGCAACGGTGGCCATCCAGTATCTCTTCAACGATACCTACGACAGCAAAGCCATGCCCTTAGAAGGCGGTCTGACTGTTAAGTTTACCACTAATGCACCGGCTGTCGGCGTGGCTGGAGAAGGCATGGCGCACCGTCTGCCTCAGGAATACAATCTGGGTCAGAACTATCCCAATCCCTTCAATCCGACGACGACCTTGAGCTTCGATCTGCCGATGGCATCCAAGATGACTCTGCAGGTCTACGACATCTCCGGACGGTTGGTGACGACGCTGGTGGATGGCAATCGTCAGGCAGGCTTCCATGACGTCACCTTCGATGCGGCAGGTTTAGCCTCCGGCGTTTATCTTTACCGCATGGAAGCAGGGGAGTTCATCGCGACGGGTAAGATGGTGATGTTGAAGTAGCAGTTAGCTGTTAGCAGTTGGCTTTTAGCTCCTGTAGGGGCGAGGCATCCCGACGGATCGGGACAAGTTGCCTCGCCCCTACTGTTCTCATCCCGTAGTCGGGGTCGTCCCTGACCCCGACACCATATATGGGCGAACCTAAGTTTTCGCCTTTGTTTACAAATTGGCACAGATTTTACTGTACTTCATTAATATACGATATTATCTTCTAAAGTATGCATATTTGGAGGTGACCGTGCAAAGATTACCTATATTCCTGACGTTTGCTGTATTGCTTGCATCGATAATCGCTTCTGCTCAAACCATCATTCCGGGCGGACCTGTATCGGGTCTATGGACACAATCTGGCTCTCCCTACCTCATCGAAGGCGAAATATGGATTGAGGATGGTCAATTATTGGAATTGGATCCTGGCGTAAAAGTCGAGTTTCAGGATTATTATCGTCTTAGATGCGAGGGTCAACTGGTAGCTGAAGGAACCCCTACTGATAGTATTTTCTTCACTGTCACGGATACTTCTATTTGCTGGGATGGTATTGATTTTGTCGATCTGAACACTAACCAGATGGACAGCTCTCGTTTATCCAATTGCCTGTTTCTGTACGGTAAAGCATCCCGGAGAATTGAAGAAGTAAATTTCAGGAATGGTGGTGCGTTACATCTCAGAAATTCATCAAAAGTGACTATAAATCATTGCTATTTCGCGTTTAACGAAACAGCAGATATCGATGGTCTTGACGGGATTGATGGCGCGGGAAGTTATTCATCAGGCCAGCCGGGTCAGGATGGTAGCCCTGGGTGGGATGCCATCAGCGGTGATGGTGGAGCGATTTTTTGCTTAAATTCCGATCCGATTATTTCGTATTCTACATTCTTTGATAATCATACGGGACATGCAGAGGGTGGAGACGGTGGTGATGGTGGCTTTCATTCAGGGTTATTAGGAGTATTTAACCTGTACGGTGGTGACGGTGCAAATGGCGGAAACGCCATTAGTGGAAATGGAGGAGCAATATGCTTGGTTGGCTCTTCGCCAACCATTACCTGTAACATCTTTGAACAAAACCAAGTTGGGTGGGCAACTGCCGGTGATGGCGGTCATGGAGGATCAGCGCAATGCTCATTTTCACCAAATAATTATTCCGCGGGTGGGGATGCTGGAGATGGAGGCGATGCCACTTCAGGTAATGGCGGGGCCATTTACGCTGAAAACTCGAATTTATACTTATACAACAACCTTTTTGTGGAAAATATTGTCGGTTTTGGCTTTGGGGGATATGCTGGATCAGGAGGTAGTGCTTCTGCGATGGGTGCGGGAGCGAGCTGCTATGGCGGAGATGGCGGAGATGGTGGAGACGGTAGAATCGGTGAAGGGGCAGCACTTTATCTATACCTGAGTTGCGACGCTTCCATCAATAATTGTACTTTTTCAGGTAATGAATTGAAGATCGGGTTAGGTGGTGGAGGTGGAGTTGGCGGCACTATCTCATTTGCAGGAGGACTGGCTGGATCAGATGGGATTCCGGGGATCAGCTATACGGCCGCTCTCTTGATATATAATACAAATCTAATTCAGATGGCAAATTCTATCGTCTGGGAGAATGACACACCGGTAATATCGAATTACTTAACCGCATCCTATTGTTGCATGGATACTCTTTTTTCTGGAATTGGCAATTTTACATCTGATCCGATCTTCACAGAGACAGTTTTTGGATCTCATTTTCTATCACAGGTTGAAGCAGGACAAAATATTCAATCACCCTGCGTTGATACAGGTTGTCCTGATTCAATGCTTGTAATGGGTTCCACGCGCACAGATGGGTTTTCTGATCAGGGAATCACCGACCTCGGATTTCACTATGAAATGTCTGATCCTCAACCTACTTTGATGGTAATCCCTTCCGAAATACATTTTCACGGAGAAGTGGGCAGCTTGAATCCACCATCTCAGGAAGTTCTTGTCTCTAATTACGGGATTGGAGAGTTTACTTATACAGTATCAAATGAAGCTGAATGTCTCGCGATATTTCCACCGTTTGGTGGTCCTGTTCCACCAACTGACACTCTTAGTGTTTTCATCGATATTGGAGGTTTAGTCGCCGGATCATACCAAGAGTCCTTTTCGATAATAGGTTGGGGCGCAGCGGGCAGTCCAGTAGTTGTGCCGGTTCATCTTGATCTCGATGGTCCTATTCTCTTTGTCAATCCAGATACATTGGAATTTACTGCAGTGTATGGTGGGCAAATGCCTCTGAGTCAGACTATTGAAATTCGCAATCAGGGAATCGGTATGTTGAACCTCACTGTGGAAGATACGGCGTATTGGTCCATAATCAATCCTGTTCAGTTGCAGGTTGTAGAAGTTGGATATATTACAGTGATGGCTGATCAAGAAGGATTGGAGATAGGAAGTTATAGTTCGGAAGCCCTGATCGTTGATGAGTTCGCCGCTAACAGTCCAGATACTGTGGTGATTATTCTGAATGTCGTCGAGCAGTTTACTCTTTCTGGTTCACTCAGTGGAACGCTTCAGGGAGGCATAGAATATCAAGTTATTGATGATATTGAAATAGAACCTCTGGATTCACTCGTTATCCAGCCGGGCGCTTCTCTGTTGTTTGCAGGAGATTACGAATTTAAAGTTTTTGGGTATCTGAATGCTTCTGGTACCATAAATGACAGTATATATTTTGCACCAATTGATTCATTGGAGGCGTCGTTTACAATTCGCATCGAAGGTATTGCTGCTGATTCAAGTCTGTTGGAATATTGCAATATAACCGATAGTGAATATCACGGTCTCTTTATTGATGAAGCCAATCCATCCATTAGGCATTGCAACATTTCCAACAATGGCTATGGTGGCATCTATATATATGAGAGTGATAATGTTTTGATCGAAGACTGTCAGATTAATCATAATTCTTCTTTAAATTATTATTATGATTCAGGTGGGGGTATTTTCTTAGAACGTGCTGACATAGTAATCAGAAATTGTGTATTAATTGAGAATACACCTGATCAATTAGGCGGTGCGATTACATGTTATGGATCTGATGCACTAATAGAAAACTGCATTATACAGGATAATCACGCCGGCGAAGAAGGCGGTGGAATCTCTGTTTACTCGGGTGCAGCACCTCTTATCTATGGAACTGTCATTTGGTCAAATGAATCAAATATTTCAGGGGGGGGAGTACATATATTTAGTAGTGGTCACCCAACGATTGACAAATGTACCTTTATTCAGAATCAAGCAAACTCCGGAAGTGGTATTTTTATCGAAGATGGATCCAGTGCTATTATTCGGAATACTATATTCTCCGAAAATTACGGCAGTGGTTGTATTCGAATAAGCGAACAGATCTCACCGATCACCTATTGCGACTTTTATGAAATTGAGACCATTTTTTCCGGCTCCATTCCCCCCAACCTCGGCATCCTCTCCCAGACCAACGCTAACGGAGATTCGTGTGACGTCTATAATAACATCTTCATGGATCCGCTGTTTTACGCCACGTCGGGAGATTCGGCGTGGCGGTTAACCGCGAATTCTCCCTGCATTGATGCCGGTGATCCGCTCTCACCCTTTGATCCAGACAGCACCATCGCTGACATGGGAGCGTACTACTTCCACCACGAGCTGGGACTCACTCAGGAACGTCAGATCGAGATTCCCGACGAATTCTGCTTACTCCCCGCCTACCCCAACCCCTTCAATCCAGCGACGACGATTCGGTTTGGCTTACCGACAGCGTCGGAGGTTAGTCTGGTCATCTATAACATCCGCGGAGAAAAGGTCGCTGACCTGGTTAATGGGTATCGCTTGGCGGGCTACCATGAGGTGACGTGGGAAGCGGGAGGTCTGGCGTCAGGGATGTATGTGTGCCGTATTCAGGCGGGGGAGTTTAATGCTATTCGGAAGGTCATACTGGTGAAGTAGAGATTCCTTTTAATAAGTCATTGCGAACGGAAACAGACAGTTTGCTGACTGTTGTAGTGCGGCAATCTCATCCAATTGAATATTCCCTATATTCAACGAGATTGCTTCGTCATTCGCCGACTGGTCGTCGAATTTCCTCGCAATGACAGGCCCAAAATATATAACAAACAAAACGCCCCTTGATCGGGGCGTTTTTGCTAACTGCTAGAAGCCAACAGCTATTTCAGCATTATCATCTTCTTGGTCAGCGTTTCCGACCCGGAAGTGATCTGGTAGAAGTAGGTTCCCGTGGCAACCTGTTTGCCCGTGTCGTTCATGCCATCCCAGATGACTTCGTGAGTCCCATCCTTCTGGTAGCCGTCAACCAGGGTGCGGATCATCCTGCCATTGGTGTCGTAGATAGCCACCTGCACGTCACCGGCATTCTTTAGTTCGTACTGTATGGTCGTTTCGGGATTGAATGGATTCGGGTAATTGTCTCCCGAGATACTGAGATCTCCGAAGGGACCGCCATCCATGAAACCGCCGGGACCGAAGCCCTGCTGGTTCCTGAAGCAGTCTTCAGGGATGTCAACTCCATAGCTTTCCAATTTAGCGTGAACTGTGCTTCGCATCGCATCACGGTCAGCGCCTGACAGGAACATCTCCAGCATGGCAGTATGCAATTCGCTGCGCTGCTCCATGGTCAGTGATTCCATCATCTGCTTGCGCTGTTGCTGGTGGACGCCTTGTTGCATTCCGTGTCCCTTGCCACGTTGACCACTCTGATCCCTCGCCGGCGCTTCGATGCCCCATTTCCCCAGCAGGCCGGTGACGGATGCGTGGATTTCGTCAGGCGCAGCGCCAGCTTTCCACTGGTTCAGCATCAGGGTGCGCATTTCCACGCGCTGCTCTGCAGTCAATTGATTGGCCAAAGGACCGTTACAGAAACCCAAGGGCATGAAGGGGCTCTTGGCGTGCATTCCTTTGTGTGATCCTTTTCCCGGCTTGTCAGGCAGCTCAAGGCCGAACCCCTGCATATTCTTCGCCATCGCATCATGGATTTCCATGCCAGTTGAACCCTGCAGCCAGAGATCATACATCGTCTGATGCATTTCCGCGCGTTGTTCCTGCGTGAGTGACTGCATGATTTCCCGGTGTTTCTGCATAGCTGTATTGTCCGAATTTTTCCCCTTGCCGTGACCGCCTGCCAGGGCGAAGGACGCCAAGCCCAAGCTCAGCACGGCAGCCAATGTGATTTGTAGTAGAGTTTTCGCTTTCATTCTATTCTCCGATTTTCAATGATTGTTCCGTGTGATTTCTTCTCGCTTCTGCCTGTTTGACGAACCCATATTCCGTTTCATTCCATCAGCATTATAAAACCGGTGAAGCTACTGCTCAACAGCCTGGTCTTGCTTCCAATGTTGATGTTTGCCCCGCATGTGAGGAGGTCCTCCGCGCCGTTTACCAGTTTCAAGGTGATCTATGAATCGCTTGTACTGATCGTCCGTCAGAACCGGTTTCAGTTCTGCCATGAGGGAATCCATCCTTATATCCATTTCAGAGCGGAATGTTATCAAGGAAGAGTGCATCTCCTGGCCGTGAGTTCTGACGATCATCAACAACTGGTCCCGCTGCTGCTCGTCCACCGGCTGGATGATATGATCGACCACGAACGGCCCGAAGCGGCCCGGCTCCATCATGGTATGCAGCCGTTCAACGCGCTGATAAGTATAGGTGGTGGCTGTTATTGCCCCTAAAACCATTCCCAGCAGTAACGTGGCAATGATGATTAAAGTCGATTTGGTCTTCGTTTTCATGGGGTACCTACGATGTTATTCAGGGCATTGTCGATGGTCAAGGAGGGCACATTGAAAGCCAGTTCTACAGCCGATAGTTCCTCGCGCTCATCCCACTGCGAGGTGACGTTATAGCTGGTGACGCCGATGATCACCACAGCCGCGCCTATGACGACTTTACGGAAAACTGCGCCCAGAGCGGCCGCCAGGTCCAATCCACCCTCGGATTCAGCTTTAACGCGCTGCAGTACTCTAGTGGCAAAGAAGGGCTCGAAGGAGTCGGCGGCGCTCTCCTTGACCAGAGCGCTGACTTTACCGAACGCTGTCAGCTCGGCCTGCAATTCGGGCGAATCTTTGATGGCTTCATTCAGCAGCAGCCGTTCATCAGGGGACAGTTCTCCCAACGCGGCCTTCTGCATGAGATTTTTCAATTTTTCTTCCATAATGCACCTGCGGTTTGATAGCAGGAATTCTATATATTCAGATCGGTTCTATCGATGATGGGCGCTAAGCGCTCTTTTAGTTTATCCAATCCTCTGGATAAGCGCGACAGGACTGTGCCCTGCGGGATGTCCAGAATTTCAGATGTTTCACGGGTACTGTAACCGCGCAGCATGCGCAGTACAACGACAGCTCGATGTTTCGCTTCCAAAGCCTGCACTTCGTTCCTGACGATGTCGCGGCGTTCGTTTTGGTCGTAGGACGCTTCGCTGTCCACGATCAGCTCAGCAGGCTGCATTTCATCCGTTTCCCAGCGCCAGAAGCGTTTCAGATTGCGCTGTCGTTTCCGCAGCGCATCCAGCGACAGGTTGATGGCAATGCGAGTCAGATAGGTGCCCAGCTTTGCTTCTGCGCGAAACTTATCCAGCGATTTATAGAATCGCACGAAAGTCTCCTGACCGACCTCGTCAGCGTCAGGGCCGTCACCCAGCATGCCGATGACCGTCGCTGCGACCTGCTGCTCGTATCGCTCCACCAGCTCTTTGAAGGCAGATTGACCGCCTTCCCGCGCTTGCCGGATCAGGTCAAGATCTGTCTTCGCAATGGATGGCGTCTGCTGTTTAGACGTTGATTCTATTTGATTTATTCCGCTTGCCAAGTCTATCACAAGGGGCTGTTTAATGTGAATATACGGATAATTTACACCGTCTTCAATAGATTAGACGAGGAAATGAGGTGGTTTATTCCACACAAGATAGCTGGAGGAAGGAGATGGCGGAGTCAAGGGTGAGTGTCATCGCGAGGAACGCAGTGACGACGCGATCTCATTCAAATAATAAGCAGTCATTGCGAGGAAGTTCGACGATTTAATCGGCGAATGACGAAGTCCCATAGGGATCCGGCTACTGCCGGACAATCTCGTGGAACGTTAGCGAAATTTCAGGCGTTCGCGATAGAGCGCGAAGATTGTATTGCTGGTGACGAGAGG
>JAHJDJ010000184.1 GCA_018812585.1 bacterium
ACACCAATTCATGCAGAAGGGTGATTTAACGCTTCGAATTCCAAATCCTCATCAGGGTGACATAGGAAAGGAGCTTCTCATCAGAATATTAAGGCAGGCGAACATTAGTAAAGGTGATTGGGAATCAATCTAAATACACTGATGGCCTGCTTCCATCTGGGAGTGGGCTTTTTTACTTCACAAGTCAAAATGTAAAAATCAAAAGTTAAAATTAAAAAGTAATGCGTATTGTCGGGAAAATGTCTGTTTTGTTGTTGCGATTATGGGGATGGGGTTTTAGATTAGGGGGGGGGAACGCGTAGGGGTCGGTCTTGCGCCGACCCGGGGTGATTGAACCATTTGAGACAATTGAATGTGGAGTAGGATGTGACTATGGATTTATCAACAATTCTTGGAGTCTTGAAAATCCGGATATCAATTCTTATATTCGCCATAGGAGTAATGTTCATTGCAACTGGATTATGTTTATTAAGCCCCTCTTGGCTACTCGGTGATTTTGGCGTGTTTGAAATTGTTGAGCAGTATAGAACCTATATCGTGATTTCGTTTTTTATTTTTTCAATTTGTATTTTCTTACTATTATGCCTGTTAATATTTTTTTATAGGACATTTATGGGACATTAGAGATGCAAAAAAGAGGCTTCATGACTTGACGCCAGCGGAAAAGGAAATCATGAGAACATATTTATTGAAGAACGTACGATCTCAAGTGTTATCATTAGCTGACGGTACAGTTTGTGAGTTAGAAAGATATGGCATTATTCATCCTTCTGCCAAAATTCGTAGAGGCGAATATATTGACTATAATATCCAACCTTGGGCTTGGAAGTATTTAAAGAAACGCCCAAATCTAATGACGTGAAATTCATGATAGCCTCACATAAATAAGGAGGAATCCATGGGAGACTCTGATCCTAAAGCTTGGATTATTGCCATTGTTGGTGGTGCGATTGGTGGATTGTTTGGAAGCCTCACTGCTGTAATTATTGGAGCATATCTCCCTACATTCATCTTTCAATTGGGACTACCTGATGTCTCTGATGAAATGGGGATTGGTCAGTCACAAGGGGGAAAAGGTTTTTCTCGGGCATTTATTGCCCTGTTTGCTTCTATGATTCCAAGTATCCCTGGTATTATCGTTGGGGTGATTGTGACTTTACTTGTGTGATTTAAGCTAGGTAGTTATTGCCGATGTTTTATTAAAACTGCTTACACCTCGCGTAGGGGTCGCTTGCCCCTTTGGGGGTCTTGCGCAGATCCGTAATTAAATGTGGTGCCGGAGGCCCCGATTAGTATCAATTCGATCACTATGAAAGATAAAAAACAACCTTCAGTGCATGAACCCGAAATGCAGGGGGAATACACCTTTTCCGATGGAGTGCGGGGTAAGTACGCAGATCGGTTTGCTGAAGGATCGAATGTCGTCGTGCTGGATCCAGATGTAGCACAGATTTTCCCTGATTCGGAATCGGTTAATCAGGCATTGAGGCATCTTGCTGAGATTATACGTCATCGTCAGAATCAAAAGAAGTAACCATGCCCAAATACACCGTCTCCTTGTCCCGCGCGTATCTGGTTGATATTGAAGCGGAAGATCGTGAAGAGGCCGCGCGGTTAGTCGAGTTTTATCTCGGCAATTGCCCGGATTTGTCCACCGATAAGGATCGCGAAGAACACCATTTCCGCATTACCGCCATCGAATCTGCCGTCAATGACGCGTTTGAGGTGGTGGAGGGATACTAATCCCATCAACTCCACAACAGAACATACCAGGGATAAATCATGATCTGGATGATTAAAGTCAAACTCTGTTATTGTGAACCCGAAATCAGTCGAACCATCGAGATCGATTCTGACGCGGCATTGACCACACTTCACAGAGCCATCCAGAACGCGGTAGATTTCGATAATGATCATCTCTATGAATACTTCCTGGGTAGAAGTCCCACTAGTCGAGTGCGGAAGATCGGTAAAAACAACAGATTATCAGCCGTTTTTCCGTTACCCGAAAAAGGCTTGAAACTGTACTATTTATTTGATTTTGGTGATGAATGGACTTTTCAGATTTCCAAATCAACCCAAAAGGAGCAACCGCCAGTTTCGGGCGTAAAGTACCCGCGGGTGGTTTCCAGCAAAGGTGAAAATCCTGAGCAGTACCCAGATTATGAAGAGTAATTCAAGTGTCAGACGAGGGCGTCTGGCAGCACTTTATACAGCTCGATGTCCCAGTGAGATACGCATTCTTCAACGTTTTCAGTTCACTGTTCACGGTTTACGGTTTACCGAATCATGCTAATCTACCTTCACGGTTTTGCTTCTGCAGGAGGGCAGTTCAAATATAAGCTGCTGCAGAGGGATTTCCCCGATCACAAGATCCTCTCGCCTACCTTGCCAGTCGAACCGCGTATGGTCATCGAATACGTGCGCGGCATGATTGAGACGGAAAAGGATATGACCCTGATGATCGGCACCAGCTTAGGGGGATTCTACGCCTATTACCTGGCTTATAAGTTTCAACAGGAGGATCTGATCACCCCTGCCGTCATCATCAACCCGTCGCTGGAACCGTGGCGAACGCTGAAACCTGCGCTGGGGAAGTTTCGCAATTTCGTCAGCGGAGAAGAATTCGCATGGACTGACGAGCACATGCACCAACTGCAGGATATGGCGTCCGAAATTGATCCAGATAAGATGGACCCAGCCTATCTGAGATTTTATGTTTCCACTGACGATGAGCTATTGGATCATACTGGTATCGAGGAAAAGCTGCCTCTCGGAGCATCTACCAAATATTATGATCACAGCCAGCACCGGTTCACTCGCTTCAGCGAGCTGTTTCCTGAAATCAAAGAATTGTACACGCAATCTCGTAAAGATTATATCCAGTCCATCAGTCCGCTTTGACTTTCCCAGGTGTCTTAGTTCACAGTTACCGATACATTGGAGCAGAGATGAAGATCGAATTAGTCTGTGCGCCCGGCTGCGGAGGGGCCCGCCTAGCGCGTGAAAACCTGGATGCTGCATTAAAAATGCTGGACTTCGATCTACACTGGAGCGAGGTTAACCTGGACTCTGCTGCTCTGCAGGAATTCTACCGCCAGTTTGGATCGCCAACTATCCTCATTGACGGTTCAGACATCGCACCCGATCGCGGACCCAGCGCTGGTGGCACGTGAAGGATTTATAATACCGGAGAAGTATTCTCCGATGCCCCGTCCATTAAAATGATTACCGCAGCGATAAGAACTGATTTGGAGCGGCGCTGAATTTCCCATTTCGATGCAATAACGTTCTTCCCCGAATTCAGCTTGATTTCCGGCTGCTAAATGATTATCTTCAAAGCAGCTTGAAAAGTAAACCGAAGAGGCAATCATGGCAAAGAAAATTGGTGTTTTGTTGTCCGGTTGCGGAGTCAAAGATGGCTCGGAAATCCATGAAGCAGTTATCACCATTTTAGCGCTGGATCGCGGCGGCGCTGAGATTAAATTCATAGCACCGGATAAGTCCCAGATGCACGTCGTGAATCATAAAACCGGCGAGGTGACCGGCGAAGTACGCAATGTCCTGACCGAATCAGCCCGAATTGCACGCGGTGAAATAGACGATATCGCAGACGTGAAAGCTGACGATCTGGACGGATTGATCCTACCGGGAGGTTTTGGCGCGGCGAAGAACCTGGTTGACTTTGCTGTCAAGGGCGCTGCTTGCACCATCCACCCCGAAGTGGATCGCTTGATCAATGATATGGTCAAAGGCGGTAAGGTTATCGGCGTGATGTGTATCGCTCCGGCGGTCCTGGCGCGCGCCATGAAAGGCAAGAAGCAGGTTCAGTTGACCATCGGCAACGATAAAGATACTGCCGCTGCCCTGGAGGCGATGGGCGCGAAACACGTCGCATGCAAGGTTGACGGCATTGTCGTGGATAAAGACAATAAAATCGCTTCGACCCCAGCATACATGCTGGGACCTTCAATCAAGAATGTGGCTGAAGGAATCGAAAAACTGGTCGCTAAAGTGATCGAATTGGCGTAAAGGAGAAGAGAGTATTGAAAACATTTACAGCCTACGTTGAATGGGACGAAGAGACGAAGTTATATGTCGGTTTCATCCCGAATATTCCAGGTGCACACTCACAGGGTGCAACACTTGACGAGCTTCAAGCCAATTTGAAAGAAGCACTCGAATTATGCCTTGAGGAGTTCGATGGTTCTCTTGACGAACTACCCAGGTTTGTAGGTGTGCAACAGTTGGACGTGGCAGTATGACGCGATTACCGGTGGTTGACTTTCGAGTCATGCACAAAGTACTGCTCCAGCTCGGTTTCCAAAACGTGCGCCAGAAGGGGAGCCACGTTTTCTATCGCCACAACGACGGTAGAACCACAACTTTGCCGAACCATAAGGGCAGAGATATTGCCCGACCCTTACTGCGAGAAGTGTTGCGCGAAATAGAAATATCTCCAGACGTTTTTAAGGATTTAATCAGAGAATTATAACCCCATGGGAGTAACTCATGAGAAGCATTCCTGCAGATAAAATCACAGAAGCTGTCGCCAAGCTCTGTATGGACGCCAACTATTATCTAGGAGACGACGTCTATCAGGCTTTGAAGAATTACAGAGATAAGGAAGAATCCCCCGTCGCCATCGAACTGTTGGATCAATGTATTCGCAATGCGGACATCGCACGCAGCAGCGAAGTGCCCATCTGCCAGGACACCGGTTTTGCGGTCTTTTTCGTCGAACAGGGCGATCAGGTTTGCGTCGATGGCAATCTGAAGGACGCCATTTCCAAGGGTGTGGCGAAAGGATATACAGACGGTTATCTACGCAAGTCGATCGTCGAAGACCCACTGCGGCGCAAGAACACCGGTGACAATACACCACCGATTATCTGGATCGATCCCGTTCCCGGGGAGACCTTCCGGATCACCTGCGCTCCCAAGGGCGGCGGTTCGGAAAATATGTCCGAAGTGAAGATGCTGAAACCGTCAGACGGCGAAGATGGAGTGAAGAATTTTGTCGTGGATCGCATCAAACGCAGCGGCGCCAACCCCTGCCCGCCAGTGATCGTCGGCGTGGGGATCGGCGGCACTTATGATAAATGCGCCTGGCTGTCCAAGAAAGCGCTGCTACGCGAATTAGGGTCTAAGCATCCCGACCCCTATTACGCCGAGATGGAAGAAGAGCTGTTGAACCGCATCAATAACCTAGGCATAGGACCACAGGGCTTGGGTGGACGGACGACGGCGCTGGCAGTGTTCATCGAAGCGCATCCATGCCACATCGCCAGTCTCCCGGCAGCCGTGAACGTGCAGTGTCATGCGGCGCGGCATAAGCATGTGGATTTGTAGAAAAAAGGATTCAAATTGGCGATTCAGATACCAATACCTTTGCGAGATTTAGAAAATCTGTGCAAGAAATATCACATCCGCCAACTGTCGTTGTTCGGATCAGTTCTTAGGAACGATTTTACAGCGGATAGCGATATCGACGTTTTAGTCGAGTTTTTGCCGGGTCACACACCAGGATTTGAGTTCTTCCGTATCGAGGAAGAACTCAGTAGAGCATTTAACCGCAAGGTTGACCTCCAAACTAAAGCATTCCTGAGTAGATATTTTCGTGATACGATAGATCCTGTACCACTGGTTAATACTGATGAAGAGTGATCGCCGAACTTTGTAAACCGTAATTCAGCCGGGACGGGGGGACCTGTTCCGGCTTTAATATTACATGACCATGAATGATTTCTCCACAGCATTAATCACCGGAGCCTCCTCTGGCATAGGTTATGAATTAGCGAAAATCTTTGCAATCGAGGGCCACAACCTGGTGCTGGTAGCTCGCGATGAAGATAAACTGCTGGAACTGGCTGGACAAGTGCGTCATCACCGAGACGATCTGGAAACCCGAGTGATCGTCTGCGATCTGTCAGATCCGACCGCGCCGGAATCGATTTATGAGACGTTGGCCGCTGAAAGCGTGAATTTGGATATTCTGGTCAATAACGCCGGGATTGGTTGTCATGGCGCGTTTCATCAATTGGATCGTCAGTTTATGCTGGATATGGTGCAGGTCAACGTTCACGCAGTCGTGCATCTGACTCATTTGTTTCTCCCCGGTATGGTGGAACGCGGCAAAGGCAAGGTATTGAATGTCGCCTCAACCGCAGCGTTTCAACCAGGACCTTTCGCCAGCAATTATTATGCATCCAAATCGTTCGTCTTGTCCTTCACTGAAGCCTTGGCTGTGGAACTCGAAGGTTCAGGTGTGACAGCCACGGCGCTATGCCCGGGATTGACACGCACGAATTTTCACGCTCGCATGGGCGTCGCCGAATTAGGATCAATGAAATCGATGTTCATGTCGGCGGAGGCTGTGGCGCGAGCCGGTTATGCCGGGCTGATGAAAGGAAAAACCATCGTTATCCCCGGTTTTAAGAATGCGTTATTGGCTAAAATGGTCAGGTTCTTTCCGCGCAAATTTATCGCCCGTTCCATCGCCCGGCTGCAGAAGCAGAGGCGGTAGGTGATGAAATCGACCGATTTAAAAACCCGTGAGAGCGGGATTTTTTAGTTTGCTATAACTACGATAGGAATCTCAATGAATGGCGCTGAATTGGGTTGTGAGAGCTGATTGGGGGGAGGATACCCGTAGTAAGATGACATCGGACCGAATGAGGATGAAAAGAAAACACGAATGACATATTCTCCGATTCGTTCCGGACTGATGAACTCGAAATGCAAAGTGTCGCTGTTTTCGCCTTGCAAGACGCCTTCGAAAAGGTCTATTGAACGATCGGGTTCCCAACTGGTGAAAGCGTTAATGAAATATAATGGTGTGCTCGGAGACTGTCCGCTCCAGAAATGATACGACCACATCAGCTCAACGGGTACAGAATCACCAGGTTTCACGTTTCTATCGAAGGTAAACCTATTTATGTTAATGCCATTTTCCTTTTCGCCCCATTTGGGATTGAAGTGACTGACTTGTAACTTTTGCGCTGGATTTACCCAATCAGTTCTAGCGTTGCTAATGTCACTGACCGAAGGTTGAAAAATCCCCTTGATAACAAGCAGCGAAAAAACCACAACGATGAAGAAGCCCCAGGTCGCCTTCCTTTTCAGTTTCCTCCCTTTTATGCCCTCCAGTGTCTGTTTCCCAAATAGCTCTTCGTAATCGAGGTTCAGTGCCCGGCAGAGGAGGGTCAGGGTTGATTCGTTGTAGGAGGTTCGCCGCCCGCTTTCGATATCTTTAATCGTCCGCAAGCCTACATTTGACTTCAAATGCAGCTCCATCTGGGTGAGCTGGAGAGCCAGCCGAGCCTTCACTAACCGCGCAATAATTTCTTCATTAATTTTAATGCGCAAACAGAACTCCTTGGGACACCCCTGTTTTTCAGGAATTTTCCTCTTTTGTCCTCTCTTTGCCCTTGACAAACAGAATGCAGTTTTACTATAATAAGGGGAAAGAAAGCGAAAAGCAAGAGGGAAAACCACAAAATTGTAAAATACCAAAAAACATCAGGAGGATGTTATGAGAAAGATTAGCTGTATATTGCTAATTTGCGCGAGCGTTTTAGTAATAAGAGTGAATGCGCAGGATCAGTATAACACTGTCGAGGTTCCTGTGGATCAGTGGACAAACTCCAATATCTATGTCAATTCAGGAGACATCGTCGCCGTCTGGGGTTTTGGAATGGCACGCTTTAATCCTACATTAGGCAGAAACCTCAATTACTGGGGACCAGGTGGAATGCCTGCGTTTAATCCTGCCCATCCAGTGGGTGATGCCCCCACATATTGTTTAATCACGAAGATAGGCTCGTCTGGTACACCTCTCCGAATTGGAAATTACTGGGAATTTACCGCCGGATCTACGGGCAACCTTTACTTCGGAGTCA
>JAHJDJ010000015.1 GCA_018812585.1 bacterium
ACAAATCCCACAGTTCATGCGGTTCGATGGAGATGGGATTATCCGGTCCCGGCCATTCACGGGAAATGGTAAAGTGCTTTTCCAGCACACAAGCGCCCAGGGAAACCGCCCCGAGGCAGGTGTAGATACCCAGAGAATGATCGCTTAAACCCACCGGAACACAGAATTCGTTCTGTAACTGAAGGATGGCGCCCAGACGCACGTTTTTATAGGGTGTCGGATAAGCTGAAGTGCAGTGCATGAGCATGTAAGGACAGTCATATTCTTCTATCGCCAGCGTCGTCCTGCGGATCGAATCCAAGTCGTTCATCCCTGTCGATACGATCATCGGCCGACCCATCTTCGCAATATGGCGGATCAAGGGCAGGTTGTTACACTCACCTGAACCGATCTTAAATCCGACGACGTCCATCGCCTCCAGCCGGTCAGCGGCTTCGCGGCTGAAGGGCGTGCAAAGATACATGATCTCTTTCTCTTCGCAATAAGCCTTGACGCGGCGTTCTTCCGCAGCGGTCAACTCACAGCGTTTAATGATATCCCACAGACTTTCCCTGCTGATATCCCCCGGCGTCATATCGGTAGGCACCATCTCCGCTTCTGTAATGTGACTCTGGAATTTAACGCAATCCGCGCCAGCTTCCACCGCAGCGTCAACCAATTGCAGGGCTTTGTTGACGTCGCCTTCATGATTGATACCAACTTCTGCGATGATAAAGGGCGGGTGCTCTTCGCCGATCTGGCGGCTGCCCAGTTTGAACGGTTTCATGGGCTCTTTCCTTTTCCTTCAAGTATGCAATGGGTAAATCTCATCATGTTCATCAGTCAATAAACTCATGCTGACACCTTCAATTGGTCTGCTTTGGCTTCAACTTGATAGGAATCGGTTTTTTCTGCTGAATGGCAGCATTGATGGCCGCCAATTCAGGGTGTTTGTGACAGAGATCCAGGATCTGGGTCATAGAAAAGACTTTACCCGGTGTATATAATTCATCAAAGATACGCGTGATCAGTTCGAAGTCTTCCGGTGTGTCGACCGTCAGCCTGAGATCCGGCCAGAAATCATCAGGATCGGCCAACAGAGATCCCCACTGGAAAAAACCGGTATCGGTGAAATAACCGCCCCACACTTCCGTATCGACCTCATCCTTGATTTTGCAGGCTTCCTCCATCGCGGGGAAAGTTATCGCCCAGCCGTACATGCCAATTGGAAGACCCTGCGTACAGGCATAATCATAACCATTTTCATGCAGGAATTCGGCCAGGCGCTGCAGGTAAATTGGATCTACAAAGGGATTATCGGCAGTGCAGTTTAAAACGGTACCCAGATTGTGTTCCCCTGCCGCGTCAGTCAATCTTAACAGGACGTCATCGGGATCGCCGCGAAAATAGTCAATCCTCTCCTGCTGGGCAATGTCAACCAGACGGTCATCCTGCTTCAGAGGTGATGTGCAAAGAACGATTTTATCAACAGATTGTGTCAGTTTCAAACGGTCGATCAGGTGGCAGATCATAGGGCGATCTTGGATCGGCAGCATTACTTTTTCCGGCAGGCGTTGGGATTTCAGGCGTGCAGTAATCAGGATCCCTGTACTCATCGAACATCCTCCTCCGTGACTAATTCGTAAGCCGGTATTTTCCGACAGATCTCTTTGCCGACTAAACGCGGACTGTAATCCGGCGGCAGTCCCAAACGGTCAGCGAACATGAATTTAAAATCGGACAATTCAACTTTCGAGCCGACATGTAAATCATGCGCGGCGACGATGCTCTTTTTGGCATACTGCCGGTATTTCAACTCCTCTTCGGTGAACGGTTTCGGCGAGGATACACCGCGCGCACCCTCAATTTCCCGCACCATGGCAGCGAACCGTTCAAATTCATCCGGATTTAAGGCTGCCTCATGATCGACACCGCGGTAACTGCGGTCATGCGTGATATGTTTTTCCAGAACGTTGACCCCCATGCCTAAAGCCGCCGCCGGCAACCAGAAAGCCGCTTCACTTTCAGCGTCAGTGTGGTCTTGATAACCGATGGGCAGTTCAAACAAACGCCGAAGTTTCATCATGTAATCAAGGTGAATTTCCGACGTGGGCGTGGGGGAATTCTGCATACCGTACATCAACCAGATGGGGCATTGGGACACAGAACGAATGCGATCCACAGCTTGTGTAATTTCGTCCAGTGAAGAGGCTCCGACGGATAGATCGATGCGCTTGCCAGTTCCGGCAACGTAACGCAACAACTGAGGATTGGACAGATCAGCAGAATGGATTTTGTACGCGTCAACCTGAATCCGCTCTGCAAAATCGACGCTGAACGTTTCGTAAACGCAGGCAATGATCTGCATTTCCGGGTACTGATTACGCACTAATCCTGCCAATTCCGTCCACTGATCCTGCGAAAATTCTAACTCCCCCAGGAGATCGTACTGCGGATGCTGCGGGACAACTCGTTCCGCCAGTGTGTAGATCTGAAACTGCACCGCGTCAGCAGCCGCCTTGCCAGCCCCGGCGATGATCTTCTTTGCCAGGTTCAAGTCACCTTCATGCGAACACGCCATCTCAGCAATGATATAAGCCGGATTTACCATAAGGTCCATCCCTCGTTTGCTATTATAGAGTAAACATCTTTATTGATGGCAATGGTTGTGCCATCTACGACTGATGGATTGATAACACACAAAGTATTGTAATCAAAGCACATAGAAAATTTACAGTCCGATAGTTTACGCATCAGGCGGCAGATTTTGCCTAAGGGAATAGCTCCGCATTACCCCCTGCGTTCCCGGGTTGCGGTTACTGAAATAAGCATTCTGACGAGACAGCATGCCTTTCAGCGCTTGACATTTACGCTGGATTAGGTTATCTTAATGCGACACGCATTACTCATCGAAGTAACGAGAAAACCTCATGGTAAACGCAAAGGCTAAACTCCTTTCCGGGATAATCATCATGCTGACAGTAGCAGCGACGACTCACGCCCAGACTTCCGCGGATCTGGTTATCAGAGGCGGGTTCATTCACACACTTAACCCACAGCAGCCGACAGCCGCAGCGGTGGCGATTAAGGAGGCGAAAATCATCTTCGTTGGTGATCGGAATGACGTCGGAAAATACATCGGAAAATCGACTCAAGTATTGGATATTGAAGGGCTTACGGCTCTTCCCGGTTTGACCGATGCTCATGCCCACCTCAATTCCCTGGGACGCTCGCTGGCTCAGTTGAATCTCCTGGGGACCACCTCGCCTGAAATGATCCGCACGCTGCTTCTGGAACAAATCAAATCAGCAAAATCCGGTGCCTGGATCGCAGGCCGAGGCTGGGATCAGAATGACTGGCCGGACCAGCAATTCCCGCACTGGAAAGATCTGGCCGGGACGGAATCACATCCCGTGTTCTTGCGAAGAGTGGACGGCCATGCCGCCTGGGTGAATAAAACCGTCTTAAAGTTGTGTGGAATAGACGCTCATACTGTTGCCCCGCAAGGCGGCAAAATAATCCATGATGCAGAAGGCAAACCGACCGGCGTGCTGATCGACAATGCCATTGACCTGGTCGTCCGAAAAATGTCAAAAGTAACCTACGAAACCCGGATTGCCTGGATGCAGAAAGCCATCGAAAAGTGCCACAGTGTGGGATTGGTCGGTGTGCACGACGCGGGAGTTGATCCCCTCAAATGGGAGATCTATCAGCAGTTACAGCTGGACGATAACTTGAATTTTCGCGTCTATGCCATGTTAGAAGATACGACCGAAGAACGCCTCTGGATGAAACAGTGGTTTTCTCAAGGACCTTTCAGCACGCAGGGTGAAATGCTGACCTTGCGATCCCTGAAACTGTACGCGGATGGAGCCCTGGGATCACGCGGCGCAGCGCTGTTGAAACCTTACGGCGATGATCCCGAAAACAGCGGTTTAATGATTCACCCGGATGAATTCTACTTTCAGATCGCTGAAGAGGCGCTGCATGCGGGTTTTCAGGTCTGCACTCATGCCATTGGAGACCGGGGAAACCGGGTTATCCTCGACCAGTACGAAAAAGCGCTGACTAAAAATCCGAAGGAGGATCACCGATTCCGCATCGAACATGCGCAAATTGTCTCACTCGATGACATCCTCAGATTTGCTGAGCTGGGCGTAATCCCTTCCATGCAGCCCACGCATGCCACGTCGGATATGCCCTGGGCTGAAAACCGGCTCGGCAGTGAACGTATAAAGGGCGCTTACGCCTGGCGTAAATTCCTGGACGCCGGAAGTATCATACCCTGCGGGTCGGATTTCCCCGTCGAAAACCCCAACCCCTTCTGGGGAATCTATGCTGCGGTCACCCGTCAGGATCATTCTCGGCAGCCTGCAAGCGGTTGGTATCCTGAAGAGTGTATGACCGTCGCTGAGGCAGTCCGCGGTTTCACGCTGGATGCGGCTTACGCAGGATTCGCTGAAAAGACGCGAGGATCTATCGAGGTTGGGAAACTGGCTGATTTTACCATCATCGACCGCGATATCTATGTTATTCCTGCGCGAGAGATTAAAGACACGCAAGTCCGCTATACGATCGTAGGCGGACGCATCGTTTACCAGGCAACTAATTAAGAGGTTTGGCCGAGAGTTCGCATGAATAATAAAATCCGTCTGGGAATGAGCAGTTGCCTGCTGGGCGAGAATGTCCGTTATGACGGCGGGCATAAACTGGATAACTTTCTACGGGATACGTTGGGGCAATGGGTGGATTATGTGCCGGTCTGCCCCGAGAAAGAATGCGGTCTGCCCGTGCCGCGCGAACCAATGCGTCTCGAAGGCGATCCGACCAGCCCACGTTTGATCGTGACACGCACCAGACGCGATATAACCGATCAGATGATGACCTGGGTGAACCGTAGAATTGTCGGATTGGGAAACGAAAACCTGCACGGCTTTATCTTCAAGAGCCGTTCTCCAAGTTGTGGCATAGAGCAGGTCAAAGTCATCGATGAGAGGGAAATACCGCACAAGATCGGCGTGGGGTTGTTTGCCCAAGCCTTCATGGATCATTTCCCTCTGTTACCCGTCGAAGAAGAGGATCGCTTAAACGATCCCGCCCTGCGGGAAAACTTCATCAGCCGCATCTTCACGCTGAAACGCTGGCGTGAAACGCCACAGACCGTAGAGGGCCTGGTCGAATTTAATGCACACCACAAACTGCAGATTATGGCTCACAGCGTCACGCATCTGCGCCAGATGGATAAACTAGTCGCTGATCTGAAAAAAATCCCCGTCGCAGAAGCATTTCAACAGTACCTGGAAATCCTCATGCCAGCATTAAAATTGCGGGCGACCTGTAAAAAGAATACGAACATCCTGATGCACATTCTGGGCTGTTTTAAGAAACAATTATCGGCAGATGAGAAACAAGAAGCACTGGAGAAGATCAACCTGTATCACAATCAGGTTGTGCCGTTGATTGTGCCCATCACTCTGCTCAATCATTACGGTCGTAAATATGACCAGCCGTACTTGAAACAGCAGGTTTATCTCAATCCGCATCCAGCAGAATTAATGCTGCGTAACCACGTGTGACCCTTGAAACTGTTTAAATTAGACACGACCCAGCGCCTGACTGTCCGTAAACTGATCTGGAGAACATACAATGAGCGATAAATTTCGCCTTGAAAAGGATTCCATGGGGGAAATGAAAGTTCCTGGAGATGCTCTCTGGGGCGCTTCCACGCAGCGCGCAGTGGAGAATTTCCCCATCAGCGGATACCGGTTTCCACGCCGCTTCATCCAGGCCCTGGGCGTGATCAAGAAAGCCGCCGCGCTGGCCAATGTGGAATTAGCGCTGTTAAATAAGACCCATAGTGAAGCGATCGCTCAGGCCGCCGCCGAAGTCCTGGAAGGCAGGTGGGATGATCACTTCGTTGTCGATATCTTCCAGACCGGATCCGGCACCTCGACCAACATGAACGCCAATGAAGTCATTGCTAACCGGGCAAATCAGATCTTAGGCGGCAACATCGGCGAGATGAAACCGGTTCACCCTAACGACCACGTCAACATCGGTCAATCCAGCAATGACGTCATCCCCACGGCAATTCACGTCGCCGTCTGGGAAGCAATCAAGACGGATCTCCTGCCTGCCCTGCTGAAGTTGGAGAAAACCCTGGCCGAGAAAGCCACCGCTTTCGATAAAATCCTGAAAATCGGGCGGACACATCTGCAAGATGCCACGCCCATCCGTTTGGGCCAGGAATTCAGCGGTTATGCCTGTATGGTCGAACATGGCATCCGGCGGCTGGAACGCTGCGAAGAATCTATCTCCGAATTAGCTCTGGGCGGTACTGCCGTTGGGACCGGGATCAATACCAAAGCAGATTTCGCCCCAAAAGCGATTGAGCACATCAACGCTTTGACAGGACTTAGCTTCAAAGAAGCGGGAAATCACTTCGAAGCCCAGGGATCGAAAGATGCTCTGGTGGAGGTCAGCGGCGCGCTGAAGACGCTGGCCGCCAGCCTGACCAAAATCGCCAATGACGTCCGCTGGCTGGGATCAGGACCGCGCTGCGGTATCGGCGAGATTAAGCTGCCCGCCGTACAGCCGGGTTCGTCCATCATGCCGGGGAAAGTCAATCCAGTCATGGCGGAAGCGTTACTGCAGGTCTGCGCGCAGGTCATCGGCAATGATGCGGCTGTCACCTGGGGAGGCGCGGCCGGTAATTTCGAACTGAATGTCATGATGCCAGTGATGGCTCACAACCTATTGGAATCGATCACCCTGCTGTCTAATGCAGTCACCGCCTTCAGTGACCGTTGTGTTGCCGGGATCGAAGCGGACGAAGAACGCTCTGCCGAAATGATCGAAAAGAGCCTGGCGATGTGTACGTCACTGAGCCCTATAATCGGCTACCTCGCGGCAGCCGACATCGCCAAGGAAGCTTATAAAACCGGTCGTACCGTCCGAGAAGTCGCACGTGAAAAGGGAGTTATGAGCGATGAAGAACTAAAGAGAGCTTTAGACCCCTGGTCCATGACCGAACCTGATAAATAGAGGAGAATCTGGATGATCCACATTCTTCAGGCTGGAAGAATAAACCGGAACAGAGGCATAACATGTGCGGTTTAATCGCAGAGGCTGCATCCTCTCCTTGACTTCAATGCCTATAGATTGTATATTGCTTGCCACACCAAACTTAAAGATCCCATGCAGCATACCGTAATCGGCACAGCAGGCCACATCGACCACGGAAAATCGTCCTTAGTCCGCGCTTTGACTGGCACGGATCCTGACCGGTTTAAGGAAGAAAAAGAACGCGAAATGACCATTGATCTGGGTTTCGCGTTTTTAGGTGAAGACATCACCTTTATCGATGTCCCCGGTCACGAAAAGTTCATCAAGAACATGCTGTCCGGGGTCACGACGGTCGATGCGGTTATTCTGGTGATTGCCGCCGATGACGGCTTCATGCCGCAGACCGAAGAACACTTCGAAATCCTGAAACTGCTGAACGTTGAACGGGGCATGGTGGCTTTGACCAAGATCGACATGGTCGATCCCGATTGGCTGGACCTGGTAGAAGATGACATCCGCCAGAAACTGGAAGGGTCCTTTTTAGAAGACGCTCCCATCTATCGCATCGACAGCCTGAGCGGCAAAGGCATCCCGGAAATCAACGATGCCATTCTGAAACTGGCAGCAGAACTCCCACCCAAGCCGGATCGCGGCGTGTTTCGCATGTATGCTGATCGTATATTCAGCATGCGCGGCTCGGGAACCGTCATCGCCGGAACCGTCTTAGGCGGCCGCTTGAAACCGGGTGATCGCGCAATAATGCTGCCCAAACAGCTCGATGTGCGCATCAAACGCATTCAGGTTCACAACAAAGAAGTGCCTGAAACGCGCATCGGTGAACGAGCGGCGATCAATCTGCAGGGGATCGAGACGTCCCAGATCGAACGCGGTGATCTCCTCGCTGAAAAAGGATACTTCAAACCGACTTATATGCTGAACGTCAGTTACACGCAGTTGGCGTCAGCGATTAAACCCCTGGTCAACCGCGAACGAGTCCGCGTCCACCTGGGAACAGCCGAATATTTGGCTCGTGCCGTCCCCCTGGAGAAAAAACCGATTGCAGCCGGCGAAACCGGATATTTGCAGTTGCGTCTGGAAGCGCCGGTCGCCTGCGAAATCGGAGACCGCTTGATCGTTCGCAATTACTCACCAGGGCGTTCCATCGGCGGCGGCAAAGTTCTGGAGGTACACCCCGAAAAGCTGAAGTATCTCCCCGATGAAGAGCTGGAAGTGTTAGAAGCCTTAGACGGCGGTGATGCCGGAGACCTGGTGGAACAGCACATCCGCCGCAACGGATTTCAAACGTTCACCGCGCAGAGTGTCGCTCACGATGTTTCCCGACCGGCCGAAGAAGTGACTGAGCTCATCGACAAACTGCTGGAAGAAGGGAAACTGCTTAGTCTCACAGGTGGCACCGGCATTTGGGTCCTGCACCGGGACGTCTTCAATGCTTCCAGGGAGCAACTATTAAAAATTCTGGAAGAGTATCATCAGAGCCAACCCTTTCGACTCGGCTTGAAACGGTCAGAATTAGCCAGCAAGCTGTTTGGCAAAGTCGATAACGCACTGTATGATGTGTTCCTCGATATGCTGGTCAAAAGTGGCGAAATCGAGCTTTCAGGCATCATCGTCCTGAAAAAAGGTCATCAGATCCAATTCACTAAAAAGCAGAGCGCTTTGGTCGACAAGATCATTCAGATCTACTGGGACGCCGGTTTTGTGACGCCCGAATTCGAAGAGTTGGTGGAACAGTTGGAAGCGCCGGAGGAGCTGGTTAAACAGGTCATTCTCGGCATAACGGACCGCGGCGATCTGCTCGACTTAGGCGTCAAAATCGGCAAAGCGCTAATCTACCATACCAAACGCATCGAAGAAGCGCGCGAAATCATCCTGAAACTATTCGAAGGAAAAGATGAGATCGCCTTCTTTGAAGCCCGCGAAGCCTTAGGATCGACGCGTAAATACACCACGCCAATTCTCAATTATTTCGACCAGATTGGATTAACCGTCCGCGTCGACGACGTCCGGCAACTTAAAAACAGATCCGCCTGAGCGGTTTTTATAGATCCTTATCCCGAAAGAATCTCACATGAAAGCCATCTTAAAATCCTCCCCTGAGAAGGGTTTGACGTTTACGACTAATGCTCCTGAACCACAGGTGGTCAGTCAATCTGACGTAAAAATCCGTGTCATGGCTACCGCCATCTGCGGCACCGATATCGATATTTATAAGAGTGATCCCGACCTGACCCACCGCATGAGACCCGCCATGCCAGTGGTGACCGGCCACGAATTCTGCGGTGAGGTGGTCGCAGTAGGCGGCGACGTGGTTCGCTGTAAAGCGGGAGATTTCGTTTCCGCTGAAATGCACATCCTCTGCGGCGAATGCGTCAACTGCCGCACCGGCAACGGTCACGCCTGTATCGATACCATCATCAAGGGCATTGACGCTGACGGTTGTTTTGCCGAATATGTCGTCGTGCCTGCCTCAAATGTCGTCAAGCTGCCGGAAGATTTGCCGGTCGAAGTGGCGGCGTTCCTGGACGCCATCGGTAATGCCGTGCATACCCTGACGCCTGTCAGTGTCGTCGCTAAGCGGGTGGCTATCCTGGGAGCCGGACCTATCGGTATCATGGGAGCGAAAATAGCGAAACTTTCCGGCGCACGGGAAGTCTTAATTACAGACGTCAACCAGGGTTTATTGGATATTGCCGCTAAACACGGTGCGGATCAAACCTTTAACGTCGGCACAGAACAGGGACGGCAAGCCTTCATCGATACCTGTAAAAATGATCCCGCGGCAAGAGGGGTCGACACGGTTTTAGAGCTTTCGGGACATCCATCGGCTTATAAAGACCTCTTCCAATGCGTGCGCATGGGCGGTGAAGTTGTGTTGCTGGGACTCCCTCGTGAACCGCTGACTGTAAATTTCACCCGCGATATCATTTTCAAAGGATTGACGATCCACGGCATTATCGGCCGTCGCACCTATGACACCTGGTTCCGTATGCTGGGTTTGATTCAGGCTGGCCTTCTGGACACTTTGAAGGCAATGGTCACACACCAATTCCCCCTCGAAGATTTCCAGAAGGGCTTCGATATCAAGCTCAAGGGTGAGGGACTGAAAGTCATCTTTAAGCCGGGTGAGTAATGAAAGCCTTCGTAGCTGCAGTAACCACGCTCTTCGTTCTTGCAGTCCTTATTGGGTTACAAACTGCTAAAGTGTCTGCGATGGAGGAGATTGAATCAATTCTCCAACACGCTGAAGAGCTCTTCGCGTCGGGTCAGCATGAAGCTGCCAGAGAATTGCTCGAACCACTCGCTGATGAAAACGCCGAAGCAGCTTTCAGCTTGGGTTACGGATATTTCCAGTTGGATGATCTGAAACCGGCCATAGAGTGGCTTGAAAAAGCCGTCGAACTGGACGAAACAGTTTCCAAATACCACTATTGGTTAGGCAATGCCTACGGTTCAAAGGCACAGAACTCGAGCATCTTTAAAGCGCCCGGTTATGCAAAAAAAACCAAGAAGCAATTTGAACTGGCAGTTGCCGCCGACTCGACCAATCTGAATGCGCGCTTTGCCTTGATGCAGTTCCACCTGCAGGCGCCCGGGATCATTGGAGGCAGCGATAAAGAAGCAGCGCACCAATTAGCTGAGATCAAGAAAATCGATACAGCTTGGGGTTATATTGCCGAAGCGGTAACGCACCGCAGCAACGAAGACAATGACGCCGCGGTTCAAGCGTACCAGGCCGCCATTGCCGCACAACCGGACAGTCTCAACTTTCAATACATGCTGGCCTATATGTACCAGGAGCTGGAAAAACCGGATGAAGCCTATGAGCTGCTGGAAGGATTACTGGAGCGCCATCCGGAGGAAACCAACGCGTTGTACCAGATCGGTCGCACCGGCGCAATAACCGGTCAGGGCTTAGACAAAGCGCGTCCGGCTCTGCAGCAATATCTATTGATCGAAACCGATTCGAACAGACCCTCACACGATTGGGCCCACTTTCGTCTCGGTAACGTGTTTGAACATGAAGGCGCCGTCGATTCAGCCCGCGTTCATTATGAAATGACGTTACAACTGAATCCAGATCACAAAGAGGCAAAAAAAGCCTTGAAAAACTTGAAGTAGAGCATTATTCTTATTGCATAACGGTAGAAACATCAATCAGCCTTAGAGCCCTCTGAAGGTATCGCCATGGAAGTAACTCCAAGACAAGCGAGCGAAAACGTCCTTTACTTTTCTAAGTTCCACGCTGCAGGAAACGATTTTGTCCTGGTCGATGGTATTAACCATCCGCGCACTCCGAGCTGGTGGCATCACGAAACGATTTATAAGCTTTGCCACCGTCATTATGGCATCGGGGGTGACGGATTGATCGTGCTGCTCGATTCCAAGGACAGCGATTACCGCATGAAATACTTCAATGCCGATGGTCACGAAGCTGAAATGTGCGGGAATGGTCTGCGCTGCCTGGCTCTTTTTATCCGCGATCAGGGGCATTCGGTCAGCACACCCATGTCGATTGAAACTCTAAGCGGACAGGTCAGCGTTGAAATAATGGCTGACGGTCTGGTCAAAGTCGCCATGCCGCCCATCAGCTTTGCACGAGCGAACATTCCCATGCGCGGTGATGGTGAATGCATCAACGATGATCTGAAGATCGACAAGAATCTGACCCTGAAAATCACGGCGCTCTCGATAGGTAATCCCCACGTTGTGTTGTTTGGCGATTACGGTGATGAACAATTCTATGAATTGGGCCCCATGATTAGTGTGTATCATGCGTTCCCCGAAGGCGCTAATGTCCATTTCGTCAAAGTTGAGGGTATGGACACCATCGTCCAGCGCGTCTGGGAAAGAGGCGTCGGCCCCACGCTGGCATGTGGTTCCGGTGCAGTCGCAGCAGTCGCAGCCGGAATCGCTAATAATCTGCTGCCCTTCAACGCTAAAATCCGCGTGAAGCAGCCCGGCGGCGAATTGAGTGTCGCCGTAGCCGACGGTTACCGAGAATCGACCTTAGAGGGTGAAGCGGTCTATGTCTATCACGGCGTAGTGGAATTCTGAGTTGATCCAATATGAGCGAAATTAGAACATTTGCCCCGGCTCGAGGTTTCCGCCGGGGTTATTTAATTTTAGCCCTGCTGGCCATCGGGATGATCGCCTTGAATGGCTGGCTGCTGATCAAAATTGCCACGCGTCATTTTCAGCAGCCGATACAGGCAGAACTACAACTGCTGCCCGCTATCTTGGTGGGCGTTCTGGATCAAAGAATTACCAGTATAGAAGAGCGGATACTGACTTACCTCGAACAGCCCACCCTTCGCACTAACGTTGAAAAAATTGTCGCTGGGCAGGTAGCGGCTTCGTATCAGACCGGTTTCTGGGATGCTGTTGATGCCTCCTGCCGTTCTTTCGTAACGGGTACTGCTGAAATAAAGAATATGGCTCTGACCGATCTGCAGGGTAACAAAATCGCAGGCACTGGCTCTGGTAAGATCGACATTGAATATTCCCATCCTATGGAACCGATTCACTACAGCCATACTGCTGCGCCGGACCGTAAAGGCTACCTGGAAACCTGGATCATCCCAGTTCGCAGTGTGGATGCAAGACCTATCGCTTACCTGGTAACGGAGGTTCGGCCCTTCGGATCTCTGCAGAAACTCCAGCGTTTAATAACTCAGGACCAGGTTGCCACGATTATCATCACAGACGCCAAAGGGGCGATTCTGACTCTCGAGGGTGACGCTCGTTTTTCGGATCAGACCCTTTTACTGCATGATCAGGTGGAAATCGAGAATGACCTGTTTTTTATAGCCAGTCAATATTCCCAGGTCCGGGATTGGAAAGTTTATCTGGCGATACCGGCTGCCAGTGTCATGGACCCGGTCCGGAACATGCTTAACGTCTATCTGATAACGCTGCTGGTATCCGCGATCCTGTTAGGACTGCTGGCGGTTATCCTGGCGAAAAAGTTTGCTTATCTATACCGATAGTATTATATGATCAGAAATGGCTTGACAATCCGGCATCTGATTTAGTAAATTGTTGACACAGTTAATAATCCCTCTTTTGATGCCCTGATCCGCTGAAATTAAAAAAAAACGCTTGCGTTATCAATCAAATAATATTAAATTAAACAAATATAGTTACCCCCAAGGGGTGAGTTTTTAATTCATGCTTGAGAATCTTAACATTAGCTTGTCATAGAATCAAATTTAATAACACTTTACGAATCTGCTTATCTGAAAACAGAGAGATGCCAGTGCACAGAGTCACTAAGGCAACTGCTATCCTCATCGGTTTCGTCCTGATCGTATATCTACTTAGCGGGTGCGGATTTAAAGCGGTCTATATGCTGGATCAGCCGGTCTCCGATCCGCTTATGTATGCCGATGACGCTCAGGATAGCGATATCTGCCGCGTCGAGGATGGCGGCATCAGTGGAGCGTCAGGCTCCTGCCCCACTTGATGACTTTCAAAAGCCCGGTCGGGCAATCAAGCAAGCAACGATCAATTTGTGAAACTCTTCAGTCGGATCTGCATCACTGCAGTCCCCACCAGATAATGGCAGCACTATGGTGAATAATAATCGGACCTTCTGTAGTCTCCTGATCCCTTTAATAATTCCCCTGATGACCTTCGCCGGTCCCTGGAGCATCGGCAACTTCACTCAGGTCAAGATGGAATATCAGTATACGGATTACAACGAATATAAGTATCCTGATCCTATCCTCTATGAGTATAACCAGCATGATTATACTCAACCGAATCCTTTCATTGCCCAATTCCCCGAAAATCGCGGACTGGTGCGAGTCACACAGGGTTTGGGATTCAATGACGAGATTCAGGTGAAGTACCAGTATTCCGATCTTGACAAGATCGAAAGCAGCTGGGAACAGCTCTTCAATCTGCGTTACAATCGCAATTTAACAGAATCCGCGGACGCTCATATCTCCACTCAGTTTACCCGGGGATCATCCGGCCTCGAAGGTAAAATGCTCGAACTGGGCGGCAAATACGACTGGGCTGGCTTCATCTTGTTCAGCGGATACTACGCCTACTATACCACGGATACCGATTCCAATTCTAACGATTCCCACTCCTGGCAGTTGAAACTACGTCAGGCGTTGACCAAAACCACCGCGCTGCAGGCGCGTCACGACTGGTTCTTCGCCTCGGGAGAAAACTCGGATTTCATCTCAAATTCGCTGACCTTCTGGCTGTCACAGTGGTTACCGACGCGCACGGCAGTCCATCTGGAATGGCGGGAACACTGGGATTCCACCGGCTTGAATTCCCACGCGCCCGGCTTCGAGATCGACCAGTATATCTCCTGGCGCACTACCCTGAAAATACGAGGACGTTATTACCTCGGCAGACCGGAAGACCTGACAGCCCTCGATGCTATCAACGGCGATGAATTCACTAACTGGGCTTTTTCCGGCATGTTGAGTCATTACCTCTTCCCGGAAACGACTGTCCTGCTGAAGTATCGCCGCTACTGGAGCGATGATCAGGATATATCTATGAATACATATCTAATCGCCATCGAGCATATCCTATGATGCGACCTAACTTGATCATAACAGTATCACTGTTGCTGGCGGCTTTCATTTTGCTCTTCTCGGGATGTGGAGATGCTCCAACTGACCCTGTGGAACAGCGAGGTACACTGGTCATCAACGGAATTATGCCTTCCGGCAGCCCGGCTGATTCGGTGTGGATTATGCTGGATAGCGAAACACTTGGCACCTTTGCCAATCCTCACCAGACCAGCGTGTTCGCCGGAAACCATTTCCTCGAAGTCAAATCGTTCGTCTATGTCAATCCCGACTCGAGCACGGATTATTTCAGCGCACCGCAGTACGTTGAGGTTCTGAATAATCAAACAGTCATTGCTGAATTCCAGTTGGAAACAGATATCCCTATAGCCCCTTATGCAGGCGCTATGGCCCCGGATTTCACCGTCTTTGACATCGCTTCTAATCAGATTTCACTGGCTGATCTATCCGGCAAAATCGCCGTGCTTTACTTCTACAGCTTCACTTGAAGCTACTGCAAGAGCACGGAGATTCCGAGCTTCCAAACTGAAATCTACGACGTCTACAGTCGCGACGATGTGGAACTGATCATCCTGAACCATGATGCCAGCGCTGTGGCAATGCAGGGATGGGCAGATTATCTTGAATCAACACAAGGGATTACCCTCACCTATCCGATGGTGTTTGATGAGAGTGGTGAAACCTTTGAAACTTATAAGGCAACTGAATTGATTTTACCGTCGATCTTTCTGATCGATCAGACCGGATTCATTCATATCCGCGCCGACGGGGCCGATGAACCCTCTGAATTTTTACCTGAACTGGAAGAGATTCTGCATACGATCGACGACTTAATCGCCAACCCTCCGGGTGGATTTTAAACTTACGAATTACGGAGAGACTTAATGCGACATATGAAGACTTTACTGCAGTTGTTGGTATGTATCCACTTGATGGCAGGGATTTCTCTGGCCGCTATCGATCCAGGTGTGCAAGCCCCTGACTTCACCTTACAAACCGTCGATGAGGAGGAAATTACTCTGTCCGATTTTGCCGGTCAGATCGTAATCCTCCACTTCTGGAAGTCCAATTGACGCCAGTGTCATGCGGAGATTCCGCATCTCAAGAAAATCGCTGAAGCTTACGATGAGTCGCAGGTAAAGATCCTGTCCATGAACGCCATCAACCCTGTCGGACAGGCCAAAGCTGAAGCCAGGCACTACGGCATTGAATTCCCCACGCTTATCTGCCGGGAAACCGGTATCGTCCGGGACTATAAGATTTCCAAACTGCCGCACCTGATCATTATCGATCATGAAGGGATCGTGCGCAGCAGTGAACTGTTCTTACCAGAAGACGCCATTAAAAGCATCTTAGACGATTTAATCGCGAAACTACCCCAAGCGGAAACCGCGCCGGTCGATGCAGCTACGCCTCCCGCGGGCGAATAAACGTTTATGATTGCTATCGCATAAATAGAGTTACAGATTGGGGATCATGGCACTATATGTGGAGATCTCCAATCTGTCGTTTTATAGCTTGACCGCTTGACTGTACCCATTCTCAACAAGGAATGCTGAATGGATAAAGGCAAACTGATCTTCTTCCTGATTCTGGTGGGTGTCGGCCTGTTTACCCTGTTTCAAGGGATATTCCTGGGCGACACGCTGGATATGCAGATGGAAGCGTCCGGGCTTTGACTGGCCTGCATCGGGATCGGATGATCCCGCTAAACAAAAGACGATTAAAGTTACTCCCCGCTGTGGAAATTTTACTCCTTTTCCTGCGAATTTTCGGGGAGTTTGTCACCTCTTTCAGGAGATTAAGCAAACATCGTGAGCCGGAAGCATAAGCCAGATAATACCGCGCCCTGCATGTCCGTCTGCCCGCAAGGGCAGGACATCCGCAAACTGACTGACCTTATCGGACGCGCCGGACGGGGTGAGAAGCCTCAGGCTGAAGCTTTTGAAGAAGCCTGGCGCTTGGTCGTGGAACGAAATCCTCTGCCGGCCGTCTGCTCCCGGGTCTGCCCACATGAGTGCGAAAGCGCCTGTAATCGTTCCGAACATGACTGCGGCGTCGCCATCAACAGCATCGAGCGTTTTGTCGGCGATTGGGCTCTGGAACAGGATCTGAAACACGAGAAACTGACCTCCGAAAAACAACCTGAAATAGTTGCTGTCATCGGTTCTGGTCCTGCAGGAATTTCGTGTGCCTACCAGTTAGCGCGCCGCGGCTATGATATCACCATCTTTGAAGCATTCCCCAAATCGGGTGGCATGTTACGCTACGGGATTCCAGCCTTTCGTTTACCCCGAAAAGTACTCGACGCTGAGATCCAGAAAGTCCTCGATCTGGGCGTTGAACTGCGCACCAACGTCATGGTTGGCCGCGATATCACGCTGGATAAACTAAAAAAAGACTACGATACCATTTTTCTGGGAATTGGCGCTCAGAAATCATCCAAGCTGGGGATCTCAGGCGAAGACCAGAAGGGAATCTATACCGGCATAGAATTTTTGCGCACGGTTAACAGTGGTGATGCAGTCGAGGTCGGTAAAAAAGCCATTATCGTCGGCGGGGGCAACACCGCAATCGACGCCTCTCGCGTGGCGCGCCGTCTGGGCGCTGATGTAACCATCCTCTACCGCCGCACGCGAGCTGAGATGCCCGCCTATGAAGAAGAGATCGTATCGGCTGAAGAAGAAGGCATTGAGCTGATGTTCTTGGCCGCGCCGGAAGAGATTCAGTCAATCAACGGAACCATTTCAGCTCTTGTCTGCCAGAGAATGCAGTTAGGCGAACCGGATGATTCCGGCCGCCGCAGACCGGTTCCTATTCCGGGTGACACCTTCACACTTCCGGTTGATACATTGATCATCGCGGTATCCCAGGACGTCGAATGGGCGGGTCTTGAGCATCTGCGGGATACCGCATCCATATCTTCTGATAAGCTGAAAGGTATCACTGATCGCGATGGAATTCTGGCGGGCGGTGACGTAGAAGATATCGGTATTGTTGCAGAAGCCCTGGTCGAAGGCCGTTATGCCGCCGAAGTCATCCACGCAAAATTCCGCGGACTTGAAATCCCGGCAAAACCGGATCTGGAAGTCATCGGCAGCGACAAAATCAATCTGCATGTCATAGAGAAGAAACAACGCCCTGAGCAGCCGCATAAATCAGCGGCAGAACGTCTGGCCGAACCTTGGGAAGAAGCCACCTCGGCAATCTCCGCAGAGCAGGTCATGGCTGAAGCCGGCAGATGCATCAACTGCTGTGAAACCTTCATTAAGCATCCCAAAACCCATCCCATTCATATCTGGCGGCGCGTTTCTCAAATAGGCGTGGGAACGCTGCTCTTTAACAGTTTCTGGGGTGTCATATCGACCAAGATGGTCTATGGCGGCCCCTTGCGCAATGTCTGTGTACCGGGTTTGAACTGCCACTCCTGCCCCACCGCGCTGATGGGCTGCCCCATCGGCATGCTGCAGCATTTTTCTGCGACGCACCGAATACCCTGGTTCCTCATCGGATTCCTGACTATTATCGGATTGGTGTCCGGGCGCTTTACCTGTGGCTGGCTCTGTCCCTGGGGAATGATTCAGGATGTACTCTATAAGATAAAACGATGGTGGATCAAAATACCCAAATTCCTGATCTACCTTAAATATGTGGTGCTCCCGGCGCTGGTGATCATTGTGCCATATTACACCTACGAGCACTGGTTCAGCAAACTCTGTCCCTGCGGCGCATTGATCGCGGGGATACCCTGGGTGCTGTGGAATCCGGTCGATCCTGTCTTGGATATGACGGTCATCGATCCCGCGGACATCGGCACTTTGTTTGATATCAAGATGGTCATCCTGTTCTCATTCCTGCTGATGTTCCTCTTCATTAAAAGACCGTTTTGCAGAACCATCTGTCCGTTGGGCGCGATTTATGCCTTTTTCAATCGCATCTCGCTGGTGTCGCTGGAAGTCAAAGATAGCTGCACCAACTGCGGTCAGTGCCGCGCTGTCTGCCCTACAGACTTGAACGTGCGCGAAGAAATTAACGGTGAAGGCTGTATTAAATGTCTGGAATGCACGCAATGCCAGCACATTCATTTTAAATGGAACTGGCCTTGGATGAAACTACGGAAACTAAACGCAGAAAGCGCAGTTATAAAAGTGCCGGATCTACAGCCGGATCCGGCCATGTCCAGAACCGGCGGCTGCCAGGGAAGCTGTCATTTAAAACCAGCAGTCGGACCATCGCAGCAATAATCGAAACAATACATATCTAAACGTAAAAGAGGTTGAGGAGAACTATGAAACGTATATCTGTCATCTTCGGTTTGACGCTTATTTTGTCTGCCGCACTAATCGCCTTCGCGATCACGAACGATGGAGAAGAAACTGTCTGTCCGACCTGCGATATGACCATCGCAAACCTGGAAAATGCGGTTGAGATGAAAGGCGAAACCGGTTCATTGCATTTCTGCGGCCAGGCTTGCTTTGATAAATTCAAGGCAGATCCCCTGGTCTTTATGACAGCAGAAGAAATGGAAACCGTGGGGCTCTGTCTGGATTGTGCAAAATCGGGCGGCTGTGAAGATTGCGAAGATAAAGCTGCTGCTGCAACACCCTGTGGGGGTTGCGAAAGGCCTGCCGAAACCGCCACTCCGGCTGGTGACGTAGAACCGGCCGAAACCGACGGTGGCTGCACCGGTGATTGTTCTGACTGCGACTCCCATGACAAGTAACTGGTCCTGAGTCGAAGTACAGATCAACTAAAACCTTGCAATCGCAAGTTTGTTTCGCTATATTGAGGGTTCCTCTTAAAAATGGAACCCTTAACTTTTTCTAAGTCATGCTAAGAATTGGAATTATAGGCCCGCAAGGGTGTGGAAAGACGACGCTCTTACAAGCGTTGGCGCCAGCCGTCAAGGTGGATGGTGGCACTCGCCGTGAAATTCATATCGGTCAGGCGAAAGTGCAGGACGCCCGACTGGACCATTTGTATCACATCTTCGGCCGCAGTAAAAAAGTCAACGCCATCGTTGAATATGTGGACGTCGCCGGTTACCAACGCGGTGAAGCGAAAACAAGCGGTTACGATCCCCAGTTGTTAGTTGAGATTCGCAGCTGCGATGCGCTCCTGCATCTCCTCCGCGGATTTGATACTCCCGGTCTCCCCGACGCTGATCCCCTCGCTGGATATGAGACAGATTTTGCAGAGTTCCTCATTTCCGATCAGATCATCGTGGAACATCGTATTGAGCGTTTGGAAAAGGAGATAAGCAAAAAACCATCACCGGATCTCAAACGGGAATACCAGATCATGCAGCGCTGCCAGGCGGCTCTGCTGGAAGAGCAGCCGCTGCGCACACTTGATTTCTCTGCGGAAGAAGAAAAAATATTACGCGCCTTCCAACTTCTATCGCTGAAACCCGAGCTTGTCGTGATCAACATCGCCGAAGAGGATATCGCCAGATCGAAGGATATCGTTTCCGAATTCAGACAGACAATACAGCATCCGGGTGTCGAAGTAAGCGTTGCCTGCGCCACCATTGAGATGGAAATAGCGCAATTAGATGAAGCCTCAGCTCGAGAATTTATGGACGACCTGGGTATCCGAGAATCTGCTCTGAATCGTCTGATCAGAGCCTCCTATAAACTCCTTGGGTTGATCAGCTTTTTTACTATCGGTGATGACGAATGCCGCGCTTGGACTATAAGAAATGGCGCCATCGCGCGTGCCGCTGCTGGTGAAGTCCACAGCGACATTGAAAGAGGCTTCATTCGCGCAGAAGTCGTCCACTTCGACGATTTTAAACCCCGCGGCGATCTGGCCGCCTGTCGCAAAGATGGAGTCAGACGCCTGGAAGGAAAACAATACATCGTCAAGGACGGCGACATCATCGAATTTCGCTTTGCGGTATAAATAAACTTAGCGCTTAACTAATCCGTAGAACAGTAAGGTATGGCCCATCTCGCACCGCCCACCGGTCAGGATTACTACGATCCAGCAGATCGTTGGCATGCATTAATCCCGATAGCGCTGGTTTCGATTGCCTCGACGCTGAACTCCAGTGTTATCAATGTGTCGCTGCCGGTTATTGCAGTGGAGCTGCGCGCCGGCATCGGCGTGATTGACTGGGTCATCCAAGCCTACCTGTTAGCAACAACGTCGCTGTTAATGATCTCCGGAAGACTCGGAGATCTTTTAGGGCGCAGACGCATTTATCAGTCTGGGATTCTGGTTTTCACGGTTGGTTCAGCTTTATGCGGTATTTCAGGGAATATGACTGCCCTGATCGCCGCGCGTGTCTTTCAGGGAGTTGGAGCAGCCCTGATCATATCGGTGGGTCCAGCCATTATCGGTGAGATTTTCCCGCCCGATTCCCGCGGGAAAGCGCTGGGGATTCTGGGAACGACCGTCGCAGTAGGATTGTCGATTGGACCGGTGGTGGGAGGCATCATCACCGATCTCCTCGGATGGCGCTATATCTTCTACTTGAATATCCCCTTCGGCGTCCTGGCGATGATCATGGTCAGCCGATCTCTGCGCAAAGACAGCCAATTCACCCGAGCGCCCTTTGACGTGGCCGGAGCGGTGACGATGGCTGTCGGGTTATTCTGTCTGCTCCTGCTGTTTTCCAGAGGAAATGATTGGGGATGGACCTCTCCTAAAATTATCGTTCTGGCAGCCGCAGCTTTCCTCTGCCCTATTCTTTTCATCCGTTCCGAACGCACTGCTGCCGATCCCATTCTGGATCTGACCCTGTTCAGCCACAAAACTTTCAGCAGCGCAACTTCTGCTGGTTTTCTAGCATTTACAGCGCTCTTCACTCAGACTTTTCTGCTGCCCTTTTACCTCATCGACCTGCGCGGCCATACCACAGCCGAAGCAGGACTGTTTCTCATGGCGGTTCCCCTGATTATGGCGCTGGTAGCGCCCGTTTCCGGGACACTTTCTGATAAAGTTGGTACCAAGTGGCTCTGCGTTGTTGGTATGATGATCCAGGGGATCAGTTTTATCATGCTGGCGTTTTTAAGCACTGTCTCATCTACACTCTATATCGTTTCAGCATTGCTGCTGACCGGTTTCGGGATCGGCATGTTCAATCCCCCAAACAACGCCGATCTGCTCTCTTCTGTGCCGCGTAACAGGCTAGGAAACGCTTCCGGAATGTTAGGGCTGACCCGCACCTTGGGAATGACCTTTGGTGTCGCCGTTTCCAGCTTGATCTTTGTGGGCGTCCGCAAATCAATCCTGAATAGCATGGGGCTGGCAGAAGCTGACCCGCTGCAAGCGCCGCAAGCATTTCTGGGAGGACTGCACTGGGTTTTCTTGACTGGCGCGGCCATCTCCTGGTTGGCTGGAGTGATGGTGTTCCGCAGAGAAAAAAGACAGTAGACCTCAAACGATCCATAAAAAAATCCCGACTCAGGTGAGCCGGGATTTTTAAGTAGTCAAGTAAAGGTTATTCGATCACGTGGACGTTTTTCGCCGACAGACCCTTGGGACCCTCAACCACCTCAAATTCGACACGCTGTTCTTCGGACAACTCTTGCCGATATCCCGTTCCGGCAATCTCATTGACATGCACGAAAACGTCGCCTGCCCCATCATCTGCTGTGATGAAGCCAAACCCTTTGGAAGGGTTGAACCACTTTACAGTACCTTCAGCCATTAATCTAACTCCTGATACTTATATCATCAACTTACTAAATTTCGCCCGCATCATCGAACGAGTTCAAACTCCGCAGGAGAATCTGCCTGAGCAATATAAGATATTAAGATGAGAAAAGAAAACTGCTTTCTGCATTTTTTTTAATACGAAGATAAAGCGGACAAATTGATCCGCCCCTCTATTTCGTATGTATAATGATTTTATTTCAGCAATACCATTTTTCCATTCCTGATGAGATCATGAGCTTGGAAATGATAGAAATAGACACCCGATGCGAGACCCTCTGAGCTGAACGTCACATCATGGTATCCTGCCTCT
>JAHJDJ010000185.1 GCA_018812585.1 bacterium
GTCTGCATTAATATCGACAAGTCGTTGTCCAGCATGATTGCCAATATCCATAGTCAAATAATTAGAGGTGATGTATTGAAAATTGTAGTTCTGAGAAGTTCCGATGTTCTCATAGAAATATACATCTCCCAAACACTGATTCGTTTCAGACGCTTCAAGTCCCACAAATAGATCAAAATCTCCATCACCATCAATGTCGCAGAATTCGGGTGACGCGTAGGCTCCCACGTCTATATCTAACCATTCATGCGTTACAAGGGTGAAGTTATAATTGACTGAATCGCCATCGTTGCGGTAGTACCAAATCTTCCCATCGCCGTTGCCGATAAATAGGTCGAAATCGTTGTCAGTGTCGATATCACAAAATTCAGGATTAGAAAATGAACCAACATCAATATCAAAGAAATTCTCTGAAATAACGGTGAATTCAAATTCAGCAGTACTTCCGATATTGATAGCGTATAGAATATTTCCGTAGTAGCCGCCACAAAAAAGATCATAATCTCCATCGTTGTCGAAGTCAACAAGCTCGTCGTTGAGCACATCGTTGCCATATGGAATTAAAACTGTATCATAAACAAAATCGCAAAATTCTGGTGTCCCCATGTTTCTATAGAACCGAGAATAGCCGTAAACCAAATCTAAATCGCTATCGTTATCTAAGTCTACTAAATTCGGATTACTCATATAAGTCCATTGTGCACTCAAATCCTCAAAATCGTCGGTGACATACTTGAACTGAGATGCTTGAGTTGATCCGTGATTTTGAAAGTACGTTACATGTCCAGTCCATTGACCAATCAAAACATCATAGTCACCATCATAGTCCAAATCTCCAAAACCAGGCGTGGAAGCATACATCCCCGGCGCAAACGGGGAGGGAAGATCGAATCCCGCAATTACTACCGGTATCGTGTCAATTTCTTGTTGAAATGGGAATTCTTGGGCTGTCAATGAAATAGGCATTAATAGAAGGATTATCCAGACCATTTTAACTGCCTCTATTTTGAAAAGAAAGGCGGGGATAATCACCCCGCCTTTAATATAATCACAAATTCCTATTTTAGCAAGATCATTTTACTTGCAATTGAGAATTTTCCTCCTTGTTCATAACCCTTTGCCTCTATGCGATAGAAGTAGATCCCTGAAGCAAGACCTGTAGCATTAAACCGAATTTGGTTATGCCCAGCGTTTTGTACGCCTTCATAGATATTCGCTATTTTACGCCCCATCAGATCATAGAGCGTTACCTGGATGTGTGATCTCTCAGGTAAAGCAATGGGGATGATTGTCTCAGCGTTAAACGGATTAGGGTAACAATGCATCACACCAAATTCTGTCGGCAAAGAGGCGCCATCGTCCGACTTTACCCCCACCGGCGGCGCACCCATGTCAGTCAGGACTCTGTCGAGGAAGGGGATGGAGGTCGCCGCGGTCATGTAGTACAACGGGAAATCGATGATCGTCCAGGAGGGGACCAGATCTGATTTGCGCACGGCGACCGGCTGATTGTGGAAGACCGAACCGCCTCCAGATACGGCGTTGAAGTTGGCGATGACATCGACCTCTCCGGGCAGCGGATCGGTGAAGATGGCTTCCGCCTGCGGTAACGCTCCCCCCCAGCCGGGAAAGCCGACCGCGTCGAAGTCAACGTCGGGGTAGCCTAACGCGCCAGTCGCTCCGATGAATTCCATCGCAGGCGGAGCGACCACCTGAATCTCGTCGATGCCTGCCAGATCATAGAGGAAGTCGCCTGCACCTAAGGTATGTTCATACCCGACCAATCCGTCCAACACATAGGACAATCTCCAGCCGGAAATCACCAGCTTGCCGCCGTTTTCAAGGTATTTGCGGAAAGCGGTCGTGTCATTTGAGATGGATGCCGTTTGATAATCGGCGTAGACCAGCACGAGGCTGAATGGCGCTAAATCCGCATCCGAAATGGTGACTGACGCGGCGCTGCTGTCGAAGCGGTCCCACATCGCTTCGATGATGAAATTTTCGGTTGCTTCGAGGTAGAACAGGTCCACCTCAGCGTCCGGGGGAGCGCTGGTGCCTCCTGAGCCATTCGGCGTGGCATCCACCAGCAGGATGTTCAGATGATGGGTGGCTAACTGTCCCTCTTCAACGGGCGTCGGCGCGCCCAGGACCATCTCATTATTGCGCGTTTTGATCTGGTAATAATACATTTGTCCGGTTTCAGGAGACGGATCGCTGAAGGTTGAATCGGGGTGTGGCACCGTGGCGATTTCTGCGAACAGGCCGGCTTGATCGGTGCGGTAGATGACGTACTACAGTACGGTCGCTTCCGGGCGCGGAGACCAGGTCAATTCAACGCTGGCGGGGGTCGAAGTCGTCTCAAAATCTTCGGGTGGCGGGGCGACGATGGGGATGGCGTTCGATTCATCGCCGAACGGCCCCGGCAGGCCCTCTACATTCGACAGAGACAAACTGATGCAGTATTCCGTGCCTTCCTGCAGACCGTCTAACTGATAGGGGGGAGGGTCAACCGTTTCAACTACGTCTTCCCAGTATAATTGGCCGATTGTGCGGTAAGAGATGCGTATGGTGCCGCTTAGGCTGTCTGACCACCCAACGGTCAGTGATTCGCCGTTGCCGACATTGGTGACTTCAGGAGCGGGAGGACGGTCGGGTGTTTGCGCCAGCGTTACTGCGACTCCCATGCAAAGCTTTGCCACCTTGCCTGCATAAGAAAAAGACATATACTCCGGGAGGTCAGTAACGTTATGCTGATAGGCGACGTCTTCGGCGGTCTCTACGAGACGGATGGAAGGGTAACCCGAATTGTAGAATGCAACGTGATCTCCGCTGCGACCGGGGCGGTCGATGGCGTCGTAGAGGGTGACGGTCACGCCTTCCGCGTACGCCTCTCCAACCCATTTGACATAGCGCGCTAATTGCCGCGAGGTGGAACTCATGGGACCGCCGGAATAACAGCGCACCGTCATGGAATCGACGATGCCCGATGGATGGACGATGTGCCCGATCATGTCCATGTTGAGCATCGCCTTGACGGGTGTGTTGGCGTTGACTAATGATTGCGCGTAGGCGTACGCGCCCAATAATCCCTGCTCTTCTCCGGCGAAAGAACTGGTCACCAGCGTCGTATTCAGTGATTCGCCATTTAGAATACGGGCGATTTCCATCATGGCTGCGATGGAACTGGCGTCGTCGTCGGCGCCGGGGGCGAAGCTGGCGGTGTCGCTGGATGACACCGTGCGGGAATCCAGATGCCCGCCAAATATGATCAGGTCAGGTCGGCCGCTCTGGCCCTGCAGGGTGGCGTGAACGTTGAAGCAGTCGTACAGCGAGCCGCCCCAATAACCGTTCCAGGGAAAAAGGTCTGCATCGATGCCCTGGCGGGTGTATTGATCCCGTACCCAGCGGCGAGCCGCTCCGATGCCGATGCTGTCAGAAATCGTATCCGAATAGGTATGCCGGGTGTGAAATCCGACCAGCGATGTAACAATATCGTTCAGGTTATCCTGATCAACCTGGCTGACCAAACCAGAGATTGTGGGATTAGCGGGGAAGGGGGTGGGATCGGCGAAAGCGATGGTAGACACGCATACCAACACCAAGCTGCAGAGAAGAGCGCGCTTCATGAGGAGTCCTCCGTAAGATTCAAGGACAAAGATTTGTAAAATATAGTAAAAATAACTGAAGTAAGTCAAGGGAAAGGTGGGGGGATGGGGGATGGGAACGTCAAGAAACCGCACACATATCGGTATGGTATAACATAGGGGAGGCAGCTACCTTCCTGGGACTAACGCGCAGCCAGCTTTACTGTATCAATTATAAGATAGCTCATTAAGACTATGACAGGACGCTTATCTATGAACGGGAGGATTTGGAGCGCTTCAGGAAGTCTTGTAGAGCAGAACCTCTCAAAGTTGGACTTTAACGTTAAATTGAAACATATTTTCCTTGCATTTTATCAGAATTAGACATACATTTAGAATATCTGGAGGCATTCATGGGACATGAGGAATTCTCATACATCGGCAAGGGCATCTATTCGATGAAAGAGGCATCTATGCTTACTGGGGTGAAGTGGGCAAAAGTGCGACATTGGGTACGTGGAGATAAACGCACTGAAGCTGGAACTAGAACTCCAGTAGGACCTGTTATCAAACCTGATTTTGGGAAGATTGATAATGTGTACCTGTTGAGTTTCCTTGATATGATAGAAGTTCTAATGATTGAACAATTTCTTACCCAAGGCATCAGCCTCCAATCAGTTCGAAAAGCTCATCGCATGGCTATGGGATTATTTAATACCAATCATCCATTTGCATTACGTAAGTTCTGGAGTGATGGTAGACATATATTAGCCGATGTAGGATCTGAAACAAAAGATCCTGGATTGTTAAATCTCAAAGAATCTCAATATGAAATCAGGCCTGTGACACTAATGTTTAGTAAAGCGATAGAGGTTACAGCCGATGACGTTGTAAGAAGTTATTGGCCTTTAAGTATTGATGATTTTATCGTTATAGATCCAAATCGCTGTTATGGTCAACCTATAGTTGCCAAAGAAGGAGTCCCAACGATTGTCTTGGCAACCGCAGTTAGGGCAGAACAATCGATTGATAAAGTCTCACTATGGTACGAAGTTGCCCCTAGTGCAGTAAAGAGCGCATACAACTACGAACTTAATATTACAAAAAGACTAGCCGCATGAGATTATTTTTCGATCAGTGCCTATCTCGAAAAATGGTAAACTTCTTAGCGGAAATGGCTGAGGAAAATGAAGAGATTATTAAAAGTGACTATGGTGAATTATCATTCGTGTATCTCAGCGATCACCCCAAATTCAAACATAATACAATTGATCCGGATTGGTTAAGCGTACTTGCAAAAGAGGGTGATTGGATAGTAGTATCTGGTGATATTGATCTTACAAGAACACAAGCCAATAAAAGAGCATTAAAAGAGTCTGGATTGACAGCGTTTATTTTTCCAAAGAACTATATGAACCTAAAACTATGGGATAAGGTATACAAAGTCATGGGATGTCTGTCTGCAATCATCGAGTGTGCTCATGAACATCCGAAAGGAACGATTCTTCCCATATCCCGGCAATTCGAGATCAAAAAATAAATTCCTTAGGTTCACATTCCAAGTCCCCCGCCTTTTGTGTTACCAATCTGTTACCTGAATTTTTCTCCCGTGCGTGAATATTCTGAATATAATGAACGCATATTGGCAACATTTCAGCCAATATGGCATATAAAAAAGCCCTCGCTATGAGGGCTAATTTATTGTTTTTTAAGATGTACCGAGGGCCGGACTTGAACCGGCACGGGTTTAGCGCCCGGGGGATTTTAAGTCCCCTGCGTCTACCAATTCCGCCACCCCGGCGTTTATAAATAATAAAGAGGCGGCGACCGGATTCGAACCGGTGAATAGAGGTTTTGCAGACCTCCGCCTTAGTCCACTTGGCTACGCCGCCTGGTGAAAAATCAGCCCCCAAAAGGGGGCTAAATCTTTAGCCTCCTCCGAACGCGGTCTGAGGAGGAACAGGATAATCTGAGCGGGAGACGGGATTCGGACCCGCGACATTCTCGTTGGCAACGAGAGACTCTACCACTGAGCTACTCCCGCTTAAGGCATTATCCTGTGGAGCATAGCGGGATCGAACCGCTGACCTCTTGAATGCCATTCAAGCGCTCTCCCAGCTGAGCTAATGCCCCAGGGATCAAGTAATATAATAAAACAAGGTGGTTCAGTCAAGCATTTTCTATAAAAGGAGCATAAAAGAAAATCGTGATTATTGGGCTTATTTTAATTTAATTTTTTTATTAGGGAAGTGAGTGAAAAAAAACACAAAGGGTAAAAATAATCCTTGACTTTATGTCATTTTTTATTTAGATTAAAGTCAAAATAATTTAAAGAGAGGAAACAGATGTCTATCTGTCTTTGAGCGAGCATTACGGAAACTCAGAATGAGTTTCTTGATAATCTACTAAACGCAGCTGGTTCGTTGCAGGAGGGGAAAGCCTGACCTGATCGCTATTGCCCTTCTGGAGTAACCGGCAGGAACTCACTAACTTCTAGAAAGGGCTTAACATGACACACTTCATGCCTAACTCTGTGAAAATCGCTCTGGCGATTTTTCTATTTTCCACATTAACCTTGCATGCAGCTGAACCTGTTTACTTCGGTGCCGACGTCGATTTCGAAAACAAGTACGTTTGGCGTGGTATGCCTTTCAATGCTGAATCAGTACTATGGCCCGATGCATGGGTAAGTTTCTATGGAATTACAGCCACCGTTTGGGGATCCATGGAATTGACAGATATTTATGAAAACTCGAACAACTTCACCGAAGTCGACTACTATTTTGACTATACTCGAGCTTTTGGGCCTGTCAGCGCGTCGCTGGGGTATGCGATTTATGAATACCCTAACACCGATTTCATTGGCACCAGCGAAATTTACGCTGCGGTTGCTTCAGATTTTCCCTTCGTTTCAGGTTCGCTAACCGCATACCTGGATGTTGGCGAAGCGGAAGGAATGTACATCCTGCCTTCTTTAAGCCACGCCTTCGGTTTAAGTCCCATCGATCCTTCCCTCTCTGTATCACTTGGATACGGTTCCGCAAAACACAACCTCTATTACTTTGGTGTGGATAAATCAGCGCTGGTTGATCTGACTACTTTTCTCAAACTGACATTTACGCCTGTTGGCCCGTTAAGCAACTACGTGTCAGCCTACGGCCATTTAAGCTGGGCAAAAATTCTGGACAGCGAGTTAGCCGATATGTGGGAAGACGACAGCAATTTCTGGTTTGGCATAGGATTAAACTTCTTCCATCAAGCTGGAGGAGGTGAATAATGTCAGCACTTCCATTCTGGATTGCGGCCATCGTCTATTTCGCCTTTGTGATCGGATTGGGTTACTGGATTTGGAACAAGGTGAAAAAGGATACGGCCGCGCATCAACTACTCGATTTCTGGATTGCCAGCAGGCAATTCCCCGGCTGGCGCATGGCCATATCACTGACAGCCGGCTGGTTGATGCTGGGCTGGCTGGGTTACGGTATGTCAATGATCTATATGATGGGATTATCTGGCGTCTGGATTCTACCATTGCCGTGGTTTATCCTCTGTTTCATCATCATCTGGATGGTGCCTTACGTGCGCAGGCTGCCGGCGATCTCCCTGCCTGAAGCAATTGCCAAGCGTTTCGGTTCTTCGACGCGAACGATCATTGCCATCGCCTCGATCTTCGTCTTCACTTCCTGGACCGGCGCTGAACTGTTCATGGTAGGGAAATTAGGCGCGCCGTTTCTAAAGATTCCACCTGCTGCAGTGATGGTTGTGATCGTCATACCGATCATGATATATACCTATTTCGGCGGATTCCGGGCGGTTGTCTTAACCGACTTCATCCAGTTTATCCTGATGGCAGGATTTATCGTCGTGCTGGGTATTGTCAGCTATAATGCCGCAAGCGGAGTTATCACAGGTAACATCATTGAGACTTTATCCGGCATGGAAACGCCTTACTACGGTCCAGGCACTATGTTTGGAATCTTTGCCTGCGGTATCGCCATGCCGATCATTCTGCTGGTCGCTTACCTGCCGGGCTGGATGATCGAACAGGATCTGCTGTTACGAATTCAGGGCGCAAAAAGTCTGAAAGAAGCGAAAAAAGGCGCTTGGATGATGTTGCTCCTGATTTCCGTCTTCGTGATCGGCATTCCGACGCTGATTGCATTTCACGCTTTGATTCTATTTCCACCGGGAGTTGAAGGAAGCGCGGCAGTTATCGGTGGTGACGCCACTGGTATCATCTCTGCAATTATCTTAGGCTATTTCCCCGTCTGGGGCCAGGTGCTGATGTTTATCGGCCTGATTGCAGCACAAATGTCCACGGTCGATACCTTTGCCAATGTAATTGCTTTACCCTTAACCTACGATCTGGCACAACCAATACTCTGGAAGAAGGATTCCAAGGAAAGCATCGCTAAAAAATCGCGCTTTATGGCGGTTATCGCTATTCTGTTCGGCCTGATTTACGCTCTGAATGCCAACTCCCTGATGGACGTTTACATCTTGTCATCTGGTGTTCTAACTGCCTCGATTGCGATTCCGACGTTCTCCTTGTTCTGGAAAAGGGTTAATGGGTTGGGAATAACACTGGCAGCTATCTTCGGTTTTCTGGGTAACGTGCTGTTCTACATATGGGAATACCGCATCGTGGAAAACAGCTATCAGCCCGCCTGGCTGGCGAATACCTGGTTAGGGTATATTATTGTCGGTATCGTAGCGTCCATAGTAGGATTGGTGGTGGGGTCACTAATCGGTAAACCTGCTACAGCAGAACAATTAAATACCGTTTCACCCACCGCATTAGAGGGCACTGAAATTTTCGACATTTCCCGTTCCGAATAGCCTTTTTCGGGACCTCCACAAGAAACCGGCACAGTCTCTGGTGAGACTGTGCCGGTAGTATTTCTCCCTCACTGAAAAGAATCACTCCTTCGTATACACCACCATAACCGACCGTTTGGCGCGATTGATGACGTTATGCGCCGTTGAACCGAAGATGACGTCCTTCAAGGGATTATTGCCGTGTGTGCCCATGACAATTAAGTCAGCTTCGATCTCAGTGGCAACCTTGCAGATCATTTCCGACGGTTTCCCCTCACGAATGATGACCTCCCTATCGATGGTATCACCGCCTAACCTGCCCACATCCAGATCAATCTTATTCTTGATATCCAGCGCTTTCTCTTTGATGTCGTTGTGAAGCTTACTGACGTCGACGCGCAGCATGACCATTTCAGTTTTGTTTATGAAATCTTCGCGTACGTTTAAAATGGTCAATTTCGCTTGATGGCATTTGGCCAATTCGATTGCCGCGGCGATCGCTTTCTCGGCGCGTTTGCTTAGATCATCAGCAAGCAGTATATTATTAAACATGCGTAATCCTCCAAGTTAATTTAGAAGAAAATCCAGGTGACAACTATAAACAACGGACACAAGATACCCACCGACCAGAGCATAAATCCGAAGAATGAGGGCATCTGAATTTTATTTTCTTCAGCGATCGAGCGCACCATAAAATTCGGCGCGTTACCGATATAAGTCACCGCGCCAAAGAAGACCGCGCCCACGGATATCGCTTTCAAAGTAATCGAGAACTGCTCTGCAATTTCGCCCGTAACCAGCCCCCTTAAAATCGCACTGGCCTGCGGTTCAGTTAGGCCTAAGCGCCCCAATGCCATATTGAAGAAAGTCAGGTACGTAGGCGCATTATCCAGGAAACTGGAGAGTGTGCCCGTTATCCAGAAGTAATGCCAGGGATCCCGGACAAAATTCACTAAGCCAGCCAACGGTCCTTCCGATCCAGCCTTCAACATGGCCAGAGCCGGAATAATCGTCATGAAGATGCCAGCAAACAGGTAAGCCACCTCCTTGATGGGGAACCAGGAGAATCCGTTATCGATGCGCAACTGCTTTTTTGTCGTCCAGAGGGACAGCAGACCCACAAAGATAATGATAACGTCTCGAGCGATAGCTGAGAGGCTCATGTGTACGCCCAGAACGTTGATTTTACCCGGATGCCATAAGCCGGAAAGCAGCACCGCGCCCATCACGCCGCCCAACAGCAGGAAATTATGCACGCCTTCCAATTTTAAGGGTTCTTGCGCGGTTTCATCCCCCTTTGGTGATCCTTCGCGCTTATAAAGAATGAAGTCCAGCAGAAAATAGATCCCCAGCAGCGCCAGACTCATCACCAGCATTTCAGGGAAGAGACTAAGTGTCCAGAAGAAGGGCACACCATGCAGGAACCCCAGGAACAGAGGCGGATCTCCCAACGGGGTCAGTGAACCGCCGATGTTGGACACCAGAAAGATGAAGAAGATGATGGTGTGCATCTTGACCTTCCTGAAGCGGTTGGCGCGAATCAGAGGTCTGATGAGAAGCATCGACGCTCCGGTTGTGCCGATCCAGGATGCCAGAATAGTGCCAATCACTAATAATATCAGATTCACCACCGGTGTGCCAGCTAACGTCCCCCGGATCATGATCCCGCCGGAAGCGGTGAAAAGCCCCCAGAGGAGAATAATGAAGGGGATGTAATCAGCCAGATAAATATGCAGAACCTCGTAGACGGCTTCTCCTCTATAGATGAAAATGAAAGGTACTGCGAAAAGAACTGCCCAGAACGCTGATACTTTGGGGTAGTGATGGTGCCACCAGACCGGTGCAAACAAAGGAAACAGCGCGATGGAAAGCAAGATCCCAGCAAAGGGAATGGCTGACCAGATGGGGAGGTGCTGCCCTAAGGAGCTTGCCGTGTGTACTACTTCTTCAGCATGAGTGTCGTGCTGCGGTTCTGATGCGAAAGCCGCCGCCGTTCCGAACAGGATCAGAAGCAGGGCGAGGCCTATAAAAAGTCTGGGTAGAGGAGCATGCATGGTGATCTCTGGATTTTCCAATTACAATACTGGTTAAAATTTATTTTTCGAGAATTAACCATTGAAGGCGTTAGACCCACAAAAGGTTCCGGGTCAGGCCTGAGATTTGTAAATCCGCTTAAATTTTCGATAAAACGTAAATGATCCAGGGGGCAATTTTAGTTTCGTTGACCCAGTTGAATGGTTCTTCACCGCTGGCCAACGGTTTCAGCTTATCGATAATTCTGAAGCCTGATCTCTCGTAAAGATCACGATACGCAGCATCATCGAAGACGGTATCGATTACCGGTCGTTTGTCGTCAATATCGGTGATGATGATCTTCACTGGATCGCCGCTTTTGGCGAATCGGTTTTCCGGAAAATCTTTGGTGGAAAACGATACCCACTCATGCAGATAGATCTCCAGCGAGGAGACCAGATTCAGCAGGAACCCCTCTGGCTTCAAGACGCGGAAAATTTCTCTGAAGGTCTTCAGCTTTTGATCTGTATCAGAGATATTATCGAACGTAAAGGCGGATAATACCAGGTCGAAAGAACCGTCTTCCAAGGGGCTGAAATCGCCGGATTCAATTAGCTGGTATTGGCCGGAAGGATCGTTCGCCTCTGCCTTTTGGATCATGTCCGACGCAACGTCAATGCCGATAGTTTCAAATCCCAACTGCTTTAGGAAACGCGTAGAACGCCCAGCTCCGCACCCGAAATCGAGCGCTCGATTCCCATTAACGTGTGTCGCCAGGATTCCCGGAATGTCCCGGTACGCTAAGTAATAGGTGCCGTCAAACTCCAGCTTGTCATAGCTGGCTGCCCTTTGCGGATCATCGTAGACGTTTTGGTTTTGCATGGTAGGGATTTAATGCAAGGTGAAGTTTTACTAAAATAGCATTATAATCGTTCATTTTCAACAAAAAAAAGCGCATTTCCCATGCGCTTATTATCAACGACTACTGTCTAAAATCAACAGCTATTCGATTTCATCCTGATTGATATTGAAGGTCTCGCCATCGATCGTTATGTCCACCGGGTCTGTTATCTTTTCACGGATGACGAGAACCGGTTCATCATCATGGGTAAGTTTTAGTTTTTTACGTAACTGCTTAGTCTCTATCTGTTTATCTTTCAGGAGTTCTTTCAAAGGGACAATCGTTTCCATCAATCTTCGTATATAATCAATCTTCTTCTTATCTGGCGTTTCTTCCACGATTTGACGGCGGTTACGCAGATACTGGATCATCATCTGTTGCAAGTTCGCCCCGTTCATTTTTGCAACGATCTCTCTGCCGAAAATTTCCTCGACTTTATCAAAGGAGGCTTCCAGTGAGGTAATTTCCTTTAGAGTTGCCTCCAGCTTGTTTTCATAAAATTCCTGATAACCAACTCCGATCTTGGATTTTGTGCCGTGTTCGTCGCTCTGCGCAAAGCCCAGAAATGCTCGCTTACCGGCAACAATCCTTGATCCTCTGGCTCCTCCCACAGAAACGTTCTGCCCAACGACCTTTGAATTTTCAGCGATACCCCTCATTTCAATATCTTTGCCCGCGGTGATCATAGTATTTTTTGCGCCGCTTGAAGTAATGATAGAACTATCGGATGACACTTCACTCTTATGAATCTCACCATTGATCACGACTAACGAACCAGCTATAATCGTGGCGCCTCCTTCTATATCTCCATCCAGGTAAAGTTCACCTTTCGTGGTAACTTTTGCTCCCTTTTTCAGCTTCCCTTGAATCTCAATTGAATCTTCGCTAACCAGTTCATCAATTTCGTCCGCATTGATCTTAATGACTGGTTTGACGGTGACTTCGATCTCACTGGGGACGATGCGCTCGCCGGTAGCAGTAAAGACGCGCCGGTTAAACCGTTTCATCGTGGCGGTGCCGTCCAGCAGCGCGGTCAACGTGTTTTTATCGGCTGACAGCTTCGTGCCGTTGCCCTGAATCAGGTCGAAGTCAAGACCGTTGATGGGAGGAATCTTCCCGCCGCGGACGTCAATACCCTCTCTCACCCCTTTAGTAGGAGGGATCTTTTGACAGAGAATGTCTCCATCTTTCGCCTTTCGCCCCTTGACGTACTCGTTGAGCTTCATATTCTCGGAGTGCGTTGTATAGAACGTGTACTCTAATTGCGCATCGATTCCTTCATCAGGGAATTCACCTCGTGCTATGATCAATCCCTGCACGTCGCCCTTGGTTTTATGAACTTTCTCAATAGCTTCGGTAATCGCTTTGAAGTTACAAAGATTTTCGGCGACGCCGGCTCGAGCGATTTCAGTTGTAATCCGCTCCAGGGTGATGAGGTGCCCAAACTCATCGATACAGAAAAAGCTCAGTTCCACGATCATCTCTGCGAAGACAGCACCTTTGACAGAAACGCCCGGTTTCAGTTGAACGTTCGGCTTGCCCTGGCCCACCTTCATCAAACCGATGGAAACCAGGGCTTCTACCCCTTCTGTCAATTTCGCTTTATGCAGGACTTCCAACAGTTCCAGACGTTCGTAAGTTACGTCAAAATCTTCAGCAATAAGCTTTTTAGCTTCACGTAACCGATGGACCATCTCTTCGCGTGCCGAATCTTCCAGAGAGGATAGGAAAATTTTAGCGTGCCAGATATCTCCGTTCTGAAAAACAATCCGAACGCGATTGTTTGAAGTCTCACTGGTTGGCGATTTGGTCATTACTTCGGACATTATCCGCTTGGTTTTATGCAATGTACAATTACAAGATAGAGTTCCAAAAGTTCGGATACAAGCAGGAATGTAGGTAATTCATGGGGTAAGCAGAAGGGTGGGTGAGGAGTTAGATATTTCTGCCGCTCGGTTGTCAGTCAGGAAATAAAAAAACGCATTTCCCATGCGCTTTTACTGACTGCTGACTGCTGAATGTTTTTCACACCAATTCCCCCTTTGCCACCATCACGACCTTGCCACCGACGTTAACGTCGATCTTGCTGTCGGATTCTGATGCTTTCAGATATAGTATCGAGGGACGCCCCATTTCATACCCCTGCTCGACTTTAATGTCGATGGAGTCTGAACCAAAATAGCGATGCTTTACCAGCCACCCAGCCAGGCATCCGTTGGCGCTGCCGGTTGCCGGATCCTCAGGGACGCCCAACGCATCTGCAAAGAAGCGGGCATGCAGTGTGTTTTCACTATCAACCGGTTCCGGGCAGAATACTAGGATACCGCAGGGGCCGGTATTTTCGATCAGATGATCGTGCAGCGCTCTGTCGATGCGGGCCCGCTTGACAGCATCGAGTGATTTTACCGGCACGATGATCGAGAAGAAGCCGGTTGAAACCTTCTGAGAAGCGAACTTTTCATCGATGTCTTCTTCATCCAGAGACAGCACGCCAGACATGGTCAATGCCGTGATCGGCCGGTCGAATTCTGGTTCCACCTGCTTCATCCATAGTATGCCTTCATCGGTGAAGGTGACCGGGATCTTTCCAACACCCAGATTCAAGGTAACTTTATCGACCGGCTCTCCCAAAATCTCCCGCTGAATGACCCAGGCAGTTCCTAATGTCGGATGGCCGGCAAAAGGCAGTTCAGTTTTAGGTGTAAAGATACGCACGTCAAAACCGCCCTGCATTTCGGTCTCAGACATGATAAAGGTCGTCTCGGAGTAATTCATCTCCAAGGCGATCTGCTGCATCTCGGCCTGAGATAGCTGCCCGCCGCCGCGGATTACCGCCAGTTGATTACCAGCATACTTCTGTTCAGCGAATACATCCAGGATATAGAAGGTCTTGGGTGCCATGATAATTCCTTTTTTTATTCTACTCAATGGCAAATGTTAATCGCACTACAGCCGTGATGTCTTTCTCTAACGCGCGGGTATCATACATGCCGCGATCACTGATGTCTGTCGAATTACGCGCCGTAATCTGGAAGACTCCCACGCGCGCGTTGCGCAATGCGCCAACTTTGCTGCCGACACTTTCTGCTATCTTAACGGCTCTTTCATGAGCATCTGCCGATGCTTTGGCTAACATGTCACTGCGCAGATCCGCCAGATTGCTGATCAAGTATTCTGGTTGATGCGACTCGAAATTGAGACCCTGTTCGATAAGTTCCGATGACTTCTTGCTCAGCTCGGTGATCCGCTCAACATCCTGGCTGCGGATTTCAAACCACTGACTGATGTTGTATGCTGCAAAGCGTCCAGTCTTCTGGCGGTCATTGGCTCTTTCCTCAATCACATAGGTCCCCACCGGTTGAAAATTGATCATACTATCGGCGATGCCCTGTTCGGATAAATATTCCACTAATTTGGCTTTCTGACGCATCAGATCCTGATAAGTGGATTGTCTTTCAGGCAACTGGCTGGAAATCACACCTTTCCATATGATATAATCTGAACGCACTGGCATCTTCGCAGATCCTGTCACACTAATGGTGTCATTCGCCTTTTTCACATCCCGAGCGGCATCCGCCGCGATAAACGCGCTGATGATCAAAGCGATAGACAAGCCGATCATGCCCCAAAATATAGGTCCATTGCGTTGTTCCATGAATACCTCCTCGAAAATGCTCTGTTGCAATTAATCTATTGATTCCTTTGCTGATTCCTCGGATTCCTTTGTACGAAAGATGCCATAACAGTTATCGCGCAGGTCTGACGCCTGCTCTGCGATTTTATGCTCTGAAATTCCATATTCCTGCAATACTCTGCGGAATATCTCCACGGACGTTTCAAATTCTTCCGGAATTACGGCATCAGCGCCCAGGCTGTATAGTCTATTGACCTCTTTGGTGAAGCGAGTGCGGACTATGATGTATAGTTTGGGATTCAATGCTCTCGCCAATTGGGTGATCCGTTCAGTTGCCGCAGCATCGGGGATGGCGACTACTAAAGCTCGAGCGCGTGCAAGATTAGCGTGCTCCAGAGTTGTCTCTTGTGTCGCATCGCCAAAAAATATGGGCAGTTTTTGAGCAGCCTCAACCCGAACTGTGATGGGATTCATTTCCGTGATTACAAATGGAATACCGGCAGATCTGGCTGCATGTGCGACATTTCTACCATTCACGCCATATCCCACAATGACCAGATGGCCGCTGTCTGGCGCCGGTTTAACGAGAGAAATTGGATCGACACCTTTACTGATCCATTGGGGCAGCGGTAACTTCAGGATCGAATCCGCTATTTTACCCGCAGAGGCTATGACGAACGGTGTTGTCGTCATGCTGAGCACCGCAACAGATAGAAAGAGCTGATAATGTTCAACACTGATTAGCTTATCCTGTAACCCGACTCCAGCGAGAATAAACGAAAATTCACCTATTTGACCGAGCGTCAAACCGGTTAGAATGGCGGCTTTAAGAGATAACCCCATCAGCGTTGCTACAAATCCCGCTATCATGGATTTCAGCAGGAATAAAATGACTATTACACCGATGACTGGGAGGATGTTTGCACCCACAAAGCTGACGTCCAGCAGCATGCCCATGGAAACGAAGAAAAAGCTGGTGAACAGATCCCGAAACGGCAGGACGTTGGTAAACGCATGATGGCTGTACTCCGATTCGGATATTACCAATCCGGCCAGGAATGCTCCCATAGCCAGAGAAAGCCCTATACTCGACGTTAACCAGGCAACAGCGAGACAGATCCCTAAAATCGCCATCAAAAAAAGCTCCCGGCTGCGGGTGCGCACGATCTGGTAAATCACGCGGTCGATGACCCACGTTGCCAATACAATCGTCAGAGCGATTATGCCGATGACTTTAAGCGAAAGCATCCCAAGCTCTGACCCAAGATTACCGCCTTTGCCCGCCAGAATTGGGGTCAGCAGCAACATCGGAACGATGATAATGTCCTGGAAGATTAGAATGGCAAGTGACGTCTGACCGTGCGACGCGTTGATTTCTGAACGTTCCTGAAGTAGTTTCAGAACGATTGCCGTACTGCTGAGCGCGACCAGAAAACCGGCAAACACCGCCTGGTTCCACGGTGACCCCAGAATCCGTACGATTAAGGCTGAGGCAGCAATCGTTAGAGCAACTTGCAGTAAACCGCCCAGCAAGACATACCGTTTAATGCGCATCAACTTTGAAAAGGAGAATTCGATGCCAAGGACGAAGAGCAGCAAGATGACACCGATTTCAGCCAAAAGCTCCACTTCATGAACTGCGGAAATCATGCCCAGCCCATGCGGTCCTGCGATCACACCGGTTAACAATAGCCCTACGGTTACAGGCACTTTCAGGCGATGGAAGATCAGCAGTACGCCAATCGCCAGAAGGAAGATCTGGACGACGTCTTTCAGAAGATATAGTTCCATGCCAGAAAATAAAAAAAAAGGCGGACTAAAACAAGCTTAGACCGCCCTGAAATTTATGCGTGATAAGGAATACTATTCTAACGAACCTACTTCCAACTCCACCGCTTCCAGGATTTCACACGATTTCACCAGCGCTTGCATATTGGTGTGATCGGTAAAGAGCGGCCGGTCAATGTCTAAGAAGTCCACATGCTTGCGGATGACCTTATGCGCGGCTTGAACGCCCTTACCCGGCGTGAATTCGCGGAAATCCAGCGCCTGCGCGGCCGCCATGAATTCGATCCCTAAAACGCCGTAGGCATTATCCAGGATCTGCCCGTTTTTGATGGCGGTATTCATCCCCATAGAAACGAAATCTTCCTGATCTGCCGCGGCGGGGATCGACTGAATCGAAGCCGGCATGCAAAGAATCCGCTGCTCTACGATGAGCGAATCCGCGGTGTATTGCGACAGCATCAGCCCGGAAAACATCCCTGCGCCCTTGGTCAGAAAGGAAGGCAGTCCGGCGGACAAGGCTGGATTATTCAGCCTGTTCATGCGCCGTTCAGACATGACCGAAACCATCGTCACAGCCGCGCCAATCATATCCATCGGCAGACAAACCGGCGATCCCTGGAAATTCGCTCCGGTCAGAGTCAGTCCTTCTTCCGGCAGGAAAATCGGATTGTCACCTACGCCATTCAGCTCAATTTCCACCTGCGAACGCGCCCAGCGTACCGCGTCATGTGCCGCGCCGATGACCTGCGGCGTGGAGCGCATCGAATAGGCGTCCTGCACGCGGGTTTTGATCTTGCCCGTGACCAGATCGCTGCCGTCGAGGCATTTACGAATAGCTTTGGCGGCGCGCACTGCCCCCTTGAAACCGCGCAGTTCATGTAAACGCGTATCGTAGGGCTTCATGTTGGCGATCAACGCCTCAAGGGACATCGCGGCCGCGATTTCCGCCTGCTTCAACCAACGGTCGATGTCATAGAGATGAATGGCCGACATCGCTGTCAACAGGTTCGATCCGTTGATGGTTGCCAGTCCGTCGCGCGCCTCCAGGCCAGGGATCGGGATGCCGGCTTTACCCAGCGCATCCTTTGTCGCCATCCGTTGACCCTGATAGTAGGCTTCTCCTTCGCCCATCAGCGACAACGCCAACTGCGCCATCGGAGCCAGATCACCGCACGCTCCCACCGAGCCCTTCTGGCAGACCACCGGTGTGACGCCTTGGTTCAGCATGTCGATTAAGGTTCCCGTTATTTCCGGGCGGCAGCCGGAGTTACCGTGAGCGTGCACATTGATGCGCCCCACCATAGCTCCCCGCACATACTCAATCGGAGCAGGATCGCCGATACCGGCGGCGTGATTGTAGATCAGGTATTTCTGGAAATCCTTGACCTGGTCGTCGTTTAGTACCATTTCGGAAAATTCGCCGATGCCGGTATTGACGCCGTACATGATCTCTTTGGCCGCTATCTTCTCTTCCAGCATGGCCCGGCAGACCTTGATGCGTTGCAGAGCGTCTCGATCCAGTTCGACTTTTTCTCTGTGCCTGGCTATTGCGACCAGCTTTTCTATATTTAACGATGATCCGTTAAGGGTGATGGACATGGGTAAACCTCAAGTTTTCAATTAAAGTAAAATCGAGATAATATAATAAAAAAATCCGATGAAATCATCGGAAAACGGCAGGAAATGTTGTGCGGGGAGTGAGAGGTTGTGTCGGGTCCTGTCCCGATTCGTCGGGATATGACCCGATACCGAGCCAGCGTCAGGCCAGCATTTCATTGGAGATTAACCGCGTCGTCGCAAAGTCACCCCCCACCGCGGCACGCGCTTCTTATAGTCCAGGTATTCCTGTCCCAGCCTTAACGCCATTTCCGGCTCTTCGATTTTAACCAGCCAGAGGGTCATTAGTGCCATCCAGAGGCATGTGAACAACAGTGCCCCCGGCGATTGAAACAGGATCGAAAAGCCGATCAATACACCATAGAGGCCCGTCTGCATGGGGTTGCGGGTATAGCGGTATAAGCCGTCAGTGACCAGCTTTGGCGGAGGATTCATCGGCACCGGGGATCCCTGCGACAAGAAAAACTTCCCCGCAGACCAGAGCATGAAATAAAACGCCGCGGCCAATTCCGGCGCGGCGATCACAATGCTCCA
>JAHJDJ010000186.1 GCA_018812585.1 bacterium
ATCGGATATTTAAGAAGACAGGCAAAAAGTGTGTCAAATTACAAAAAAGCGCCCCGAATGATCGGGACGCTCTTCTGTTTACGGTTTACGGTTTACCGTGTACTGAATCCTGACTACTTAAATAAAACCATCTTACCCGTGGCGATGAATTCTCCGGCTTTCAAGCGATAAATATACACACCAGACGCCAGATCAGAGGCATCGAAGGTTGCCTGGTAACTGCCGGGAATCTGTCCGCCGTTCACCAGACGCGCGACTTCCCTGCCGCAGATATCGAAGACCGTCAAATTTACCTGGCTGGGTTTGGCTATCTGGTAGCGGATCACTGCGAAAGGATTAAAGGGATTGGGATAAACGCCCGTCACACGGAAATCCTCTGGCAGCGGAGCCGTCTCATCTCGTTGCTCCACCGCCACCACCCCGAACCAGTCTAAAATCGCCGCCATCAGTTCGTACGGTTCGTTGAAGACCGGGCTGTTGGCGATGACGTCTTCAAAGCCGAATCCGAAGATAATGGTCTTATACCCCTCCTCGCTGTCGAATTTCGCCGCGCCGGAAAGATCTGTGTTAACGTAATCCAATACTGAACCCGCCCCCTGCAGCGTAGGAATATCGAAGGCATCCTGGTTCGCTCCCTCGCCATTGATAGAGAAGAGCAAATCCGGTCCCAGAGCGATTCCCTCCAAGACCACAGAGGCCGTTGTCCCGTGATAAATAGCGCCGAACATGCCATACAGCACCGGGTCAAGGTCGGGACCAACGCCCCGGCCAGAAACCATGAATCTGCCCTGATGATCTGAAAGATAGGCCTCGATCAGATCCAAATCGTCCAGCGTCAGCGTGTTTTCGGTGGTGGCTCCGCAAGCCCAGATGACCGCGCTGTAGTCGGCGAGATCCGGCAGTTCCCCCGCAACCGTATATTCGACAGTCCGGTAGACATAGCGAATCTCATTTAAGGCAGTCTGATGATTGATTTCGGCTGTGCCACCCTCGTCGTCATCCACTAACAGGATTTCCGGCGTGCCGATGGGGACAGATAGATCCAACGCCGCCAGCGTCGTGCCGCTGCTGGTTTCGGTGATCTCTACGGTGAAATCCACCCAGCGCGGACCCGTTCCCAAAGCGTTTTCTATCTCAAAAGGATCGGTGGACAGATCAACCTGCCCGTTAAATGCCACTCCCGGCACGCTGCTGCTGCCATCGATGATGGTAAGATTCGTATCGTCGGTGGCGATGTCAACCGTAAGATCGGACGTCGGAGCGCCGCTGTTGGTGACGATAAAGGAGAAATCGCCGCTTTCGCCCGGATCCAGGAAACCATCTCCACCCTCGTCATCGATTAAGGGTGATGAGACGGCCAGATCAGGCACAGTGATATCGTCCCGGCGGTTTTTCATGCCCAGAATCCAAGGTAAGGGATCCAGTTGCACGCTGTCTGGTTCTTCTGCCAGAACCAATTCGATCTGCTGCGCGTCGAGAGCATCGATGGAGATGCGTTCTATGGTGGTGTCACCCGCGGTAAAAATATAGAGATCGGCATCGGTCTGGAAACGCTGTGTCGCTTCGTGCTGCGTCTGTGCAACGGATAGCAGCAGCGTCACGTCATCCCCAACAGTCTGAGTCGTACCGAAATATTCAAAGATAGGGTAGCCGCCTGCATAGACCCATTGATTAAAATACCAATCGTAATCATCGCCGGTCACCTGGTTGACGACCGCGTTGTAGTCCTGCGTCGAAGCATTGCCATATAAATAGGTAGCGACGTAGGTCTGCATCACGTTGAAGAAATCGTCATCGCCCAGATGGTAGCGCAGCATGTGCAGGACGCTGGCGCCTTTTTGATACGTCACCGCAGACCAGATCTGGTTCCAGGGAGGATCATACATGGGGATAGGATTTGCTGGATTTTCCCAGCCATAGTAGGTCGAATGTTTCTGCAGCATATTGGCGAAATAAGCGGATAGCCCGCCGATGTGTTCTGACCAGAGCGCTTCGGAATATTCGGCAAATCCTTCTGACAGCCACATTTCCGGCCAGTCGATATAGCTGACCGCGTCACCGAACCACATGTGCGCCAGTTCGTGCGCCACGATATCTTCATAAGTGCGATTGCCGGTAATCAAATTGCTGCCGAAAGAAACCATCGTCTGGTTTTCCATGGCGCCGAAACCGCTGAAGATGGTGTTTTCTGCACAACCATAAGTATCGAAGGGATACGATCCGAATTTATCCTCATAAAGCTGAATCATCTCCGGCACGCGCCCGAAGTCGTATTCCGCGGCGGCCAGATGCGAGGGATAAACAAAATGGCGAATCTGCACGTCACCGGCAGTCTGTTCGATGGTTTCGTAATTCGATGCAGAGAAGGTCAGCAGGTAAGTCACCATCGGATAATCCATCGAATACCACCACATGCGATAAGGCGGCGCTGGAACTGTAAGGATCAGATTACCGTTGGAGGCGACGACGAATTCTTCTGGCAGCCACAATTTCTGGCTGAAGGTTGCTTTATCCCAGGGTTCATCCCAGCAGGGCAGCCAATTGCGCGCGCCGAAGGGATCGGCCTGCGTATAGATCAGATTAGAGTTGGGATAAAAAATCCCCAGAGACGTCAGATTCGTGGTTATTTCCGGCGTGCCGCTGTAAACGATGTGCAGATCCAACGTATCACCGGGATTATAGGCGGATGGCAGCGCAACGTAGAGCATATCGCCATCGCGGGTGTAATTGCAGGGCGTTCCTTCCAGGTCGATGGCATCTAAGGTCAGTCCGTGAAAATGCAGATCTACGGTATCCAAACCCGCAATCTCCGGCTCCAGCGTAATCATCACTTCCCCATCGAGGGTCAGGTTATTGGGCACAGAGACCGGCGTGACCTGCAGTTGCATCTCGTAGTGGATAGCATCCCAGCTATGCGAAGAATCCGCATCGACTCCCGGAGGCGTTCCGCTGAAATCGACGGGTTTATAGTCCCATTCAAACGCCTGACCGGTTGCTATGCAACTGATCAGAATAAGACACAGAATGATAAATTGCTTCATTTTAGATCACTCCTTAATTCCCGAAAACGGTCTTAATACTTTCGATAGCTGCGGCGCATACGGCATCTGATGGACAGTTAGGCGCCCAAATCAAAGCATTGATCGCATCACTGGAGAATTGTTCGATTCCGTGCGACAGACCATCGGAGCTCACTATCATCGCCCGGCTGCCGATTTGAGCGGAATTGACGGCTCGCAACTTCAAACCCTGCCAGGCATTCTGAAAGTTGGCTTCCAGTTTTTCAGAATTCGTATAGCTCAGCAATAAAACACCCGCACTTTTCATGCCATCCGGAAAAATCCAGACTCCGCCGCCTTTGCGTTCGAAGCTGACGTCACCCGGCTCAAACTTTCCGGCTACTTGCCGAAGAGCGATTTCACCGCGCAGAAAAGCGAAATTAAGATCAGCATCCCGAAGTTTTTTCAGATAGTCAGGGAAATCCGTATTATCCGGTATTTTCAGTGAAACCAGTCTTGCCGCGGCATCAGGCAAGCCCGAATATTCCGGTTTCTTTTCCCAGGTAAACACTCTGACGTAATAATTTCCTTTCCAGAAACGTGCCGCTACTGCTGTGCGGCGTCCTCCATAACCCAGATCGATCGCAGTGCCCGTCGTATCGACACTGTAGATTCCGAAAGCATCCCACGGTTCGGCATACGCGTAAATTTCAATCGTCAAGGCGCCGCCTTTGCCATCTTCAAACTCCTTGACCGAGAGTCCTCCATAGCGGTATTCCAGGTAAAGCTCCGCTCCACCATTCATATACTTGTAGAGCTCTTCGGCGTTGCGGCATTCTTCTTCGTAGGTGCAGCTCCAGCCGGGGATAGCATTATCTTCCGGGAAAAAGTCCACTGCTCCCTGCGCCCTGCCGCACCAAAACAGACTGAACAGAATGATGAGCCAGTTTCTTGCAGTCATAATTCCATTATCCCCAAACTTAATTATTCGGTGTAATATACAATAAACTAATCGGAAAAACAAGTCTTTCCAGCTTTTGAAAGTGAAAATTCGTTGAATTCGCTTGATTTGAAAACACTCCCTGCTTACCTTAACTGAAGCCTAATGCGGAGCGATATTTGGAACAATTTACTGCGAGATTTCAACCTCTTAAAGAGCTAATCGACAGAGAATTAATGAATGCGGCTCCGATCGTGGAGCCGGGCTCGTTATATGAACCGATCAATTACTTCCTGGGTATTGGCGGCAAACGCCTGCGACCGATTCTTATGCTGTTGTCAGCGCAAGCTGCCGGCGGTGTCAATGAAGACGCCCTGGATGCCGCTGTCGCCATCGAACTGCTGCATAACTTCACCCTGGTGCACGATGATATCATGGATCATGACCATCTGCGGCGAGGTCATGCAACGGTACATGTCAAGTGGGATGAATCGGTTGCCATCCTGGCCGGTGACGGCCTGATTGGTCTGGCCTACCGCCTGCTGATGAAAGTCCCCAATCAGCATTTGACCTGTGTCTGCCGCATTTTTACTGAAGGCGTCATCGAAGTATGCGAAGGTCAGGCATTAGATAAAGAGTTTGAAGAACGCGTAGATGTCTCTCTGTCTGATTACTTCAGCATGATTGCTAAGAAGACGGGACGATTGATTACCATGGCCACTGAAATCGGAGCCATCCTTGGTGGTGGAACAGAAGAGGAAGTGAAAACTCTGCGCGAATATGGTTCGATCATCGGCACCGCTTTCCAGATCCAGGATGATCTACTGGACATCATGGCTTCCGAGGAAGTTATTGGTAAGACATTCGGCTCAGACGTCATGGCAGGGAAAAAGACCTACATGATGGTCAAAGCTCTGGAACTTCCAGATCTTACAAACCGCAGACGCGTTTTTGAAATTCTGCGCGCTCCGCAGGTTACGGTTGAAATGCTGCTGGAGATGCGCAGTATCTTTACCGCATCTGATATTTTAAAACAAACCAGCGCTGAAATTCAAAACTATTTCGACCGAGCTAACCAGATATTAACCTCCTTCCCGTACCCTGAACGAACAGAAGGCCTGCGCAGTTTCAGCGAAATGTTACTAAATCGAAAGTTCTAATTCCTTCATGTCTCCAGAACGATTCCGCCGCGAACTTGTGGTTCTAAACGAGCTGGGAATCCACGCCAGACCCGCCTCGAAAATCGTCAAATATGCCGCTCGCTCTACGGCCAGGTTCTGGATTGAGAAAGATGGCCAAAGAGTCAACGGCAAGAGTATCATGGGGGTGATGATGCTGGCTGCTGAGCAGGGATCGACCGTGATTCTGGAAGCCGAGGGAGAGGGAGCTGATGAACTACTGGATATCATCGAAGACCTGATCCGCAATAAATTTAACGAAACCTAAAGGGTGACCCTGCATGAGCGCAGTCAAAGGACGTCACGAAATTGAGTTGCTGGGTGTACCGGCCTCACCCGGTATTGCCATCGCTCCTGCGCTTTTATTGACCAAGGACCCTCATAAGATTGAAGCCCGCAAGCTGAAAGACAGCGAAATCCCTGCCGAAATTGAGCGTTTTAAGAAAGCCCTCGAAAAAACCCGCGTCAGCATCGAAAAAACCCGTTCAAAAGCAGTCACCCAGACGGGTGATATCGTGGCGCGCATCTTTGATTCACACCTGCTCATTCTGGAAGACGTGATGCTGCTGGAAGAGACTCTGGAGCGCCTCGAGAAAGATAAGATCAGCGTTGAAGCAATTATCGATGAGTTCATGCAGCGGATGTATCGTTCCTTAAAAGCCCAGAAAGGCGAATATTTCAGCCAGCGCGCGGATGACGTGCTGGACGTTTCCCGCCGCTTGATCGCTAATCTTCAGGGCTTGAAAGACGAGCGTCTGGTCGATCTGAAGCGACAGGTCATTTTAGTCGCTGCCGAGCTTTCGCCATCTGACGTCGTGCAGCTTGATCCACATTATGTTGTCGGTATTGCCACCGATCTAGGCGGTGAAACATCTCACACAGCCATTTTAACTCGTTCGCTGGGTGTGCCCGCCGTAACCGGTTTACGCAATATCACCGAGCTGGTCTGCACAGGTCAAGAGATCGTCATTAATGGTAATTCCGGCAAGGCGGTGCTTTTTCCCACTGAGGCGCGGCTAAAAGCATATCGTGATAAACGCAAACGCTTCCGGAGTTTCATGACGCGGCTGAAGAAACTGCGTGAATTGCCCACGGAAACGACGGATGGCCGCCGCATTCACCTGATGGCCAACATAGAACTGCCCGCTGAAACCGAAACAGTTCTGGACCAGGGCGGTGAAGGAATCGGTTTATTCCGGACAGAGTATCTTTTCCTGACGCGTGGGTCGCTGCTATCGGAGGAAGATCAATTGAAGGAATACCGTAGAGTCGCCGAAATCATGGCGCCAAATCCGGTTATCGTGCGTACCTTCGATCTGGGTGGCGATAAAGTGATGCCCGGATTAGAATTCCCCAAAGAGCAAAACCCTTTCCTGGGTTGGCGGGCAATTCGTGTCAGCCTGGACCTGCCGGATCTGCTGAAAGCGCAGCTCAGCGCCATTCTGCAGGCATCGACGCCGGGTAACGTCCGTATTATGCTTCCCCTGATCTCTGATCTGGACGAGTTGCGCCAGGCGAAAAAGATTCTGGAGGAAGTTAAGGAAGAATTACGGAATAGAAAAATCCCCTTTGATGAAGCAATTAAAGTGGGGATTATGATCGAAGTGCCATCGGCCGCGCTGACCGCCGATGCATTAGCTCAGGAATGCGATTTCTTCAGTATCGGCACCAATGATCTGGTGCAGTACACGCTGGCTGTCGACAGAGGCAACGAAACGGTCGCCCATCTTTATACAGGCTATCATCCTGCCGTATTACAGTTGCTAAATAATACCGTTGAAGCCGCTCACAAAGCGGGTATTCCTGTTGCTTGCTGTGGGGAATTAGCTGGAGATCCGCTGGCAACCCTTCTGCTGGTTGGCCTGGGACTTGATGAATTGTCGGTTTCTCCCGTGGTGCTGCCGGAGATCAAGAAAATCATCCGCTCAATACACTCTGATACCGCCAGAGAAGTGGCTCAGAAAGCGCTGACCTTCAATACGCCCCGTGAAGTTAAACGGTATCTATTACGCACCATGAAGAAGCTGTTCGCTGATCTGCCGGTGTGGTTCACAAGAGATTGATCCCGTCACAAAAACTCCCCCCCCTCTGCGTTCTCTAGATCGAAGAATTGATCTGCATAATCTGCCGCGAATTGCTGGAATGAGGTTGCTTCGCGGCCTAATAGCTCACCCAAATCTGGCCAGACTTTGGTCCCATGCCCCGCCTTGAACTGACCATAGAGATTGATCAGTTCGGTCACCTGCCATTCTGGCACTCCTTCAGCTAAAAGGCGTTCTTTTGCTGTCTCTTCAGTTAAATCTTCATACTTTATCGATATCTTCAGAATAGCAGATAGAATTTCAGCGATCTCCCGGTAGGAGAGAGCTTTTGGGCCTGTCAGCCGGTATATCCGGTTCTGATGGTCATCCTCCAACAAGGCGTTTACACTCACTTCCGCCACATCACGCGCATCGAGCAGGGCGATTTTGCTAGTTCCCAGGGGTGCGGGAAGCACACCGCGCCCAACGATATCCACCCTTGCCTTCAGCAGGTTCTGCATAAAGTTATGACAGCGGAGAATAGTATAAGAAATCCCTGAATCCATCAGCGTATGTTCAATAGAATCATGCCAGGAGGCCAATAGCGAGCGCGTTTCGCCTTTTGACCGCAGAGTCGATATCTTTACAATATGTTGGCAGCCATACTTCAACGCCGCCTTAACCGCGTTGTTCTCCTTGGCGATTTGCAATGGGTCTGAGGGTGTGGCCAGAAACAGCCTGTTTACATTCTGGAATGCTGCTGGCAGTGATTCAGGATTAAGCAGATCTCCATAACAGGCTGAAACATCCCGCGGAAGATCGATCTTGCGGCGGTGTATCAAGGCCCGCGTTTCAACCGCTCTGGCAGAAAGCAGCTTTATGACTTCTCGGCCGATTGTTCCGGCCGCGCCGATGACTAAAACCATGAAGATCTCAGGTAAACAAGACGAGAAACGCCCCGCTCACAGCCAAAAATATACCGAGTAAGCGTCTCAGGTTGATGGGTTCTTTGAGGAAGATGTAAGCGAAGATGAACACGAAAATACTGCTGGTTTGATTTAACGCGGCGGCAGTGGAAGCTTGTGTGAATTTCATCCCAGCCAGCCAGAATACTAAAGCGACATACGCGCCCACAAAGGATCCCGACAGCGTATATCCCCAACGCTCGACGGAAATCATCGACAGACTGATCTTGCGTCGTTCTGGGTGAAACAGCAGGATGATCAGCAGCATGATAACGCCGCCCAGCAGGCGAATTTCTGAGACCCAGAACAGAGGCGAGCGTTCCAGCAGCGGTTTGACAGCGACGATGCTGACGGCCACAGTCAGCATCGCCAGGATACCGTAAGTAACGCCTAAAACCAGATCTTTGCGCTTAACTGTACCCGCCCCGTCTTTCTCAATAGCAGTGATAATCGCTGAAATAATCATCAAGGTGCCGATGATCTGCCAGAAGGTCAGTGATTCTCCCAACCAGACGATGGAAAGCGCGATAATGGAAGGCGCATAGAAACAGTCGACGATGGCAGTCAGACCCGCGCCCAGGCGGTTCAGGCACATAAACAGCAGCGTATCCGAAATGCCAATCCCCAAGGCGCCTGAAAAGAGCAGCAATGCATAATCTGCGGCGGGAGCGTCGTAAAACAGCGTCTCACCGAAAAGATAAAGCGTCGGCAGCAGCAGTATAACGGCCAACAAATCTTTGAAGAGATTCAAGCCTACTGGATGAACCACCTCGCCGCTTTTCTTGAACAAAATCACTGCGACTGCCCAGATAATCGCAGTGGCCAGCGCCATCATTTCGCCGAAACCGGGCATCAAGCTCCGTAACCTGTTAGCGTTGAATTAAAGTTTATAAAGATAGGGAGATTTTTGATTCTTTCCAAACGAAATTGGAGGAGGATGAGGAGAAGAAAGTGCTATTATTTTATCGTTGATGGTCGGCCAATGTCAGTAGACTGACACTGAAGTGGGTTTCCCTCGAGTTAATTTGGCAACAGTGTAATATCAGCTATAATCGATGATATATTCGGTGTTTGGACAAATCTGTCGCAGGCCTGGACAAATCTGTCATCGCGATGTTGATAACTCCTGAAAATGTTGGCTTAATATAAGTAATTATAATGAGATAGATCCCAATTATGAGAGATGACAAATATGGCGTAAATCGACGACAAATCTGTCATTTTTGGCCAAAAACGACAAATTTGTCATAGATATTTGTCTCATTGACGATTTGTCTGAAAATAGGGTGATGTTTTGGTGTTGACGAACTAAAAATTGAGAAGCGTCAGGTCGCACCCATCGACTGAAGTCAATGTCCCCCATTGGGATTCCCTTCGGTCACAAGACCTGACGCGACGGCTTGAAGTTGTGAACCATTATTTAGATAGAGATCGATTGAACAGCAGTTACATCAGTAATAATCTTGAGAGAATGCGTGAGGCTTATTTAAGCTATAAAGATTAAAATAACGGTGCAT
>JAHJDJ010000187.1 GCA_018812585.1 bacterium
ACCAGATAAATCCCCCCGTCCAGACCGTTGATCAAGCCTTTCAATCCGTGAGAAATCGAGCTGATCAGCAAACCCAGCGAAGTAAGCTGTGATTGCAGTTCCCGAATCTTGGTGATATTGGCGCTCATTTCAATCACGCGTATCACCTCGTTATTCTCATCTCGAATGGGCGCCGTATGAACCAGCACATTGATCGGTTGACCATGCTGAGAGGTCACCACCTCCTCGTGAACGCGCACTTTCCCATCGAGGAGCGTATCCTGCACCATACAAGGGAAGCACTCTTCCTTGCGCCTTTTATAGATTTCATAGCACTTCTTACCGTAACAGGCGCCAAAGGATTCGCGGAACATCCGGTTCGCGTCGACAATGTTCAGGTCGTGATCCTGTATCGAAATAAAGCAGGGGACTTCTTCAAAGAGCAGGTGATATTTTTCCTGGCTGTCTCTTAATTGTCTTTGCAGCGTCTTCAACGCCGTGATGTCAGTAGACATTTCCAGCACTGCAGTAATCTCACCCTGCTCGTTGCGAATCGGCTTAGTGTAGACGATGACGTCGACCTCTGTGCCGTCAAGACACGTTACCTGTTCTTCGCTGCTGTGCAGTTGTCCATCCTGAAAGGTGCGCTCCACCGGGCAGACCTCGCACTTTTCCGGGCGATGCTTGTAGACCTGATAACAGTAGCGGCCTTCAGTCTCCCCAAAATCCTGCTTAAAGCGGTCATTCGCAGTAATAAGTCGCAGATCACGATCCTGAACAGTTAGATATCCAGGCACCGCGTCGAAGTACTGCTGATAGGGAAGCGCATTGGGTTCGCTTAGACTCATTATGCTAACTCCAGAATCTTTCTGCTATTACGAATCAGCGTTTCCTCGTCAACGGGTTTATCCAGGTAACCTTCCGGCGGACGCACCGGGCGGTCGTAAATCAGGCGGCGCAGTTCCGGACGACCGGTTACGATACAGACTGGAACCTCCGACAATTCGTCATCCTTGCGCAGGAATTCAAAAACCTGTCCACCATCTTTTCCGGGCATGTTCAGATCTAGGGTGATCAGATCCGGCTTCTCCTTGCGAGCCATTTCAATGGCTTCGTCACCGTCGGCCGCTTCAAAAACCGTGGCGCCGTTATCCTCAAAGACAGAAGTGAAGAATATCCGGATATCAGGTTCGTCATCCACCACCAGGATCTTCTTGCCAGCCAGAAGCCCTGCTTCAGCCGCTTCCGGAATTGTCACCTTCTTCTCGGGAAGAACCAGCGCCTCAGAAACCAGATTCACTAACTGCGTCACCTTCATATCAAGCTTATAATGCCGGATCAAGTCCGTCAAACCATCGACGCAATTGTGGCATGAAGTCACGACATATTTAGCGCCGGTGGCTTTAAGCTGTTCCGCTTTTACTTTGCCTGATTTCAAGCGATGCGGTGTGTATTCCGACATGGACATGGCGCCGCCACCGCCGGTACAGCAGTAATTTTCTGAACGATTGGGATACATTTCGCGGAAATCTGTCACCACCAGGTTCAACAATTCACGCGGCTCCTCGAAAAGACCGCAGCTACGGGCATTATTGCAAGAATCGTGGAAGGTGACCGATTCATTATTTACCGTCTTATCCACTTTGATGCGGCCTTCCTTGATATAGTTCAGCATGGTGATCACTGAACTCTCCATCACAAAAGGAACGTCCATCTGTCCCCAGTTCGGACCTTCACAGCGGGTGGAACGATACCCGTGCCCGCATTCGGAGATAACCAGCTTCTTGCCGCGCAAATCTATGACTTTTTCATAAAGGCGTCTGGCGACAGAGCCGCCTAAATCATCGTCTCCTGAGAAAAGACCGAAGTTGGTCATGTCCCAACCTTCACTGGGCATGGTCCAGTTTTCCCCCGCCAGGTTGAAAATCTTGGCGGCGTCCGCGATGGTACGGGGATCATATTTCACTTCGCGTGGATTGATGGAATAGACCACGTCAGCATCTTCCTTGTCCACAGGAATCGTCATTGATGGATCGTCTTCGAATTCGGATTGCAGCTCCTCTTCCATCCATTCCAGAGTTTCCAGGTAATCCTCCTTCAAGACGCCCATCTGGTTGCCGATTTCCCACTGGTCCTTACTGACGACAGCCACACCTTCCGGCATGATGCCCACCGAAACCAGTAAACCTCGAGCCATACGGTTGAACGTTGCCAGATCGACCCCCATGGGGCAGTTGATGGAGCAGCGCCGGCAGTTGGTGCATTTCCCGAAGATGATGTCCTTCAGTTCTTCCAGCTCTTCATCAGTATGCACACTCTTGGCTTTGACCCACCAGGGGAACACGCGGCCGGTCCAGTCATAGTGCCGCTTAAAGAGTTTGCGAAGTTGATCGCCCTTGTAAGCCGGGGCAAAAGTTGGATCTCCCGGATTGGCTAACACGTAGTGGCAAGCTTCAGTACACATGCCGCAATGCACGCAGCCAACCAGTGACCCTACTACCTGTCGATTGAGCTTCTTCCCTAACCGTTCTATTACCTTTTCAGCCTTATATGATCTATCTTTGGTTGCCATGAATGTCTCCGTATCACTGGACTAACAGGTTGCTTATGATCTTATTGTGAATCACTTGCCTCTTTGCATCGGATAGACGCCGCGATGTCCCATGCTCTTCCCGAAATAGAAACGGGTGAAGGGATAGTACAGGTAGTGCGAAATTTTGCTGAACGGCACATAAATCAGGAAGAAAGCAGTCATCCAGAAAAAGGTCAGTTCAACTGTTTCTCCATCAACCAGGTTATGCGGCGCGGCCAGAAACGCGCAGAAAAACCAGACCGTCAGTAAAATCAACGAGAAGTAGTCATCCGGGGTGCTGATCGCCCGCATATACTTATCTCCGAAGCGCCGTATCAGCCTCAGGACGCCAACTAGAAAAGCCGCGCCGGTGAAAATCTGGAGGATCAGCACATAATTCGCCGAAGCTGCCAGACCTTTTGCGTATGGGACAATAAAGGAATGTCCGATGGCCGCCACCACTCCCAGATGGAAGATTATGAATTGGATATACATAAAGGGCTTGGATCTGGTGCTTTCCATGGCCCAGGGCATAGCGATATTTACCCAGGAATAGAGAATACCTTTCTTAGGTGTAGTGTTGCTGGAACCGGTGGCTGCCTGGCGTTCCTTCCCAGCTTTAAAACTCAAAAACCACCTCACCCGGAGGATATAAACGATCCCCATAAAAACCAGGGCCATCTCCTGGAGAGTATGTTCAGCGAAATGCAGGCTCTCACTCATTGCAGTTATCCTATTGGTTATCTCAAATTGTCCAAATTCAGTTTGAATGCGTTGTATTCGCGCTTATCCAACGCGCAGATGATCACTTCTTCTAAGGTAGCGCTGTTCTCAAGATAGTCTTTGATCTCAGTGACCATGATGTCGGCGCAGACCGGCAGTGGAATCCCGTAGAAACCGGCGCCCATGCTGGGGAAAGCTAACTGTTTGATACCTTTCTCTTCAGCAGCTTTCATGGAATTGAATATCGTAGTCTTCAATTTATCTTCAATGCCCGGCTCCTGAAACTTGGGACCCACAGCATGAACGATATACTTGGCTTTCATATTGCCCGCTCCAGTAACCAGAGCGTCTGTAAGATTCGCTTTGCCAATCACATCCAGCGCCTTCTGTATCGTGAGACCGCCGCGCATGGAAATGGCGTTGCCAAACCCGGTGCCTAATTGCAGGTCTTCCCGGGCGTAAAAAACAAAGGCTTCAACCTCAAAATCAGTAATGTCTGTCGTCACCAACGATAATGTATGATTGTTGATGTTCTTTGATATCCCCATGGGAGGCTCCAAATTTATTTATTCTTCTTCTATATCCCAAATGCCGTTCTTGCGGTGCACTTCGCGCTCCTCCTGCGCCATCTGACGAAGCTTGTATGCCGCATCGCGCAGCGTCCCATACAAGACTCCGCAACTGCGATCCTGACGATTGTGGTCACCCAGATCCGCAAGCACCATCATCTCGCGTGATAAACGTAACACTTTGACGATATTTGAATTGTATACTTTTGACACTGTTCCAAAGATTTATACGTATTAATGCCCTGAAATGCAAATACTATGCCGATATTTCATTATATCATGGATATTGATATAAATTTCACAATATCAATTAGTTACAAATTTCACATTTAGCTTAAGTGACACTATCCCAATCAGTATTACTGTACACGTGTAAACCTGAAAAAACACTTCAGCCATTATTGATCACTATCATAACTGACTGTCATATCTTATTGATATTCATAGTATTAAATTGATTTACTGGCAGGAGTGCAGAGAGAAGGTGACTGACGAGAGTGGTTTAAAAGTGAAAATATTGTGTAACACAATTAATATGAGTACATTATTGTATTATGTTACACTTCACCCTTTTCGAGATAGCGGTACAGAGTGGTGCGGCTGACATCCAGCAAACGGGCCGCGCGAGCTTTGTTGCCACCGGTTTTTTGCAGCGCGTCAGCGACTTCTTGAGGATCTAACTTTGCCGGTCGACCGGGACCCAGGCGACCGCCAGTGGTTTGTTCATAGACTAATTCAGGTGGGAGGTGTTGCACGTCCAGAATACTCCCCAGACATTTTATCATGCCGTATTGGATGGAATTAATCAGCTCACGAACGTTGCCCGGCCAGCGATATTTCTGCAGCATCTCCATCGCTTCTTTGCTGATCTCTTTAACGCGTTTACCGGTTTCAGATGAAAATTTATCCAGAATATGGTCTATCAATAAAGGCACGTCAGTGGCACGTTCTCGTAGCGCCGGCAAATTGAACGGTACGACGGCGAGCCGATAGTATAGATCTTCACGGAACAGACCCTGCTGCACCAGAAGCTTCAGGTTGCGATTGGTAGCACAGATAATGCGTACATCTACATGAATGGACTTTTCGCCGCCCACTGGAATAAACGATTTTTCCTGCAAAACGCGTAGCAGCTTCACCTGCATGGCTGGAGAGATTTCGCCAATTTCATCCAGAAAAATCGTGCCGCCATCTGCCAATTCAAAACGTCCCTTTTTA
>JAHJDJ010000188.1 GCA_018812585.1 bacterium
AACAACGGCAAAGTTGAAGCCTACCGCACCAAGATAAAAGTATCCTTCAAGTTCAAAGGCGAATAGACAGCCGTTAGCAGTTAGCAGTTAGTAGTCAGCAGCGATTCCGGTCAGCCGGGATCGCTTTTTGCTTTGGGGGGCTGTTGACTGCGCCGGCGGGTGGCCACCAGCCACCAGTCACTAGTCACTGAGTACCCCCATCTCGCCTTCCGATTTAGCGATGATGGCTGTGCCGCAGGAATCCGACCAGACGTTGACGGTCGTGCGGCACATATCCAGCAAGCGGTCGACGGCCAGAATCAGACCGATGCCTTCCAGAGGCAGCCCAACCGCTTTTAAGACAATCGTCATCATCACCAGCCCGGCCCATAGGGATGCCTGCCGCTCCGATGGATGCCAGAAGCGCGGTGATCGCCACTAAGCAGATCATGACGGCGGGTGGCAGGGACAGCTTCTCCCAAAGGGAGCCGCCGAAGGCGGGATGTCCCGGACAAGATATAACATATTTATTCGAACAATTTCATGCGAGAATCATCATTGATGAATGAATCTAAAATCTTGCGATCAGTTAGAATCTTATTGAATACTTTTCTGCTCACTTCCTCTGAAATCATATCGAAATCGATGGTATCATTTTCTTTATCTGGATTAAATCGACCATGAACAATTCCAGATCTAGCGTGATAGATCTTCTTAAGTTCACCTTTATCGTAACCTATAAAATGGTTAATTCTATCGACGAACTTTCTTGTATTCTCATTCTCTCTCATCGAACCTGAGGTTATTGTTTCTAAAGTAATAACATGAAATAATAGAGCGTTTATGGCATTGCGAACTCTATAAGCCATACTAAGGTAAAACGAGGCAGTTTTTGATCTATTATTAATTTCACTAAATTCCAGCAGGCCAGAATATAATTCAGATATTCTCTTAAACTCTTCTGAGTCAATACGTGTTGTAAAATCACTTGGGAAATCCGGATAATCATCCTTAATATGGATGACTTTTCCCGCGGAATCAACTCTCCGTAATATTGAAACCTTGGTACGCTTTAATAGTCGACAGGACACGATAAATAGAACAGAAGCTTTTTGAGGTTCGATTATTGTTTCATCGATCTGAACGCAAAATCGTGGTCTTTTTACCACCTGTTCATCATACGCAGAAAGGAATAACTTTTCGAGATCTTCGATTCTTATATCATTCTCAATGATAGAGATACCATCGCCAATTTGAAATGGTGCAATCAAATCACTTGTTAAATCGATAAGTGGGTATTTTGAATACATTTCCTACTCTTAAGCTTTCTAGTAGTTATAATTTCAGGTTGGATGGGCAGCTTATACCCAGGACATCCCGCCTGCGGCGGCCGACTGCGTCGGATGCTGTCCCGGCCACCCATATCTCCTATCCCCCAAATCTACAAAACCTCATTCCGAAACGCAAGAGAAATAAAACCTCCCGCGGGTTCCGCCGTAGGCGTCCCTTCGGGACAAACCCGCAGGAGGCTGGCCTTTTTCCGTGCTGTCAGGAGTTCCCTCCTGATGGAATTGTATTGGTATCATCATTTGTATGAGATTGCTTCGCTTCGCTCGCAATGACTTTTATGAGGAAGTCACCCCTTCAACACCCCCGTCTCGCCTTCCGATTTAGCGATGATGGCTGTGCCGCAGGAATCCGACCAGACGTTGACGGTCGTGCGGCACATGTCCAGCAGCCGGTCAACCGCCAGAATCAAACCGATCCCTTCCAGCGGCAAGCCTACCGCTTTTAAAACAATCGTCATCATCACCAGACCGGCCATAGGGATACCTGCCGCTCCGATGGATGCCAGAAGCGCGGTGATCGCCACCATAGCCTGCTGCGGGAACGTCAGTGTAATACCATAAGCCTGAGCGATAAAGATCACGGCCACGCATTCGTAGAGCGCCGTGCCGTCCATGTTGATGGTGGCTCCTAAAGGCAGAACGAAGCTGGTGGTCTTGTTCGATATGCCGGCGCGGTCTTCCGCGCATTCCATCGTCAGCGGCAGGGTCGCCGAAGATGAGCTGGTGGAGAACGCGGTCAATAATGCTGGGGACATGGCTTTGACGAACTTGACGGGAGAGAGTTTACCAATAAAACGCAGTAACAGCGGCAGCGTGATCGCCGCATGAATCAGCAGCGCCACCAGTACGGTGATAAAATACAGTCCCAACGATTTGAACGGTTCGAAACCGGTGGTGGCTACGATGCGGGCGATCAATCCGAAGATTCCCAGCGGCGCAAAGGCGATCACGAAGCGGGTCAGTTTCATCATCACTTCAAAACCTGAATTGAAGAGGTTGACCAGCGGCGCGCGCTTTTTCTCGCTCAACTGGATGAGGAAGATGCCGAACAGAATGCAGAAGAAGATGATCGGCAATATATCGGCGTTGGCCATCGATTCGATAGGATTGGTGGGGATCATGCGGAGTAAAATGCCGAAGAGACTCTGGTCAGAAGCATCCACGGCTTGAGGCTGCTGATGCAAGCCCAGATCAGCGCCCACGCCCGGTTGGATAAGGTTGACGAGGAACTGCCCGGTCAGGATGGCCAGCAGGCTGGTAGTGACGTAATAGCCAAGTGTTTTCAAACCCATGCGGCCCAGGCTGGCCGCTCCGCCGACGCCGGTGACGCCCGAAACAATCGACGTGATAATCAACGGCACGATGACCATCTTCAGGAGGCGCAGGAACAGATCCGCCAGAGGATTGGCGACAGTCAGGACGGGATCGCCGATGGCGGCTCCAGCGATGATGCCCAGGATCATGGCGATGAAGATTTGCGTGGTCAGATTCAGTTTCAAGATGGCTTTGAACATGGGAGATCCTTGGTTTAATTTCGTCCGGGACATCCCACTTTCAGTGGCTCCCTTCGGGAGAAGCTGTCCCGGCCACCCGGCCTTGGTTGGATGAGATCGCGTCGTCACCCCGACAAGTCGGGATTCCTCGCGATGACAAAATACGGATTTTTCGGGTGATAGTCAAGGGGGAATTGGGGTGGAAAAGTAAAAAAAGGTAGGCACAGACTAAAACGCCTCGAGCAATCGGGGCGTTTTTTGTTGATGGGAACTTTATACATGTTCTCAAGATTCAAGAAGAAAATGGACTTGACATTGTAAAGCAAGTTCTGTAAATTAAAAATGTATTAGGAGGTTTTATTATGAAGGCTTTATTAAGTCTAATTTTCGCGGCGTGCTTAGCTCTCCTCGCTGCCGCACAAGAGCCCACCCTCACTCCCCTCGATCTCGGTTTTGGTCTGCTGGATCACGGCATGGTGGATTTCTGTAATCCTCCGCCTAACACCAAAGCCGGACATTTCAACTCCGACGAGTATCTGGACATTGCCCGCTTTGATGGCCGCAAGCTGGAAGTTTACCTGATGATTTCTGGCGGCTATCCAACTGGTCCACAGCTTGTCAAGGAGTTTGACAAGCCGATTGCTGCTTTGGGTTTTGGCGGCACGGTCTGGGATACTCATCCACCGCTGAAACTTACCTTCGAAGATGGTTCTATAGAGCTGTTCTCAGCGCTGTTCGAAAGTAAAAAATCAACATCATCAGAAATCGACGAGTTTCGAAATTCTGATGAATTTGAGTTCGTGAAAGTTTGGGAAGGAGAATCATACCCTTATGGTTTTGATGAATGTGCGGTTGGCGATTTAGACAATGATGGTATTATTGAATATGTAACCTATTGGAAAGAGGAACATTACGCTAATCATGCCTACATGTTAATCTATAAATGTTTTGGAGACAATGACTATGAGCTGTTCATGGAGGAAGAATTCTTCATTGACGTGCCTTATAGTCCCACCATTTCGTACTTAACTATTGCCGATCTTGACCAGAATGGACAGCAGGAATTAATATATACTTACGACAAAATCTACTTCTGGGAATTTTCAGAACCTGGCGTTTACGAGATCTACAAGTCAGATTTTACTTTTTTAAGAGCGGTTAAAGATCTGATAATCAGCGATGTTGACCAGGATAGTATTTTTGAGATAGCCGCATTGACCTCAAATACAGGATTTAATCCACCTTCCATCTACATGGTCAAAGAATTTCAAGAAAAACTGAGTTCGCCCAGTAATATAATTGAACTTACCACGATTACAGAATTCACCTCAGACCGGCGTGATTCCAGGTTTGATATTGGGGATTTTAACAATGATGGCGCTATTGATATAATTACCGGTAATGCCTATTATGTTATGTCCTATGATCCCTTAGATATTCTATATTACAGTTACAACAATCAGGTTCCAGGGAATTTTAGTGAGCATTGGCTGGTTACAGGAATTCCACTATCTTGCGTGACACCGGTGATCGCCGATTTGGATAGTGATGGTGAAAACGAGTTTTTCGCGGGGGGACTGTATGTTAATGGAGGTTCTGCTTACGTTTGGGAAACTACAGGTTTTCAATCGGGATATGTCAGTTGGTTAGATACAGCCAGTTCTCCATGTGGACCAAATGAAAATTCTTACGGGATGATTGACTATACGCCAACTGTATTGGCGGTACACATTATCGCTGGTATGCCAACTGGTTCCAAATTAGGATTATGGTCTTTTCAAAATGGGAATTATCAGTATGTATGGGAGAGTCCTTTTCAAGATTCGGCATTCTACAATAATCCACATATTTTTGATACTGACTCTGATTGTAAAAAGAGTCTTATAGTCTCAGATCATATCAGGCATTTCGGTGTCGATTGGGAACAGACCTCCACCGGAATTATGGAGCTGACGGATTCCCTTACTCCGGCATCTTTCAAGCTCTATGGTAATCATCCCAACCCATTCAATACCACGACTATTATTCCCTTTGAACTTGAGAAACCTGCAGATATTAGGCTGTCTATTTTTAATATCACAGGGCGGAAGGTTTACTCTTGGGAGGAAGATAATCTGCTACCCGGCTATTACGAAATTGATTGGCATGCAGAAGCGGAAGCATCAGGTATTTATATTTTCTATTTACGTTCCGGTGATGAGGTACAAACCCGCAAGGGGGTGTTGTTGAAATAGAGATCCTTCACTGCATTCAGGATGACTACTCCAGAATGATACTAATGTAAAAAAAGGCGAACCTGCGGGCTCGCCTTTTGCTTTGCATCAATTAAATCTACCCATTCTCCCATTCACGCTTGCGCAGGGCGGCTTGCGAAGCTGCCAGCCGGGCAATCGGCACACGATACGGCGAGCAGGAGACGTAGTTGAAATGGTTATCGTGGCAGAATTCGATGGATGACGGTTCGCCGCCATGTTCTCCGCAGATACCGACCTTCAAGCGCGGCCGGGTGCTGCGACCCTTGCGCACGCCAATATGCAGCAGTTCGCCCACCCCTTCGCGATCCAAGACCTGGAAGGGATCCTGCGGTAAGATATTGCGGTCGATATAATCCGGCAGGAATTTACCGGCGTCATCCCGGGAGAATCCAAAGGTGGTTTGGGTCAAGTCATTGGTGCCGAAGCTGAAGAATTCCGCCACTTCAGCGATCTGATGTGCCGTCAGCGCGGCACGCGGCAATTCGATCATCGTCCCGACCGTATATTCCAGAACTACAGACTTTTCCTTGATCACTTCTTCAGCCACTTTGCGCACAATAGCGGTCTGTTCTTTCAGCTCGTTGACGTGACTGACTAAAGGGATCATAATTTCAGGCATCACCATGACGCCCTCTTTGATAACGTTTGCGGCGGCTTCAAAAATGGCACGCGCCTGCATTTCAGTGATTTCTGGATAGACGATTCCCAAGCGGCATCCGCGATGCCCTAACATAGGATTGACTTCGTACAGGTTGTGAACCTTGGTCAGCAGAGTATCGACGGAAACTCCCATCTCTTTGGCCAAATCTTCGATGTCTTTGCGTTCCTGCGGCAGGAATTCATGCAGGGGCGGATCCAGCGTTCGGATAGTAACGGGATACCCGTCCATGACCCTGAAAATGCCTTCAAAATCTTCGCGCTGCATGGGCAGCAGTTTTTCCAGAGCCTTGCGCCTGCCTTCGGCATCTTCTGCCAGAATCATTTCCCGGACGGCGTCGATGCGCTTGCCTTCAAAAAACATATGCTCCGTCCTACACAGACCGATACCCATCGCTCCAAAACTGCGCGCCACCTGTGCGTCTCGAGGTGTATCT
>JAHJDJ010000189.1 GCA_018812585.1 bacterium
CCTTCATCATCTTTAACGACCATTCTTCCGGTTGTGCCATTGTGTTGAGTGTCATACCAGGTTGTACCGATCGTCACCGTATCACCCACCATATCATCGGTGTTATCCAGAAATGAATCTGGATAGGGTGGATAGGCAATCGGCGCATTGATTTCTTCGCTGCCATCGCCAACTGGCAGGTTTTCGATTTTCACCTTCGCCGTTTCTGAATCAGCGAAAATCATGGCAGGAATCAGCAGCACTGCCAGAATTATAAGTGTCGAGTTACGGATCATTCATCCTCCGATAATCACTTTTGTTTCTGCCCACAACGTTTAGTATAGTGTATTTTAAAAATAAATACAAGCGCAAAAAAATACATATTGAGGTACTTGATGGAAAATAGCAAATTTAATTTAAAAGTCAAGAAATATTTAAACTTATATGATAGGTTTACAGGTTTATAAACAGAGAGGCTGCCCATCCCAGGATGGGCAGCCTCCTCGTATTTTTTAAATGGTACTGATTATTTAATCAGCATCATTTTCTTGGCTAGAGAGCGTCCGCCAGCTTCCAGTTTGTAGATGTACATACCGGAAGAAAGGTTGGATGCGTCGAAATTGACCGTGTGCTGACCGGTGCCATAGGTACCGGAAGCAACAGTAGCGACCTCTTCACCCAGCAGATTGAAGACTTTCATGGAGACTTCGCTCACCTGCTCCAGTGAGAACTGGATGGTGGTTGACGGGTTGAAGGGGTTCGGGTAGTTCTGGCTCAGATCGAAGGTCGAAGCGACTTCGAAGCGGCCAGCGCCAGGAATACCGACCGGTGGAGCGTGTTCCACATGGAACGGATAGCTGCCCGGTTCCGGCCATTGCGGTACCAGCGGTGTGCTGGGGATTTCGTCAACCGGTACGGCGTGATACTTAGCTTGATTATATGTCCAGCCGCCTTCAGTTTGCACGACAGCGCCGGCATCGCGGTCTACAATATACGCAATGTGACAGGTGCCATCGACCACTTGGGCCATACTCGGGGTTAGCTCAGACCAGCATTGACCGGCAGGAGCGCTATTCGGGGTAACGGTACTGGTGACATTGATACCGACGGACCAGTTCTGGCCGCCATCTTCTGACATCGAGACATAGATTTCACCCGAAGGCCATCCCAACGCACTTAGAGCTGTAGTATCGACGTCATAGACCTGATACATACAGTAGAGGTAATCGGTTTCAGGATCCTGACCTATCGAGGGGCGCTGAGCCTTAACATTCCAGGCGCCGCAGGAGACGTAATTCCAGTCCCAATCATCAAAGGCGTCATGCACCATCTGGAATTCGCCCGGGAACTGCTCTGACCAGTGCCAGATAATGGACGCATGCCAGTAGGAAGTTCCCTCCAATGCAAAGTAGGAACGTGCGGTATAAACCACGTGAGTCCAATCCTGGTTATCGATGAAAACGTTCAGGTCAGTATAGGCACGCAGTGTATCCATGTTAGCCAGAACTGTATCCGGCAGCCATTGCTCGTTGACATCATGATATTGGGTCAGATTGAAGAAGTTTTCAAAATGCAGATCTTGACCATCATCATCGATCATGAGATAGATGTCGTTATCATACTGTGAATAGTCACCCGGCAGGGTGGGGAAGTTTTCGTCCAAGGGATAAGTCCAAGCGAAGGCTACACGATCGGAAACCGGGGAGGTTGCGACGTCACCAGCAATGGTCATGGTCCAGGCAACCAGTTCCCAGGTATCAGGATCGGGCGGATAGGTCATCATGTAGCTCGGGGGATCGTAAGTGCCAGGCGTCCAGAAATGACGCTGGGGATCACCTGCAACACCAGACAGCGGGTTTTCAGTTGAGAGGATGTGAGCGGTCTGGCTGTTATCGAACATGATACGCGGCCAGATCACTTCCTGCTCTTGTCCACCAATCATAACCCGCGCTGGTTCAGAGACCAGGAAAGCGCCCTGATGCGGGAAGAAGTCAGCGCCGACAGCTGTGGTGAAATTCGGGTTGGTGCCAGTCTGCTGGTGGAAACACGGGAAGGCTATGCCGCCATGATCGGCGTCGATAGTCGTATAACCGGCACGAATCGATGATTCGACAGGAGCGCCGGCATAGGGAAAACCCTGGATGCCTTCGTTACTGATGAAGTTGTAGTAAATGTGGCGATCAGTGGCGCCGTTGTTGGTACCGTTCATCCAAGCGATGTGGACATAGCCATCGTCGCTTTTGGTGATATAACGTCCAGTTGTGCCATTATGCTGGATATCATACCAGGTTGTACCGACCGTCATCGTGTCACCGATTACGTCTGCATTATCGGGATAATACAGGTTGTAGGGCGGGAATGCTGTCGGGGCATCGATCTCCTCAGCGCCTGTCGTCAAAGCGTAATTCTGAGCTTGACGAACTGCGGGGTTATCGAGTGAGTGAGTTGCCGCCAACAGAAGTGTCGGGACAAGGATCAGTAGTAACGTCAGATAAACTCTTCGCACTATAAGTCCTCCAGATGTTTAGTGATGCGTATAATTGGTCTTCTATTTTCCGGTTCATAATATATTCATTTAAATTATCAAATGCAAGCGCAAAAATTTACATATCCCATTAGCTATTTTGCTCATTGCTGAGATACACAACCACTTAAATCACTAATTAACAAAACTATAAATTAATTTAACTAAAACAAAAAAGGCTGTTTTCTGCGGAAAACAGCCTTTTTTTCAAGGGTAAAGTTATTTTATCAGCAACATCTTCTTTGAAATTGACCGGAGTCCGTCGTCAAGGCGGTAGATATAAACGCCCGAAGCAAGCCCGGAAGCATCAAAGGTTATCTGGTGTTGACCGGTTCCATACGCGCCATTGGCAAGCGTTGAGACCAGTTCACCTTTCAGGTTGTAAACCTGGAGTGTGACGTTACTGACCTGATCCAGGGTAAACTGGATGGTCGTTGACGGATTGAAGGGGTTAGGGTAGTTTTGTGCCAGATCGAAATCAGAGGCGATTTCATATCTGCCAGCGCCCGGAATACCGACTGCTGGACCATGTTCCACATGTAAGGGCAAGCTGCCCGGTTCCGGCCATTGCGGCACCAGAGGAGTGCTGGGGATATCATCGACTGAAACAGTGTGGTATTTCACTCCGTTGAATGTCCAGCTGCCTTCGGTTTGAACCACGAATCCTGCATCGCGGTCGACGACGTACATGATATGGCAGGCGCCATCAACCAGTTTCGCCATACTGGGTGTTAATTCAGACCAGCATTGCCCTGCCGGAGCGCCGTTCGGGGTCACGGTTCTGGTGACGTTGATTCCCTGCGACCAGTTCTGACCAGCGTCCTGCGACATGGAGATGTATATTTCGCCAGATGGCCATCCAGCAGCGCTTAAGGCGGTGGTATCGACATCGTAGACATGATACATGCAGTACAGGTATCCGGTTTCCGGGTCCTGTCCCAGCGAAGGATTCTGCGCTTTGACTTGCCAGGCGCCGCAATCGACGTAGTTCCAATCCCAATCGTCGAAGGCATTGTGAATCGTTTGGAACTCACCCGGGAACTGCTCTGACCAATGCCAGATGATGGACGGATGCCAATAGGAAACGCCGCCTTCCAGTTCAAAGTAGGAGCGACAAGTAAAGGCACAATGCACCCAATCGTCCTGATCGATAAAGAGGTTCAAGTCAGTATAAGCGCGAATTGTATCCATGTTTGCGAGGGTGGTATCCGGCAGCCACAGGGGGTTGGCGACATGGAATTGTGTCAAGTTAAAGTAATTCTCGAAGTTCAGATCGACTCCATCGTCATCAATCATCATGTGGACGTCGTTATTCATCTGCGAGTAGGTTGCCGCTGCGTTAGTGTCGGGGAAAGCAGGATCAAGGCAGTACATCCAGGCTGTGGCGACACGGTTGGAGACCTCAGAAGTCGCAACGTCGGCGGCAATATCGTTGGTCCAGCCAACCAGCTGCCACTCTGCATCATATTCGACCATATACGTCAAAGGATTGTATTCGCCAGTGATATACCACTGACGTTGTGGATGTGCAGCAACTCCGTGGCTATGTGTTGCAATGATATGCAAGACCTGTTCGCTGTCGTACATCATGCGCGGCCAGATCGCCTGGATATCGGTGCCGCCTTCCATAATCCAGGGGGGTTCCGATATCAGGAATGCACCTTGGTGCGGAAAGAAGTCCGCTCCGACGGCAGTGTGGAAGTTGGCATTTGTGGCCGACTGGTGGAAACCGGGGAAACAGATCCCGCCATGATCCACATCCATGACAGTATATCCTGCGCGAGTGGAAGATTCAACGGGTGTGCCGAACCCAGGATAACCCTGAATTCCTTCGGCGTCCATGTAGTTATAGTAGACATGCCGATCGGTTGAGCCAGAATTAGTGCCGTTCATCCAGACGAATTGCAGGTAACCGTTGGCATCTTTTTCAAGCATGCGGCCTATAGTGCCGTTGTGCTGGCTTTCGTACCAGGTCGTACCGATAGTCACAGTGTCACCCACCAGGTCTGCGCCGTTAGGTATCAGGCCGGGATAGGGGGGCATGAATACCGGAGCGTTTACCTCTTCTGTGCCGGTTACCAGGGGCATGGGCACCGGATCGCGCAGCGCAGGGTTGTCATTTGCGAACGCCATTACCGGGAGCAACAGCGCCAGAATTACCAAGCAAGAATTACGCATCATTTTGCCTCCTAAAGCTGATGATTTAGTTTCAGTATATCAACGAATTATTACGATTTCTTAAATCGTTCAATAGAAGCTATATATTGATTTAGTTCTCTTTTATTTCAACGACCGTCCCCAGAGGGAATCGTAGTTTATTGGCCGCGGAACCTTCCCGCAGGGCAATTTCCAGGTAACCCGCGGAACCGAATAAGAAGAGCAGTTCCCCTTTTTCGACGTCGCAGTAAGATTGCGACAGACCGCTGATTTTTGTATATCCACATTCTAGTTCCAACTTGTCGACGTCAAGATCTTTCATGTCCTCCCGGTTGATATTAGTCATCAGGTTACCAAAGTGGTCGCGGTAGATAATTTCCCCGCGCAGAGTATCATCATCACGCTGCGGGTAAGGGAAGATGTTGGGATGGAACTCTGTAAATTCCGGGCCGAGCTCTTCAAAAGTGACGCCTTCAGCTAGATGCGCAGCTACAGGCGCTAATATGTCCCGACCATGAAAAGTGCGCGATACCTGCGGCAGAAAAAGATCTCTGTTTTCGATTTTGCGAACTTCGCTGCCGCATCCCTTTTCCAGAATGAATCCCAGTAAGCCGTTATCGGGGGCCAGGTAGACTTGAGTTTTGCAGCGGACGGCTAAAAGGGCGCGATCCGTTCCTACTCCGGGGTCAACAACAGCCATGTGAATCGATCCTTCAGGGAAGTAGGGTGTACATGTTGACATGACAATAGACGCCTGAACGATCCGTTGTGGTTCAATTTCGTGCGTTATATCGATTATTCGAGCCAGGGGAGAAATCGAAAGAATCACTCCTTTCATGGAAGCAACATAACTGTCTAAATTTCCAAAGTCCGTGGTCAGAGTGATTATTTTGTTCGACATACTGGATCATCCTCCTGAGCTGTTCATCAAATGACAAAATCACCATTGCGGTAAATAACCTCGCCATCGGCGGAAACTTCCCCGCCCTCTCGCATATCACACACCATATCCCAATGAATGGCAGAGATATTCTGACCTCCGGATTCGGGCAGCGATGCGCCTAAAGCCAGATGCAATGTACCACCAATCTTTTCATCAAACAACGTATTCTTAGTAAACTGTTTGATCCCTTTATTCATTCCGAAGGCGAATTCACCAACGGTGGAGGCTCCATCGTCCGCTTCCAGCATAGATTTGAGGAACGCCATCCCTTTAGCCGCTTCTGCTTTTACAACTTGGCCCTGCTCGAAGGTGAGTCTTACATCCTGGACTTCGCGGCCGTGATAAATCGCAGGCCAGGTGAAGCGAATCGTCCCTTCTACCGAATCTTCCAGCGGCGCGGTGAAGATTTCACCATCAGGGAAGTTTTCGTGCCCTGAGCAGTTCACCCAGATACGGTCTTTGACTCTGAATTTCAGATCGGTGTCTGCGTTCTTTATGTGGATCTGATCAACCGTTTTCAAGAAGTTGATAACACGATCCTGTTCTGCGGATTGTGCCAGCCAATGCCCGACTGGGTCGTCGTCATCTACAGCGCAGGCATCAAAGAGGAAGTCTTCATATTCAGTCAAAGACATGTCCGCTTCCTGAGCAGCCGCCTGGGTAGGAAACTGCGTGGCGCACCACTTCAACTGCTTGGCGGCGATACGTTCGAGAAATCTCTTGCGTTGCGGCAGTCCTGCTTTCTGCTGAAGGGCGACGCGTCCGGGATCGATGCTGGATAAATTGCGGGTGTTGTAGGTACCCAATACCGTCAACATGGCGTCTACCTTTTCGATCTCCAACTTCTGAATCTCGCTGATAAACTGCAGTTGGTCTTCAGAAGCGGTCTTGTAGAGGATCTCCGCGATACCGTCCAGGTTGATTTTAAGATAGGGGTGTGCTCCGGCCAGTAAAGCTTCATAAAAAACTGCTCGTACCAGCGGCGCCGCCAGATCGATGGCATTGATCATAAAGAGATCGCCATCTTTCAGTTGCAACGAATAATTTACTAAAATCCGCGCTAATTTATCGATGCGTGGATCTATCATATCGCTATTCTGAGAAATCGACTTGGGGCGCTTCCTGTGCCGCTTCCGGCGCTTCGAAGAATTCCGCTTTTTCGAAACCAAATATATTGGCTATCACGTTACCGGGAAACTGGCGGATCATAATGTTGTACGCTCTGACTACGTCGTTATAACGGCGGCGCTCCACTGCAATGCGATTTTCCGTTCCAGCCAGTTCATCCTGCAAACGGATGAAATTCTCATTGGCTTTCAACTGGGGATAGTTTTCGACCACCAGCAACAACCGCGACAAAGCAGAACCCAGCTCGTTTTCAGCGCCCATTTTCTCACCGACAGAACCGGCGCCTCCAACTTTTGCCCGCGCTTCGGTGACTTGAATGAATACTTCTTTCTCGTGTGCCGCGTAACCTTTGACGGTTTCAACCAGATTCGGAATTAAATCATAGCGTCGCTGGAGAACATTCTCCACCTGTGCCCAGGCGCCCTGCACGCCTTCATCGGCGGTAACCAGGTTGTTGTAGGTGCCTTTGACGAACCCGTAGATGGAAAATGCGCCGATAATCAGAATGCCTAAGATTACCAGCAGAATGATGGTGCCTTTTTTCATGGAATTAATCCTTACAATTTAATCAATGCCGCGCACTTGGGCAAGAATTTTAAACAACCATTTGTGTGTGACGATTTGTTCTTCCATATCCAGCGGCGGAGGCGATCCGGCCAGCGCATTTGCCAGTGTCAGCTTGATTTCAGCGCTGTGCCCTTTATCCTGACCGCTGGTTTTGTGTGTCTTCTTTGCAGGATAAATCGTTGTTGTGCGGAAGTCCTCCAAGACCGCGGTTTTTCCTTCACCCCAGATTTCGAGATGTTCTTTGGGGTATTGCGCCGCTCCACGCGAGGTATACAGGATATTGAATGTCCCTTTACTGCCGAAATCCAGCAGCAGATTCAGATTTTCGTCGGGATGATCTCCCTGTACGGGAACTCCGACAACACTGGCAGATTGAGGTTCTTTGCCCATCCAGTTCAGAGCAAAGTGGAGAAAGTGGCACCCCTCCCCTACCCAGCGTCCGCCGCCCAGGTCGGGATCTTTCAGCCAGTGTCCGGCAGGTAAGATGCCCGCATTGACGCGGAACAGCGGGAAAGTGGTCTTTCCGCCGAACTGCTCTTTCAAGAAATCGACGTGGGGAGAGAAAACACGGTTAAAGCCGGTCATGAACCAGGGAGAGTCGGCATTTTTTACGACTTCCAACAACTCATCGAATTCTTCTTGAGTGCGCACCATCGGTTTTTCGACATAGACCATTTTCCCGCGGCGCAGCGCTTCCATTGCCAGAGGACCGTGCGTGTCATGCTGGGTCAGGATAAAGACCAGATTGACTGTGTCGTCCTCGAGGACTTTAAGTGCATCCGTCGTGATTTGTGGAATGTTGTATTTTTCGCCGATCATGCGGGCGGTATGACCATGAGCGGTCGCAATGGCTCGTAATTCTGTATCTGCGAATTTGGCTACTTCCGGCAGAATGAAACTCTTGGCAAAACTGCCCGCTCCGATCAGGCCGATACCCAACTTTTTAGTTGCCGCGCGCGGTTTGATCCGCATTTGAGTATCCAGCTTCGATTCCTGCGGGTAATTGAAGATGACGCCGATAGGGTTTTCTTCGCCGGAGAGGATCACGTTATACGCAGTTTCTGCTTCGTTGATTTTATAACGGTGCGTAATCAGCTTGGAGGGCAGGAACTCGCCCTGCGCCATCAATTTAACGATCGACTCCATGTTGCGGCGTTCCGTCCAGCGTACATAACCGATGGGATAATCGATACCTTTTTCTTCATATTGCGCGTCGTATCTACCGGGACCGTAACTGCGGGAAAAGCGCAGTTCTAAGTCGCCCATAAAGAATGGATCACGATCCAGTTCCAGCCCGGCAACGCCTACCAGCACGATGCGGCCGCGATCACGCAGAAAATAGGGCGACGTTTTTATGGGATCGTTTGATTGGGTTGCCACGGTTAAAATGACCGCATCCGCGCCGCGGCCTTCCGTCCAGGAAAGCACTGCGTCTTTGGTGTCTTCACCACCAATCAGGACAGTCTGATCTGCACCCAGTTCTTTGGCCGATTTCAGGCCACTCTCGCGGATGTCCATGCCGAGGACATTGGCTCCACTGGCCTTAAGCAGGGATGTGGTTACCAGACCCAGTAGTCCCATGCCCATGACAATGATGTTCTCACCCAGGCGGACGTCAGCCTGACGGACGCCCTGCAGCGCGATGGCAGAAATCGTGGTAAAGGCAGCGTCTTCAAAGTTGACCACATCATCGATGGGAACACACAGGTTTTTAGGCACGACGACGGCTTCGGCATGCACCGCGTATTCCGCTCCGCCGCAGGCGACCCGCATCCCCGGCTTGATATCATCGACGCCCTTCCCCACTGCCAGAACGGTTCCGGCGCTGCTATAGCCCATCTGTTTCCAGTCTTCTAACTTACTCTTGACCTTCTTATAGGTGGTTATCAGCCCTTCACGCTTGACGTTGTCGATAACTTTTTTTACCTGGTCAGGCCGCGCTTTTGCCTTACCGATCAGGCTTTTACGCCCTACGTCCGCAGTGGAGCGTTCGGTGCCCACGCTGATGGCGGATACCGCGGTTTTGACCAGTACCATCCCTGGTGAGACCGTCGGCGGCGGCACTTCGACCAGACGGATCTGGCCGCTTTTAAAATCTTGAATGACTTGGAGCATCAGTTTTACCTTCTTTGTTCAGTCGGCATTCTCAGGCGTAGCCCTAAGGATAACCTGGAGACAAGAAAGAAGGAATGTCCCCCCGGTATGCCACTATTAAGAGACAGTTGTTAAAATTTGAATTCTGGGCTGTCACGGAAACTTCCGTGACAGGTCGATAAGCATCATGGAGTATCCATGACGCCCCAGAGATCCCCCCTCGTATGCTCTTACTCTATTTTGAATCGAATTTATCTATCCAGTGTACGATTTCGGGAATGACATGCAGCAGGTCTTTGAAAATGACGCGCTGATTCTTGCTTCCCTGACCCTGGCGTATTTCCAGGATCTGCTGAAATACCCTATCAGAGAATCCAGCGTATTCGGCCGTATAGCTGAACAGATCCTTGCGGTTAGCCGGGATCGGTTTCCCCGCCAGTTCGAGAATACCCTGGAAAACCGCAGTAAAGACTGAAACCGATTTTATCAGAGCCGCATTCAACTCTTTGCTGCGGCCAGCTTGAGCGACAAAAATCTGGCGCAGGAGGAACAGCTTGCCGCGCAACTCCCGTTCAATCTGCAGACGGAGAGGTTCACGCGGAATTATCAAGGTCGACAGGGTGTCCGGGCCCATGATCACCTTGTGAAAACATTTGAAATCCAGAAATTCTAAAGGATAGGAATCCTGAGCATTATCAAAGACATCCGTCAGCATGAAATGAGGCACCGCAATCCCTTTGTGCTTCCAGGTTTGCAGGATCGGGTAAGCTTTTTCCAGCCAGGTCATGCCTTCTTCAGTCAGAATGACCACTGTATTGATATCGGATTTCCCATGCACAAAATCACCGCGGGCTGCTGATCCGACCAGAAATAACGATTGCATTTCCTGACCGAACGCCTGGCGCATTTCTGCCGCGAAATCAGCGGCGATTATTTCGGGATCTCTCTTCTTTTTCATGGATTAGGACCGCTTTCATTCACTGCCGGTTCTTCCGGTTCGACTTTATAGATAAACACTTCGACCATATAAGGCTTCGGATCGCGCCCCAGGAACCGTTTCCAGTAAGGCGCCGCTTCCGGATCCAAAGGAAGATAATGCCAGGTGTCCACCATTTGATACCGCGCTGACAACTGCAGGTTGACTTTCATCCCTTCCATGACAATCACTTCGTCGCCGCGATAACGAATCACTAAATATACGTGATGCGGACCTCGATCAACCAGCACTGAATCGACTTTTTCGAGGGCGCCAACCAGACCAAATTCTTCAATGGGCGAGTGGGTTGTATGGAGGTAGTGAACGAGCGCTTCCTCGTCTGTGAGGATTAGATCCTGGGGATCAGCCTCCTCCTCGATGTCTGCTTGAATCTGTTCCCAAGAAACGAGGAATTTCGGGTTCAGGAATTGTTCGCCGCGGAAATAATTCGAGACACCGTAGGCATTGCCAGCCATAAGAACAACCAGAAGCGCTATTCTTAAAGGCGCTGATTTTATCATCGACCAGCCGTTGGCAATCAACAGCAGAAACAGAGGCAGCAGAAACATTATCTTGGACGGCAACTGAAACGCCCGAGTGGAAAAGACCGAATAAATTTCACTCAAGATTAAAAGAATCAGCCAGGAAACAAAGAAGACGAAAAAGAGGAAACGATGATCCTTCTCCCCGCGTTTTCGAATCAGGGCGATGGCGCGCCAGACCAGGATCAGGTAGACGAAAATAATAGGTAGAACGACAGCCCAATTCCAGAAGTAGGTGGTTTCACCTACGGTAAAAACGTAGCCCAAATAACCGATTTTGATGACCAGACTGGAAGCGAATCCCGCCAGGCCGAAGCCTCGCTGAGCGACGCGCGGCGTATCTTTTTCGACTCGCTCGACGTGTTCAGGATAAGGGCTAGATTCTTTTCCCAACTGGCTTGTCAGCACTGGTATCCAGGGCGAGAAGAGGATCAGCATAACCAGCGCCGCCAGCAGCCATTTGGTTATCTGTGGGCGAATCGTTGAGAAATTTACCAGAAGATAAAGATATAAAACGAGGAGAATCGTCCAACCTAAATAATCTTCATAGATAAGTAAGGCGCCGCTCATACTGAAGAAAAGCCAATTCCCCCAGGAGGGATTTCGGTAGAGCCGCAGGAAGGTCCAGATGGTCAGCAGAACCAGCATTCCCGTTAAGGGATAATACCGCACCATACGGGAATATTCGACCAGAAAGGGACTGGTAGCTGCCAAGAGTGTCGCAATCAGCGCCACTCTGTGGTTGAAGAGATCTTTGCCCAATAAGTAGACCAGCACCAGCGCAAAAAATCCTGAAAGCGCGTAAAGCAGCCGGTTTCCTCCGGGGCTATCACCGACGAACCATGCTCCCCAGAAGAACTGCACAACGTTATAGAGCGGTGGATGCACCTGGCTGGGAACCCATTTGACCCACTCCAGCATCTGCGAGAAGGTTTCGCCTTTTGGGAAACTTAAAACTTCGTCTCCCCAGAGGTCATAGCGATCCAGATCGAAAAAGAGGAGCAGCGCTCCCAGCGCCAAGACCAGTAACAGTAAAACCCGTTGTGCTTTGTCGGTCATAAAGTTAGAACTCCACTAGGGGATCATCCATTAGTAGCCGCCGCCAGCTCCTCCTCCGCCGGACATACCTCCAC
>JAHJDJ010000190.1 GCA_018812585.1 bacterium
GGGCATTTACATTGGCAGTAAAGATCGGTTGATCGAAGGATAAGCGCACATGTGATTGAGCGCCCAGATTATAGATTTCATCTGGTCTGATATCGTTTAAAACGATATTGATACTGCTGCCATCAGTGAGGTCGGCGTAGACCAGCTTGAGGCGAACGTCTTCTTCGTGCGGATCCTGGTACAGGTGCTCGATGCGGTCTGTATTGAACGAACTGCTGCGCCTGATCAAGCCATAAACTTCGTAGCCCTTTTCCAGGAGAAACTCTGCCAGGTAAGATCCATCCTGACCGGTAATGCCGGTGATGACTGCTTTCTTCATTCAGATTCCTTCGACTCGGTAAAAATGGAAACAGATGCGGTTGACAGGAAGTCAAATTCAGCTAATACAAAAGATAGCAAATTATTGTAATTGTTCAAGTATTTTTTAAGGAATATTTGAGGGTTGGGTTTAATAGCAGTCAGCACTCAGCAGTCAGCATTCAGTAGGGGTCGGTCTTGTGCCGACCCGTTTTTTACGCCAAATTTATACGCCACTTTCAAGTGTCCGCCAGATCTGTCATCCCGTTGTGCGGGGATTATTTTTGAGGGATGACAGATTTGTCATCTTAGCTGAATGGAAAAGGGAAGATGGAAAATGGAAAAATGTCTTGACCACGGATTGCACGGATTTGGGGATTCTCGTTGCGTAGGGTAGACTAAGCGCAGCGCAGTCTACCAGTAAGATTTCGGAGCGGGAATGCCTGTGCCAATGGTATTACATTCCGGTCTTTTTTTAAACAATCCCGACAGGGATTTTCATTCCTGCGAACGCACCGTAGGCACAGGCAGGAATCCAGTGGAGCTTGTAAAGCAGAGTCATTGCGAGGATAAGCGCTGATTACATCAGTGCGATCCGAAGCAATCTTCGCGACCTATGCTAAAAGTCAGACAGCATATCTATAATTTGTCTGTCAAATTAATCCATTCAGGGTTCATCGAATTGACAAGATCGATCTTCTTTTGCCTTGATCCTCCCTTTATCTGTTTCTCACGTCTGATGGCATTCTCTGGATCACCGAATGCCTCGAAATATACTATTTTGTTCACATTATAGCGTTTGCCCAGCTATCACCCAAACCTTGTTTATGCTCAGAGATACGACGAAACAGGTTATTAGTTACCCCAGTGTATAGCGCTGTGTTGCGCTTCGTAGTTAAGATGTAAATGTAAAATGTGTTTTCATGCATGATTGCACTCGCGATTGGGCGCGAAGATTGTCCGGCAGTGGCCGGATGCCTTCGGCACTTCGCTGCGCTCGCGATGACCGTTATTTGAATGAGATTGCCGCACTTCACCATCAGCCATTCGGCTGATGCTTCCGTTCGCAATGACCGTTTTCATCAGATTTTGCTCCAGCTTCTTCTGTATTCTGACTCCTGTCTTCTGGATTCTCTTTTCAATCAATCCTCATCGGATCGTTCCAGAAGAATTGCGTGACCCCCTCCTTCGTGCCGATGATCAGGTAATCCCCATCCTGATAAAGCGCGGTCACGTGATTGTCAATCAGGCCATCTTCCTCGCTGAAGCGGTGCCAGCGGTTGCGCGTGCGGTCGAACTTGTATAGACCGTTATCCGTCCCCACAAACACCAGCGAATCGACCTTGGCGATAGCGTAAACTTCCGCGCCATCGAAAAATGCCTGCGCTGACCAGCCCTCCTCTTTCAACGTCTTCTTATCTGTTACCTTGATCCCGTTAAAACGCCCTGTCCATAATTCGGTTGGCGTGTTGAACATGGCATAAACCTGCCCGCCAACCACACTGCCGCCCTCGATGTATTTCCCTTTGCCGGACTTACGATCATACCGGTATAATCCCGATTCGCCGCCCACCCAGAGCGCCTCGCTGTCAACTTCCAGACGGTACACTGGCTGAGTTCTCAAACTGGGTTGTTCCAATCGTTTCACCGGTCCCTTCGGCAGGAACAGCTTGCAAACGCCGTCTTCCATTCCCACCCAGACCGTATCTTTATCGACTGCTACTGACGTCACTAGGTTCGACCACAAGCCCTGCTGTATCGCGTAGGTGCGCGTGCCGCCGTTCTTTAGATTGATCTGAGCTAATCCCAGATCAGTCGCCGCCAGCAGATATTTGCCGGACACTTCAAAATCGTTGATCCAGGTGCTCTGAAGCCCCATCGTATATTCCCAGCTCAAATGATCCCAGACCTGTCGCTTGGGTCTGTAAAAGGAGATCCCTCCTGAACGGTTATGACCGCCGAAGCAATACCAATTTTCACCAAACGCGATGGCGCGCACATCGCTGCCAGAAAGTCCCAGCTCCCAGACGATCCCACGCTGGCTATATTTGTTCAATTGCAGAACACCAACACCCTCGATCCCCACCCAGGCATCCCCGAACTGATCATCAGCAAATATGGAAAAGCCATATTTGCGAAGTTTATTATCCATGATACCAACTTCGTTCGAGCGGCTGAAACTGCGGCCTGAAACGCTGTAATCCGGCATGTTCAGAAAAGCCAGATTCGTCACCTCGGTTGCAGGTAAGGGCGGCTCGAAATCGTGTTCGCTGGGCTGCCAGTTTTTAAAGGTGAAATTATAGGTAAAGGTACCTTTATTGGTCTGCACGGCAATGGCATTCTCATCCTGGACATAATCCACGTTGTAGGCGTTGCGCAGATCGACGCTTTCGATCCGGCCCAGAACGATCACCCAGGGGTCCAGCCATTCGTTTTTAGTCCGGTGATAGCGTAGCACACCTCCGGTGGTGGCAAC
>JAHJDJ010000191.1 GCA_018812585.1 bacterium
GATGGCCTCAACCTGGTATTGCGCGCGGGATTGCCTCTGGAAGACATGGAATTCGTGCAGTTTCACCCCACCGGCATTTACCGCAATGGCATTCTGATGACCGAAGGCGCGCGCGGCGAAGGAGCTTATCTCTTGAACAAAGAGGGCGAACGCTTCATGAAGCGTTACGCGCCGACCCTGATGGAGCTGGCTCCACGCGACATGGTAGCCCGCGCTATTCAGACCGAAATCAACGAAGGACGCGGCTGTCAGACTCCTGAACAGAAAGCGGCTAATATCCCCGGTGATTTCGTCGAACTGGACCTGACGCACTTGGGTGAAGCCAGGCTGCGTGCGGTATTGCCGCAGATTTTCGAACTGTCGAAGAATTTCGCTGGCGTCGATCCTGCCAAAGCGCCGACGCCCATCCAACCGACGGCTCATTACAGCATGGGCGGCATCCCCTGCACCGTCGATGGCCGCGTGACGTACGATAAGGACAACAACGTCGTGCGCGGGCTTTACGCGGCGGGCGAATGTTCCTGCGTCAGCGTTCATGGAGCGAACCGTTTAGGCTGTAATTCGACTCTGGAAGCGGCTCTGTTCGGCCGCCGGGTCGGAAAGACCATCGCTCGAGACGTGCCGGATCTGATTTATGAGGAGATGCCAGAGGATGCTCCTAAAGAAGCCGAAAAAGAGCTGGACTGGTATTTCAACGCCAACGGCAACGAGAATGTCGCTGACATTCGCAGTGAACTGCAGGAGACCATGATGGTCAATTGCGGCGTCTTCCGCGATGGCGAAAAGCTGACCAAGCAGTTGGGCATCGTGCGCGATCTGCAGAAACGCCACCAGAAGATCGGCGTGCAGGACAAATCGACGAAGTTCAACACCGAAGTCATGGAAGCGATGGAATTAGGGCATCTGCTGGCGTTCTCTGAAGTGGTCGTTTACGGAGCTCTGGAACGTAAAGAAAGCCGCGGAGCTCACGCCCGTGATGATTTTACGGCGCGCGATGACAAGAACTGGCTGAAACATACCTTAGCTTGGAAAGATCCCGACGGCAAGATCCGCTTCGACTTCAAGCCGGTGGTCATCACACGATTCGAACCGAAAGAGAGGAAGTATTAATGAAAAAGACATACAAAATCTTCCGGTTCGATCCGGAGAAAGATAAAAAAGGCCGCTACGACACCTTCGACGTGGAAACGGCTAAGGGTGACACCGTTCTGGACGCCTTGATCGAAATCAAGGCGCATCACGATGGAACGCTGGCTTTCCGCAAATCGTGCCGTCACGGCATCTGCGGGTCGTGCGCCATGCAGATCAACGGCCAGAACATGCTGGCCTGCGAAACGCAGGTGGAATTCCTGAAGGGTAACACCATCACCGTCGATCCGCTGCCCGGGTTTAAGCCGATCAGGGACTTGGCGGTGGACATGGATCCGTTCTACGAAAAACTGCGGGAGATCCTCCCCTACCTGATTCAGGCTGATCCGTCGCCCACGGACAAGGAGCGCATTCAGGATCCCGTCGATTTCAAGAAGATCGAAGTGGCGATTTCGTGCATTCTGTGTGGATCGTGTACCTCATCGTGCCCGTCGTTCTGGGCGGATAAGGGGTATTTGGGGCCTGCCGCGCTGGTGAAATCGTACCGCTACGAATTCGACACGCGCGATTCCGGCTTCCACGACCGCCTGCAACGGCTGGACAACAAGCACGGGCTCTGGCGCTGCCACACCATCATGAACTGCAACGACGCCTGCCCGAAACACATCTTCCCCACCGAAGGCATCAGCCATTTGAAACGGAAGGTGGTGGAAGAGAAGTACTAAAGATGTCAAATTGAGAATATTAAATTGAAAATTGGAAAATGTAGAAGTTAAAAGTCAAAATTAGAGGGTGGCCGGGACAGCTTCGGCGAAGCCGCCCGACATAGTCGGGGATGTCCCGGTTTATCCTTCAAGTTGTCATCCTGAAGCCCACTTTAGTGGTATGAAGGATCTCTTTCCGTAGCGTCAGGAGTTACCTCCTGACGCTTTGATAGCTGTTTGACAAGGATAGTAGAAATACAATTGATGAAGATATTCCTTGACTTGTGGTTTGGGTTGGGATATATTTTGAGGGGAATTTAAAGTTGATGAATCCCACCGCAAGCGGTGGGGTTCATGGCAAATAAATCTTGCGTATAAAAGCTAATGAAGGAAATGGAAAAAAGATTTCTTGATGCGTGTAAACTGAACATCCCCATGGAGCTTCACTTACTTAGGGCGCATTTATATGCAGAAGAATTACTAACAAAGATTCTAATAGATAATATCCCACGGCCCAAAAAATTAGATTTAGAGCGAATGGGTTTTAGAAGAAAATTGCAAATCACAAGTGCATTCGAACTTATTCCTGAAGATTTATCCAATGGCCTAAATCAACTAAATAAACTTAGAAATAAGCTAGCGCATACTTTCAGACGAGAGGTTTACCTGGATGATGTTGAAAAATTAATGAATTCTATGGGAGGCGAGGTAAAAAATCATATTGAAGAATTAGTGAATTCAAACCTAAAACAAAGCACTAAGGATATTCCCGAGGAATATTTTGGTAATTTATTTATTGCAACTGTAGCATTTATTGCTGGACAATTATCAAGTATTGCTGAAGTTGAATAAGATTCTATCGGAATTATCTTAATTTCGTTCAAGGGGTCATTATGATTAAGGTTTGAGGACATTGGCGTAATGGACAAGGGCTTGAACGGGAGATAAAAAATAATCTGAACCACTGACGCCCACTGAAAAAAATGACAAAAGCTGACCCGAGCAGTGCTCTGTTCAGTGGTAGTCAGTTTAGTTCAGCCCGACATAGAACATGCGAATCCATATTAGTAGCCGTGGGTTTTATACCCACGGAATACATCCTGAACCACTGATCACCACTGATTATCGCGGATGACACTGATAGGGAGCCGCACATTTATCAGCGTGATCAGTTTCATCAGCCTGTTTCAGCGGTTAAGGGAAATAAATGATGGGTTATGCGGCGGGTGGCATGCTTCTGAATCCACGGGGTCTGGGATGACCCCGAGTACGGGAGTGGCGGGGAGAGCCCCCCGCTCTACGGGTTTGAAACAAACTGAAGATTTCCACGGGGTCTGGGACGACCCCGAGTACGGGAGTGGCGGGGGAAGCACCCCCGCCCTACGGGATGAAGGAAGTGAGTACAGCTACGGCGGATACACCGGACAGCTTGATGTAATAAACTGAACCGTGCAGTGGAGGTCATAATGAGTGATAAAAAAGCTGACTCAAATGTAGTCAAAATTGTCCATTGGATCGTCCAGATCCGAGGTGGCTTAGGGGCTCTGTTTCTACTATTGATGGTACTCGCCATTTCAGGCTCCCAGACCATCTTGCCTGATGACTCCTCCAATGAGCGATCGATCTCCGATCTTCTTCAGACAACGCCCTGGCCAGAAGCTGACTCCCTGTTTCGGACTAATCCCCGATGGTTAGGCGCTGACGATGCATATTCTGTTGATCTGGGAAATAACCGGGTACTGTGGTTGTTCGCAGATACGTTCGTCGCGATAAGTGATCAACATACACGGCGCGAATCGGTAATGATAAGGAACAGCATAGGCATTCAATCGGGCTACGATCCTTGCACTGCTTCTATACAATTCTGTTGGCGAGTGCAAGAAGAAAAACCCCGATCATTTTTCCCTGAGGAGAACGATATATGGTTCTGGCCGGGACATGGAATTGTGGTAGAAGATAAACTGTTGATTTTCTTAATGGCGATTCGCTCGTCTTCAGGAGGTTTAGGTTTTCAATCCGCTGGTTGGCGGGCGGTAATTGTCTCCAATTTTGAGGAAATCCCATCAAAATGGCATCTCAGATGGTTGGATACGCCTGCAAATATTTATGGGTTAGTTGTATCTGGGAGCGTCATCCAGATGGGAGAATTTATTTATGCGTTTTGCGATGAGGAGCCCAGCCATCATACTCATTTAGTCCGTTGGCCTGCGGCTCAGATAATGAAGGAAGATTTATCTCAACCACAATGGTGGACCGGTGAAGAAGGAGGGTGGGTTATGCAACAAAATCTCCTGCAGAAACCACAGCCCTTGTTTTCTGAAGGCCAGAGTGAGTTCAGCGTTCATTATGAACCCTCATTAAATCAGTTCATAGAGATTCAAACGGTAGGTTTTGGAAAAGCAGAGCTTGGATTTAGGCTGGCGGATCACCCAACCGGGCGATGGAGTTCAATTAGGAACTTTTATCGACCTGAAGAATATGAAATCGCTGATATTATGATTTACGCTGCCAAAGCGCACCCCTGCCTCAGGGGCGCGGATATGGTTTTAACTTACGCCACCAATTCTTTCGATTTTAAGAAACTTATCGCTCATGATTACCTGTATTATCCCCGGTTCTTAAGGGTAAATTTTAAAATATCAACAAATAAAAGCGCACCTTAGTTATATCGAATACACTGAGCGAGGCGCAGTCTGCAATCAACCCAAATACACAAAATAACCTGAGGAGGCATTCATCATGAAAACGAGAACAAATTTTAAAAAACAGCTTACGGCGCTGTTTCTTGTATGTATAACTGCCGGTCTGCTGGTTTCGGTCTGGTCATGCAGCAGCAAGAAAGTTGAAATGACTGTAGAGCGGGCTTACGCTCTAAGGCTTGACGGTAATGCCGATTCTGCCTTGGTTATTCTGGAGCAGATCTTGGCAACTGATTCGACCAATGCCGTGGCCTGGTATGAATTGGCCAGGACGAAACATCATATCGGGCTGGGAAATCCGCGGCTGTTGATCTCTCATCTGCCGGATTTAGAGCATTCCATCGAAAAAGCTGTCGAATATGATCCCGATAATGTCATTTATGCCTATTACCAGGGGTATATCCGCTTTTTCAAATCTTACGCGGCAATCATGATGGGACAGCCGGGAGCACTGGAGGATATAAAAGAGACGATTGCCACCTATGAATCAGTCTTAGACCTCAAGCCTGATTACCTTGAGGCTATGCTGTTTCTAGTTGAAGCGTTGAGTATCCCCGGTGAAATGGGGGGAGATTCAACCAGAGGCGAAATTATGGCTGATAAGCTTGAGGAGATGGACGCGGTAAAGGGAGCCAAAGCCAAAGAGCTTTTTCTGGCAGAGGACGTTGACAGAATCGAATACTGGCAAAAAGTACTGGAAGAAAATCAAGATAATGCCGAGGTACTGGAACAGTTAGGTAAGGCAAACCTCTATCAAGATCAGGTCGATGCAGGAACCGAATATCTGGAGACTGCGCTGCGGTTGGATTCTGAAAGGCAGGTATTGTTGCTGGATCTGGCCCGATACCACATCATGACCGGTATGCAGGATTCAACGAAAAGAGAAACCGCGATCCCGTTAGCTGATAAGTACATTGTGAGATATCTGGCAACTGATCCGATGCCACCCCTGAAGGCTTACACCTTAGAACTTCAGGCTAAGCTGAAATCGGGGTCAGGCGATGAAGAAGCCGCCGCTCAGTTGCGAGAAGAAGCGCTGACTACGGATCCAAATTACTCAAAGGCATTTGGAGTTCCCCCTGCACTGCTTTTTACAGAGCTGGATGAGATATCACGGTACCATAGTTACTTCTTCCGGCCATTATAAAGTCAACTGATACAACCTGCCAGATGAAAAGCCTCCGGGGACGGGGGCTTTTATTATTTTACCATTTCTCACCTTGAGTGGCGAAAAAACCGTTGCTTTTACTTAACTTTTTACCTATAATTAAAAACCTTAAAAAATTGTTAATTTTGCTTATCAGGAGCTCAAAATGAGTAACGGCGCGTCTATTAGCGCTGCAATTGTTGCTAAACAGCGCAGGGAGATTATCCAGGCTTTCAGAAATGCCGGCGCGACGTCAGCAGAAACTGCACAAACATTGGAGACTCTGGGGCTGCACAACAGTGTAATATTAACCGTTCAGAAGGCCCGAGGAGTCTTGGTTGAAGCTGGCGAGGGCCGCTTTAATCTGGATGAAAAGCGCACCGCGGAAGTGGCAGCCAAGAGGCGGAAGCTGGTTTTAAGCTTGCTTGTAGTAATGATAATCGCTATATTGTACAGTTGGTACTCTGGAAACTGATTGCATTCGATCACCAGCGAATCTTTCTGTTGCCAGCGGATTGACTGCGACTCTGGACACATCATTTCAACCTTCAAACCTGAATTCGGAGGCTTAAAGTGTATCGATCTTTAAGACTAACAGCGAACCTGACAGCAATTTCAGCGCTGTTCATCTTCACGGCCGCGGGGTGCAACCCTCCCCCTCCGGTTTATTCGCCGACACCGTCTGGCAGTGGTGACATAGGAGGAACCTACGAAAGTCCACAGACGTCCGGCGGCGGATCGCAAATGCAGTCGATCCCAACGATTTACCCGACCGATGCCGCGGATGCCAGTTTTTTGCGGGTTCAGGGACCGGATATCGTCAATGGACAAGGACAAAAAGTAGTACTGCGTGGAATCAATTTCGGTAATTGGTTGCTGTGGGAGGGTGGCTCGTTGAAGATCGTCAATGTTGCCGAATCCAAGTTACGGAAATTATTGGAGGAGAAGGCTGATACAGGTAAGGTAGCACTTTTCTTCAAAACTATCGTGGAATATCATACCGTCAAAGAGGATTTTCGAATTGCCAAAGCGGAAGGATTGAACGTTGTCAGGCTCTGCTTTCATCACCGCTACGTGCAGGAAGAACCGACCGAGCTGGATCAAGCGGTACAATGGGCGAAAGAAGCTGGTATCTACGTCATCCTCAATTTCCATGCTGCGCCGGGAAGCCAGGCTCCCGCCTATTTTGCCGACAGCGATGGTGAAATGTACTTCTGGGACAAACGCTCCTACCAGGAAGTATTTTTCAAAAAATGGGAAATCCTGGCCAACCGTTATAAAGGCGAATCCATTGTAGCCGGTTACGAGATCTTAAATGAGCCCGCCGCCCCAAATGGCTCTCAGGTTACTAAAATTTATAAAGAAGCTGTCGAGCGGATTCGTGCCATCGATCCGGATCATATCATTTTCTTGGACGGCAATCAATATGCGGCCGATCCCAGAGTATTGGATCCTCCCTTCACAGAAAACGTGGTCTACATGTGCCATCAATACGAAAAGACTTTGCGTGAGATGAAGCAATGGATTGAAAGCAAGGGGTGGTTGGCTTTTCGGGATAAATACAACGTCCCCCTGATGTGCAGTGAATACGCCTACGACCTGGATGGTGACCGTTACTTCGAGAGCGTTGGAATCCACTGGTCGCCGTGGGCCCATCAGAAGTTAACCAGCACCTGGACTGATTGGGTGCTCAGCATCAGCCGCAAGAATCGGGGTGAAATAAATACTATCCAGACTGATATTATTAATCATGTCCAATCAACTGATCTCTCGTCCGGATGTAAAAATGATGTGATCTCGCTTCTGCAAAACTATCAACAGGTTGATCTGAAGGTAGAAATGCGCAATTTAAGCAGAAAATATCCACAGGATGAAGAAGCTATACTTGTGCTTCTTAAGGAGATCAGGAACATCAGAGAAGTCGCCTGGATCCGCATGATGGCTCAAACATTAAATCAGATGCCCGATGAAGAAATCATCAATTTAGCAAAAAACATGCGTGACCGCAGTGGGCAGCAATTTCCGCGGTAATTGCCATCCAAAATAATAGAGGCTCATCCATGCTTACGGGGATCCATTTTCTGCTGACTTACAAATGTACTTATGAGTGTGATCACTGCTTCTTGTACTGCAGTCCCGATGCCAGCGGCACGTTCACACTGTCTCAGATCAAGGATGTTTTAGCTGATGCTGATAAGATCGGTACGATAGAATGGATCTACTTTGAAGGGGGCGAACCATTTCTCTATTTCCCGCTGATGGTGGAAGGAATTCGCCTGGCCAAGCAGCACGGTTTCAAGGTCGGCGTTGTCACAAATTGTTATTGGGCAACCGATCCCGAAAGTGCCACACTCTGGTTACGAGCGCTGCGGGAATTAGAGATTGACGATCTTTCCATGAGTGATGATCCATTCCACTACGAAGGTGATGATATCAGTCCCGCTCAGAAGGCGGTACTGGGCGCCCAGAGTATCGGAATGGACTGCGATACCATTTGTATCGAAGCGCCTGCCGTATTAACTAAAAGCGGCATTGAAATCGCTAAGGGCGCGCCGGTGATCAGCGGGTCAGCTCGTTTCCGCGGACGAGCGGTTGAAAAACTGACCGCGGGATTACCTACGCGGCCCATCGACAGCTTTGTAACCTGCCCGTATGAAGAACTTGAAAAACCTGAACGAGTGCACCTCGATAATACCGGCAATGTGCACATCTGCCAGGGAATCAGTATGGGCAACATGTGGGATATTCCATTATCTGAACTGATTGATCGCTATGCCGCGCTACAGCATCCCATCACTGGACCTTTAGTCGCAGGCGGTCCCACCAGATTGGCACAATCTTATCCCGTCAGGCTGGAAGGAAACTTTGTCGATGAATGTCACTACTGCTTCGCGGTTCGTTCCGCGCTGCGCACTCAATTTCCTGAGTTGTTAGGACCTCCATTGGTTTATGGCGTTGTTTAAGAAAAATCAACAAATTCCATGGGTCAGTTTGCCAACTCAGTGAAACGTATGACAAAGGACTATAACGCCGCGCTGATGAATATTTCCATCTATAATACTTTTTGGTAGCACGATTAAGCAGTAAATTAGTCAATATACGGTGTTGAATTCATATACTCTATACCGGGCAGACCGTTCAGATTAAGAGGAGAATCTCCATGAAGAAGATTTGGTGGGTCAGTTTTATCGCCTTAATCACTGTTTTCATTGCCTGTTCCGGCGGATTTAAATATCCTGAAACCGCTAAGCTGCCCGTTACCGACAATTATCATGGCACGGAAATCACCGATAATTACCGCTGGCTGGAAGACGGCGCTGCTCCGGAAGTCGCCGCCTGGGTTGCAGCTCAGGAGAAATTGACTCATAAAATGCTTGACCATCTGCCGCAAAAACAGTGGCTCATCGATCATTACAATAAAATGCTCCGGGTCGACGATGAGGGCGTCCCCAGATCCCTCCCGGACGGCGACCGCATGTTCAAGTATACTAAAGCCGCCGATCAGGACAAATGGGTATACAACACCAAGTCTGACTGCAATGCCGCCTGGAAGGTTTTGATTGATCCCAATGCCTGGGAAGAGACTGAGACACTTGCAGGCCCGGTGCCTTCACGTGACGGCAACTATCTGGCCTACGGCGTAGCTCATGGCGGAGATGAAAATCCCATTTATCGTGTGATGAACCTTGAAACCGGTGAACATCTTCCTGACAGCCTGTTAGGCTGGAAGCAATATGTGACCTCCTGGCTGCCGGATAATTCCGGGTTTTACTACTCCGCGAAACCACTTGCCGGTGACGTTGTAGAAGGGGAAGAGTATTACTGGCCATCAGCGTATTTCCATGAGTTAGGGACGCCGGCAACTGAGGATAAAAAAGTCTTCTCCCATGATGAGGTCAAGGAATATTGGCATAATGTCAGTATCAGTGAAGAGGGGGAATGGGAGATTTATAGCCGTTCACTCTTCAATGTGAATGAAGTTTACTTGAAACCTGTTGGTTCTAAAGAGGATCTGATTCCTCTGGCCACCGGAATGGATGCAGATTATTCTGTTGATATTGTTGACAATCAGATCCTGATAAAGACTGACGCCGCGGCGCCGCTGTTTATGGTTTATAAGACCGATGTGAAAAAACCACAGCGGAAATACTGGAAGGAATTCATTCCTCAGCATGAAAAAGATAAGCTAAAGAGCATCAATCCGATCGGTGGACATATTTATGCTCTCTATGAGCATAATGCCTACTCTCTCGTTCGCATCTATGATCTGAAAGGCACCTACCTGCGCGAGATCGAATTACCCATGATAGGATCGGCAAGTGTCTCTGGTCTATGGAGTAAACCGGATGTCTGGGTTACCTTCAAGAGTTATACCTACCCGGAAACCATCTTCCGCTACAGCATTGAAAAAGACGAACTGGAAGAATACTGGCGCTATCCGACGGACATTCAGTTTGAGGATTTTGTCACTGAACAGGTGTGGTACCCATCCAAAGACGGCACCCAGATTTCCATGTTCATCGTGCGCCATAAAGACGCTGCAAAGAACCGCAAGAATCCCGTCTATCTTACAGGTTATGGCGGCTTTAACATCTCTGAGAGCCCCTCTTTCAGCACCACCTACTTAGCCTGGCTGCGCGCCGGCGGTATGATCGCAGCGCCCAACTTGCGCGGTGGCGGGGAATACGGCCGTGTCTGGCATGAAGCCGGTATGCTCGAGAAAAAACAGAACGTCTTCGATGACTTCATCGCCGCAGCAGAATGGCTGATCAGCGAAAATTACACAAACAGTGAGAAAATAGCGATTGTCGGCGGCAGTAATGGTGGATTGCTGGTAGGAGCTTTTGCTGTGCAGCGCCCGGAGCTGTGTAAAGCGGTTTACTGCGCAGTGCCGCTGCTGGATATGGTCAATTATCACACCTTTGGTCTGGCCAATATCTGGTCTGAGGAGTACGGAAGCACGGATGACCCCGAACAGTTCAAATATATCTATGCTTATTCACCTTACCACCATATAGCGGATGGCACAGATTATCCTGCGCTGCTGATAACCGGCAGCGATAACGACGCCCGCGTCGATCCACTGCATGCACGCAAGATGGCCGCGAGACTGCAGGAAGCCAATCCGCGGGGCGAACCGATATTTCTTTTACAGAGAAAGGCTTCCGGTCACGGTGGGGGAACGACAATATCAACCGTGATCGAGCAGCGAGCTGAAGTATATGCCTTCCTGATGGATCAGTTGGGAATGGTTCCGAGGAGATAGAAAAAGCGAGGGGGTGACAGTTAAGTCACTCCCTTTTTATGGATTCAGCATGCACAAACCTTCCACTTCGATACTTGACGAAAACTGGACTCACTATCATGATCTCCTGTACATGTACATTTGTCTGGGGCATCTGCCTGATAAAAAGTTAAGCTTTGAAGAAATTGGCGAAATAACCCAGAAATTCAAAAAATGGCTGCCTGAAATAAAACCGGGAGAATTCAAGCAGATTCGCGGCACGGTCTTAACAAAGTATCATGATCTGAACGGATTTCAGAGCCGTTTCGATCAGTATGTCAAATCCGCCTTAATGCTGCGGGACTATTTCGCGGGACAGGAATCCAAATTGCTGGAGGTGATGAACGATCTGATTGGCATAGCCGGAAGTGACCGGACGGTCTCGCAGGAAGAAATCATGCTGATCAAGGCCGCTGTCAAAGCCTGGTGGCTGGAGCTAGACCCCTGCACGGACGGCGATATAGATTTACTGAAGCGGGATTTTATTGCCAACGGTTCGAAAACAATTAATGTAAATGGAAGTAAGGACTGGTCTCTCCACCACGATATCCTGTATATGCTGGTTACCATGGGGCACTTACCAGATCGAGAGTTCAGTTTTGATGAAGTTGAGTGTATTATAAGAATCTGGGCAAGGCGCTTCCCCGAAATGAAATCTGCTGAATTTCAGAAAATCCGTGCGACAGTCATCAGCCTTTATAACGAATATGAATTTCACCATGATCGTTATAACCAATTTCTGATCTGCGCGCAGCGGCTGAAAGAGCGCTATCATGGTAGAACGGAAAGAACATCAGTTATCTTGAGCGACCTATTCCGTGTGGCTCGAGCTGATAACGCGATTCATCAGAACGAAATCACCATGATAGAAGCGGCGGCAAAAATCTGGGATCTTGAAATAGACCTCAAGCCGGATCGTGAACGGGATAAGATCGACCTGAAAATCTGTCCCAAGAGCGCTCTGAAATCACAACAGTAGGATTTCAGTTGGGCAGGACCTGTGTCTGTCGATTTCGAAGACCTCTGGCGCTCTAACCCAGAAAAAGCCATCTAATTGATTGTAGATTGGCTGCAATGATTCCGATATAAATAGTAGCAAGGACTAACAGACACAACTTATGATCGATCGTAAAATTGCTTACTTTTCAATGGAAATCGGCCTGGAAAATGCCATCCCGACCTACAGTGGCGGTCTGGGCGTTTTAGCCGGTGACACTATCCGTTCTGCAGCAGATTTGAAAATTCCGATGGTGGCAGTTACTCTGCTCCATCGTAAAGGGTACTTTAACCAGAAACTGGACAGCGCCGGCCGCCAAACGGAAGAACCTGTCAACTGGTCGGTTGAAGAATACCTGCATAGAGAATCGGCACAGGCTACCGTCACCATCGAAGGCAGAACAGTTAAACTGCAAGTCTGGCGCTATGATGTTACAAGTTCAGGCGGTCACATCGTGCCGGTCTATCTGTTGGATTCCAGCGCAGCAGAGAACTCCGAGTGGGATCGTTGTCTGACAGATTCTTTATACGGCGGTGAACGGCGTTATCGACTCTGTCAGGAAGTCATCTTAGGTATCGGAGGACTAAGAATCCTGAGAGAACTCGGTTATAGTGACATTAAACGCTACCACCTGAACGAAGGACACGCCGCTCTGCTGACTCTGGAACTTTTACGGGAAGTGAAGGAGAAAGCAAAGCATAAAAAGACGACGGATGCTGATCTGGAGAAAGTGCGCGAGCAGTGTGTCTTTACGACTCACACACCGGTACCCGCGGGGCATGATCAATTCGATGTGGAATTAGCGCACAGCGTCTTAGATGAAGACGTTTGTAACAACGGCGAAAGATTTTGTCTGGACGGCGTGCTCAATATGACCTATCTGGCGCTCGAATTAAGCGATCAAGTCAACGGCGTCGCTAAAAAGCATTCGGAAATTTCCCGATTCATGTTCGCTGATTACACTATTGATAGCATCACCAACGGAGTGCATGCCGCCACCTGGACGTCTGAACCATTTCAGAGGCTTTACGATAAATATATCCCCGGCTGGAAGGAGGATAATTTCAGCCTGCGCTCAGCATTCAGTATTCCCAATCGAGGCATCTGGCTGGCTCATGAAGACGCCAAGTGCAAATTAATCGACTTCGTGAATGAAACGACGGACGCTGACTTGGACCCGGATAGCCTTACCATCGGATTTGCGCGGCGATCCACTCCCTATAAACGCGCTCAACTGGTCTTTCATAATCCAGATAGACTGATAAAGATCGCGGCTAAACATGGACCAATCCAGTTTGTTTTCGCGTGCAAAGCGCATCCTGCTGATGGGGCAGGCAAACAGATTATCCAGGAGATCTTCAAGGCGAAGGAGTCCTTAAAGGGTAAAATTCGTATTGCCTACCTGCCTAATTATGACATGGATCTGGGGCTGCTGCTGACTTCCGGCGTTGATGTCTGGCTTAATAATCCCATTCCCCCCCGAGAAGCGTCAGGCACCAGCGGCATGAAAGCCACCTTGAATGGAGTGCCCTCTCTAAGCATCCTGGATGGTTGGTGGATCGAGGGATGTATCGAAGGATTAACCGGCTGGTCATTCGGTGAAGCTGCCAGAGATATGAATACTCCCAATCATGTCGACGCTGACGCTGAATCGCTGTATAAAAAGCTGGAAAAGGACGTCGTCCCGGTGTTTTACCGCCGCAGGGATGACTTTATTCGCATCATGCAGCATGCGATCGCGCTGAACGGATCTTTCTTCAATACCCAGCGTATGATGCTGCAGTATGTAATGAAAGCATACTTCTGACCATAATATAAATCCATGCAAACGCCCTGCTTTTCTACACGTTTGTCTAATAGAGCTTAATCATAAAGTGGGAGTTTCCAGATGCTGACTATCGATAAAATAACCGAACTTTTAGGACCCGATGCTGATTCACTGCTGAATTTCAATGATCCTAAAATATCCAAGGATCAATTAAATCTCCCTGGTCCTGACTGGATAGACCGGATCTTCATCAATTCTGACCGTAATATCCAAACACTGAAAAATCTGGCGTGGTTGTTTGCGCATGGCAGATTGGCTAAGACCGGTTATCTATCCATTTTACCCGTGGATCAAGGTATCGAACATTCCGGCGGCGC
>JAHJDJ010000192.1 GCA_018812585.1 bacterium
CTAATTGGCTTAAGGTCGAATAGGCCAGAACCCGTTTGATGTCGTTTTGAGCGACCGCAATAGTGGCGGCAAAGAGCGCTGTGAAGCCACCGACATAGGCAATCACTTGACCGGCTTCAGGAGTCAGTATGGGGAAAATGCGGGCGGTCAGATAGACGCCGGCGGCGACCATCGTGGCGGCATGAATTAAGGCGGAAACCGGCGTGGGACCTTCCATGGCGTCGGGCAGCCAGACGTGCAGAGGGAATTGCGCCGATTTACCGACGGCTCCGCAGAAGAGGCAGATGCCTGTTGCAGTCAATAAGGTGCCGGTCAATTCACCGCGACCGACGGCAGCTATGACTTCATTTAAGTTCAGCGTTCCGATATGAGTAAAAACGAGCATGATACCGACCAACATGCCTGCATCGCCAATGCGGTTGACCACAAACGCTTTTACCGCGGCGTCAGAAGCTGACTGTTTTTCATACCAGAAACCGATCAACAGATAACTGGAAACACCGACCAGTTCCCAGAAACAAAAGATAATGAAGATATTGTCCGCCAGAACCAGGCCCAGCATACTGAAGCTGAAGAAAGAGAGAAACGCGAAGAACCGGGAATAACGGATGTCGCCTTTCATATATCCGGTGCTGAAGAGATGCACCAGTGCGCTGACGACAGAAACCACCACCAGCATCATGATGGCCATATTATCCAGATTGATGCCGATTTTCAGCGCGTAATCGCCGAAATTGAACCAATGGAACTGCCATGTGACTGCAAAGTCAGGATCCCAGGCTCCAAGCATCTTGAAGAACAGATGGAACGACAGAATCAGACCCAGCCAGATCGCCGCCAGGCTGACAAAGTCACCGCCACGGGGTAAACGTTTCCCCAGAAAGATGACGATGGTAAACGCTGCCAGTGGCGCTAACAGGATGATTAATGCTTCAGTGATCATAGTCGGTGTATGATTATTGCCAGATGGTTATCTGATGATTACTTGACGGCGTACCAGTCCTTTTTGCCTGCAAGAAAAGCCTCTAAGCCCTTCTTTTGTAATCTGCGCAGATTTTTAATATGAGCAACGCCGTGGTTACCCTCTAGAAATTTCAATTTATCGCAGGCTTCAAACTCTTCGCATTCCCAGCAGCCTTCATAGCTTTTTCGCTGACAGCAAGTGCGGATCTTACAGGCAGGATTGCCTCCACCCTTTCGGCAGCCCGGTTTGCACCGAAGTTTGACCAAGCCTCCCAGCACCTCATAGCAGTGAGGGTAGTTCTTAAAATATGAAAAGAACGAGTATTCTGCCAAGGTAGCTGCGGTCTTGTCGAATTTATGGGCTCGCAGTTCCTTGCGAAGGTCTCTTGCCAGGTCGGCAATCTTGCCCTGGTAACTGAAACAATCGCCGCAGTATAAGCCGCAGTAGGCTACTAATTCATTTGAAGAAGCCATCAGTTTGCACCGTAATTTGCGCTAACCCTTCAACTGAGTCGCTTTGTCGATCTCGGAAGTCGACAGAGTGCGGTAAATATTCAGGAAAATCGCCAATGCCACAGCGGCTTCCGCGGCGGCAATGATGATGATGAAAACCGCCATCCCCTGACCGAACAGATTGCCGACAGTATAGTGACTGAAGATGACGAAGTTCAAGGCCGCAGAATTAAGGATCAATTCAACGCCCATCAAAACCGATATGGCATGACGACGTGTCATCACACAAAGTAAGCCCAGAACGAACAGAATCGCGGCGACCGCTAACATAACGTGGAAATTAGTCATCATGATCCTCCTTTCTGGGGCGGGCTAAACGAATTGCGCCGATCAGAGCCGCTAATAACAGCATACTGGCGACTTCAAAGGGGACCAGGTAGGTCGTCAGCAGCATCTTGCCAAGATTTTCAGTGGTAGGCGCCACCATTGGGGTGATTAAATGCCACTCTGCTGAATTCAGCACATAGAAGATAATTCCACCCAGACCAAGAACCGGCAGTAGAGCCAGAAAACGCTGATGTGTCTGTTCTGGAATGCTCATGTTATACATTCTGGCGGTCAGGAAAACACCGAAGATGATCAGCGTTAAAATTCCTCCGACGTAAACCAGCATCTGGCTGGCGGCCAGGAAGTCCGCCGACAGGAAGACATATAATCCAGCAACACCGCAGAGGGTGAACAACAGGGCGAACGCCGAATGCAGGATGCGCTTGTTGAAGACCACCACAATCGCCGAACCGACTGTCAGGATGACCAGAAACCAGAAAACGGCTTGTGTTAAGAAATGTAAGATCATGCTTTCTCCTTACCGTTTTCTTTTTGCGGGGAATCTGTACCATCTCCGGATTCAGGTTTGGCAGGTTTCTCTATAGCAGGCGTAGCAGCGGCTGCGCTTGGCTGCGCGGGTTTTTCAGCTCCATCGGCGGCAGGTTTCGAGACAGGTTTTGGCGCTGGTTGATCTCCGGCGGCGGCCTTTTTAGCTGCGGCTTCAGCAGCCTGTTTCGCTTTTTCTGCTTTCAGTATCTCGTCGCGTTCTTGCAGACGTCTGACCTCTTCCGGTGGATAGGTTGCCCAGTGACGCATCAATTCTTCACGCGTGAAGGTGACGTGTTCGTGTTCGTTGTTCCAATGCATCGATTCAGTGGGGCAAACCTCGACGCAAAGGCCGCAATGGACACACTTGGACATCTCCACATCAAAGGTCAGTACCAGCAGCTTACGGGGTTTTCCATCGGGCATGTTACCCGCATTATCCTCGTCTTGCGCTTTAGCCGTTTCGATATGGATGATCTCCACTGGACAGGCGCGGGCGCACTGCAGGCAGCCGTTGCATGACTCGATGGCATTGCGCAGCTCGGTGCGGGCGCGGGGTGGATAGATCAGTTTCTCTCTGGGATACTGCACGGTTATCGTCGGCATGAAGAAATGCCTGAAAGTAATCCACATGCCAAGGGAAACCGTGGTGACTCCCAGATAAATATCCCGGAAGTATTTGTAGGTTGCGTTCATATCGCTTCAAACGTCAGTTTGTATTTTCTTTTACCGGAAGCACGGGATTCAAATCCCATGCTTAGTTTTCTGCCACAAAGTCTCTTCGCTAAGTGTCCTCGACACTTGCGATCCTTCGGGAAAGAGACTGGTCACAACTACAACACCATTGGTTTCAACCAATTTTCTATGAAGAACTAAGCACCAGAATTCCTTCTGGTGGATTACCCTACCCCTTCAACACCACCCACAATCCTACCAACAGCAGGTTCGCAAAGCTGAAGGGGAGGAAAATCTTCCAGCAGACATACATCAGTTGGTCGACACGCAGACGGGGTAAGGTCCAGCGCAACCACATCTGTACAAAGACGAGAAAAGCCGTCTTCCCGATAAACCAGATCGGTCCCGGAATGATGTCCAGGAAAGGGAAGGGAGCATACCAGCCGCCCAGGAAGACTGTGGCCGCGATAGCGGAGACCACGAACATATCGCCGTATTCCGCTAAAAAGAACATCGCCCAGCGAATGCCTGAGTATTCAGTGAAATATCCTGCAACCAGTTCGGATTCCGCTTCCGGCAGATCGAACGGCGCCCGGTTGACTTCAGCCAGTGAAGCCCAAAAGTAGATAACAAAAGCAATCAAACTGAAGGGCATGGTGCGGAAAACATACCAGTTCCAGAAACCGCCCGCCTGATTGTCAACAATCTCCACCATTGACATTGTTCCAGCCATCATCACCGGAATCAGCAGAGACAATGCGACGGGAATTTCATAAGAGATCATCTGCGCGGCAGAGCGCATAGCGCCGTACATCGACCATTTATTGTTCGAAGCCCAGCCAGCCATCAGAATTCCGATAACGACCAGCGAGGTGACAGCGATGACGTAGTATACACCGATATTCAGGTCAGAACCGATCAGGTTGGCGGCAAAGGGTAAAACCGCAAATCCCGCCAAACTTCCGATGAAGACGAGATAGGGAGCTAACTTGAACAGCTTCTTATCTGCCGCCGCAGGAATGATATCTTCCTTGATTAACAGCTTGATAGCATCGGCAATCGGTTGCAGCCACCCATGCCAGCCACCAGTCTCCATAGGCCCTAATCGATCCTGGATATGACCGGCTACTTTCCGTTCCAGCCAGGTCGCAAACAGTGCGAACAGCGAGAGGAACAGAACGATGCCGACGACATAGACGACGGAAATGATTAAGTCGAGATAAGGTTCTAATGCGATCATCTGTCCACCTCACCCAGCACGATATCAATGCTGGCAACGATTGCTACTAAATCTGCGATCAACCCGCCTAATGAAATCGCAGGAACGGCTGCCACGGAACAGTAAGCGCCCGAACGGGCTTTAACTCGGTAGGGTTTATCTGTCCCATCAGAGACTAAATAGATACCCAGTTCGCCTCGAGGCGCCTCAGTTGTAACATAAACCTCACCTTCCGGCATTTTCCGCAGTGATTTCGGGATCGTCTCCTTGACGTCTCCCTCCGGCATCCGATCGCACGCCTGGCGTATGATTTTAAGCGATTCTTCCATTTCACGAACCCGCACGATATAGCGGTCCCAGCAATCTCCCGGCGTCCCCTGTTCGCCAGCGCCAATCTGCGGTTGGAAATCATACTTCTCATAACCGCTGTAGGGAGCATCGCGTCGCATGTCGTAGTCGAAACCGGTGGCCCGCAGGTTGGGGCCGGTAATACCGTACTGCAAAGCAACATCCTGACTCATCACACCGACATGAGCAAGTCGCTCAATGTAGATCTTGTTATAGGAAAGCAGGCCGTTCAGTTCCGGGATCTTGGGATCCATGTAGGTGCAGAATTCCCTGACCTTGTCAATCCAACCGGTGGGAATGTCGTGTGCCAGACCACCGATGCGGATATAATTGAACAGCATGCGAGCGCCGCTCAGTTCTTCCAGTAGATCCAGGATGTGTTCCCGAACCTGGAAGAGGTAAAGCAGGGGCGTCCAGGCGCCGATATCCAGAGCAAATGTCCCGATGGCTACACAGTGGCTGGCGATACGGTTCAGTTCACATACCAGCACACGCAGCGTCTCTACACGGTCATTTACTTCGATCTCCCGAAGCTTCTCCACCGCCAGGACGTAGCTTAAAGCCATGTTCATACCGGCCAGGTAGTCCATACGTTCGGTGTAGGGAATAACCTGCGGATAAGTGACACTTTCGGCAACTTTTTCAAAGCAGCGATGCAGATACCCGATGTACGGTGTGATCTTCGTGACTACTTCGCCGTCGGTTTTCAGCTCGAGGCGCAGCACACCGTGAGTTGCCGGATGCTGCGGACCCATCTGCAGGATCATCTGGTCACCGAACGGATCGATGCCCTTGCTTAAGAGATCCCACTTCTCAGGACTGGGTCCCAAAGGGATATGAATTTCTTTTGTTTCACTCATGCGTCGTCTTCGGTGGTTCTGACGTTAATGAAATGTCGTGCCAGCGTTCCTGGGGGGAGTAATCTTTGCGCAGCGGGTGTCCTTCCCAATCTTCAGGAAGCAAAATGCGGCGCAGATCCTGATGACCTGCGAAGGTCATGCCCACCAGATCATAAGCTTCACGTTCGTGCCATTCAGCAATTGTCCAGACGTCCGATAGGGTCGGAACGGAAGGATCATCTTTCCCACAGCGCACCTTGATGGTTACACGATGCTCTTTTTGATAAGAGATCAACTGGCTGGCGACTTCGAAATAGTCCGGCCATTCCAGACCGGTCAGGCTCATCAGGCTTTGAAAAGCCAGATCTGGATCGTCCCGCAGGGTTAAGGCTGCCTGCTTGTATGATTGGAGAGTGCATAGCAGAAACGGATCAGGTTTCGTATCGTGGTAGGTGACTTCGATTCCTGCTGATTGCAGCTTTTGGCAGATTTCTTCAGGAGTCATCCCGGAATTTATCCTTAATTAATGAACTTGCTCTGTTCAGGGTAACGAGTGACCGGGCATTAGCCGGTCTTTTTTGCGATGGTGCACTGTTCGATTTTTTCGCGCAGCTTCAGGAAGCCGTCGAGCAGCGCTTCCGGACGAGGCGGGCATCCGGGAATGTAAACATCCACCGGGATGATCTGGTCGACGCCCTTGACCACGTGATAACCATGCTGCCAGTAAGGTCCTCCGGAATTGGCGCACGATCCCATAGCGATGACCCATTTGGGTTCAGGCATCTGCAGATAAAGACGACGCACGCGTTCGCCCATTTTTGCGGTAACAGTGCCTGAAACGATCATACAGTCAGCCTGACGGGGGGTCGGGCGAGGGAAGATTCCCAGACGGTCCTGATCGAAGCGGGAGGCGGCAGTAGCCATCATTTCGATCGCGCAACAGGCTAAACCGAAGGTAATCGGCCATAACGAACGAGAACGCGACCAATTGAAAAGGGCGTCAACTGAAGTGATAATGATGTTGGGCTCGAAGCGGCCTTCAATGATGCTCATCGGGTGGCCTTTATTGTGATGGTGTTATTATCGTTGTGAAAATTCTTGCAATTGTGCATAAAAGAAAAGGCGGCGCAAGCGACCACCTGAAAACAAAAACTAAGCGTTATTTTGCTCCTCTAACCGCTGAATGGTTTCGATATCGCCCATACTCGGTTTAATCCACTCAAGGTCCTTTTTTGCCCATACATAGGCCAGACCCACACCCAGTATCGTAATAAAGATCGCCATGTCGATCCAGGCAAATAGTCCCAGGCTTTTCAGGTTCACTGCCCAGGGAAACAGAAACAGGACTTCGACGTCGAAGATCAGGAAAATCAAAGCGATGACATAAAACCGGGTGTTAAATCGAATCCAGGGAGAGCCTACAGGTTCTTCTCCGCATTCGTAGGTTGTCAACTTGATAGGATCGGGCTTATGCGGTGCAATCAACCGATTGACCAGAAGGGCGGCAAACACGGTAGCGGCAGCAGCAGCGATGAAGATGAAAATCGGGGCGAAATCCATTTACTCTCCGCGGTTAAAATTTCCCTAATATACGAAAACCCTATTACCATGTCAACCAAAAACCTTGGTTCTCGTTTAGCGTGTTATTTTTGGGTTTAGACTTGAACAGTACGAGGTTTAGGAGTATATTTTATCCAAAGGAGGAGAGATGTATTTTAACCACAGTATGATACGCGCGGCTGAAGAGAAATATGGGACGCCGAAAACACTGCGTCTGAATTATCCGACCCCGAAAAAACACTATGATTTTATCCGTTCAACCCAGAAAAACGGCCGAGCGCACGACGTTACTCTTTATCTGTATCATGATAATAAATTGGCGGTTACTCAGAAACCGGTCTACCCGGAAGGGAGCTATCGGCCTCCGTCTGGTGGCTTGAACCCGGGAGAAACACTTGAAGAGGGCGCGTTGCGGGAGGGATTTGAAGAGCTGGGAATCAATATAACGCTGGATAATTATCTGCTGCGCGTCAGAGTGGATTTTGTGTATGGCGCAAAACGGATTGCATGGACAACACACCTGTTTCAGGTAAAATATAAAGGAGCCGGTCC
>JAHJDJ010000193.1 GCA_018812585.1 bacterium
AAATACCCGAATTCAGTCGAACGATCTTCCAGTGTGGCTAAGCTGTCCGCTTGGACCTGGTAAGACCCACGTAACGTCCATGCCTCCCTCTGAAAACTGCCGCTGACAGCACCCGTCTGCGAAAACTCATCCCCGGCCGTTTCCGATGTTCCCGCTCCGACCGTCGTCGTTAATTGACCTTCACCTCCTAAAATAGAGCCGCGCAGATCGGCCGCGAGTTGAGCGCCGCTGAAGCCGCCCGCAGAATCTGCGAGTGTCTTTTCCAGGTTGAATCCTGAAACCGCCACCTGCAAGGCATCGCCACTGGAAAGCACCAGCTCGCCACCAATGACTCGGTCGTCGATCTGCCCTTCATTGAGACGGTACTGATACACCACTTCGATCACGTCGCCCTCATTAAGCAGCTCCCAACCGGTAAAGGTGAAATAGAGTTGCCCGGTGGTATGATTCAGAGTGTAATCAGCATCCGTAAGCCGTCTGCCGTTCAGGTAAACCTCAGCGCTGCCGATCAGAAGGTCCTGATGTTCCAGACTGTAAGTCGTAGATTGCCCGCCAGTAAAGAACTCACGGGCTGATTTGGTAACACGCTCACCGGCGGCGACTGTGGTGCGTAAAAGACTCCTCTTTTTCTGGCCGCTACGCGCGCCGGCTTCCAACATGACTCGCCCGCCTCTAATGGTCGCGCCTCCGAAGAATGGATCGATGGTCTGCTGGTAACTGATTCGATTGCCTCCTTCGGCTAATCTCAGTAGATCCCCTTCAATGCCGCGATAAATTGCGCCATAGAAGACTTCATCTGGATCGGTGTTGTCATAGAGTCCGTTAAGCGCACGGCCAGAACTATGCAATATATAGGGCTGCAAACGCCCCCAGAAACGATCTTCTGTCTGCTGTTCTTCAATGATGGTGATATAATTTGCATTGCCGGTCAACCCTAAGCGAAAGCTATCATTGGGAGTATAGCTTAAGCCGTCATCATCCCAGCGCAACGCACTGGTCGATTCCGTCTCGCCAAAGCGATCTGCCATTTCTCCATACGCCAACGGATCTTGAAAGGTATCATTCGTCTGATCCAGCACGTCGATGCCCGACTGCCCTTCACCCAGAATGTAATTATCAAATCCGGCTAGACGGCTGAAAGCCGGGTATGTTGCCCCGCGGCTTTGATCGTGAAGTACCCAGCTTTCCGGCTGGCCGGACTGCAGGTTACCTTCATCGTACTGCAGTAATCCCTTATCCGTGGCGAACCAGATGCCGTTGCGAGCGCCGGTGATGTCGTTAACGCGGTACTGCGCGATCTGACTTTCCCGCTCGAAAGGATAGATCTGGCGGTTTACTGGATCACAGATGTCGATGCCATCCTCAAAAACGAAATACAGCAATCCGCTGATGTAAGCCGCGTCGATCCAGTCAGCGCTGCGAAATCCAGCCGCGTCACCCAAGTACGACCAGTTCCTCTGACTGACAGAATAGATGTCGATTCCCGCGTCTCCTGAAAACCAGATTTCATCACCGATCAGTTCTATGGCCTGTAAAGCGCCCGCACGCAGTCCGTCATCACTGCCCAAGAGCGTGAATGACTCGGTATCGATTTCGTATCGCAGCACTCCCGCATCAGTGGCAAAGTAGACAAAGTCATCCAGCGCCAGCAGATGATTGATCGCTCTGACTTCAGGTGACTGCATTTCTGCCGGGACGTCTAAAGTTTCCCACTGTTCAATCAACCGGTCGAATCGGACAGCGCCTTGATCGCTGCCGGCCCAGATGTATTCTTCGGCAATCGCCAGGCAGGTGAATCTGGCAGCAGGTAATCCGTCACTCTGCGCATAGACGTACCTGCCGCCGGAAAACAGATCGATATAGCCAATAGAGGAATCGGCGAGAGCCCATAATTGATCGCCGTCTGTGAATAGCTCGAAGGGGACGAAATTGGGAGAATTTGGAAATGCTTCGGGGATGAATTTCTCGTTATCGCTGTCGTATTGGAAGAGACCCGCGGGCGAAGCTACCCACGAACCGTTTTCTGTGGTTACTGTCCAGTTGGGCTGCCGCTGCCAGGAGTACCCTGGAAGTGCTATCAACAACAGCGTCAGGAATGAGACAATATTGAGTTTTAAAGAGGAGATGAGAAACATCCTGATTTACGCCAGAGGAATTGCTAAGATACAAAAAAACACAGCGTAAATCAAGATCTGAAATACGAGAAGCTTATCTGAGCGCCTATGCCATGATCGCGTATCCACCATCGACCACCACCGTCTGACCGATGATCATCTCAGCTAAACCGGAGCAGAGGTAGAGCACCGTATTGGCCACATCTTCCGGCTCTGTCAAGCGGCCCATCGGAGTGCGTTTCTTTGATTCGGCGATCAATTCCTCGCCAGTGGGGAAGTGCGCCAACGCGTCAGTTTCCACGATCCCGGCGCTGATGGCATTGACCCGGATCTTCTGCGGAGCCAGTTCGGCTGCCATGTGCCGGACCAACGATTCCAGTGCCGCTTTCGATGCACCTACGACAGCATAATTGGGGATGGCACGCAGCGCACCGATTGAGGA
>JAHJDJ010000194.1 GCA_018812585.1 bacterium
AAATACCGCTTAATATCGATTAAATGAGTCAATTACCAGACAAAATACTGTTCTTTTTCCAATTCGATAGCAAAATACATTTTAAAAATACAAATTGAGAACTCAGGGAACCTCTGAGTTAGAATAGATCAACGGTCTCATCATAAATTGTACTATTCATGATAATGACAATAATCCCGTTTATTGGTATGGTGGTGGTGTTTCATGTCACGTTAATTCAAATCCGCATATAATCAATACAATTATCTCAGGTCACGGAACTGATGGGGGTATTTCATTTTACGATGATTGCGATGATGCACTGATTAGTTATTGTGATCTTTTTGATAACGGCAATAGAAATTTTTGTGGGAACAGTATTCCGCAATACCTTGGATTACAAGTCACCATTAATGCAAACGGCGATTCCTGCGATGCGTTTTTCAACATCTTTGAAGATCCTTTATTCGTCGATCCGGTGGGAGGAGATTTCCATCTGTTAGCGGGATCTCCCTGCATAGATGCTGGTGATCCGAACTTCACTTTCGATCCAGACAGTACAATAGCTGATATTGGTGCATTCTATTACGACCAATCAGTGTGGGTCGAAGACCCGATTGACTATAATATTCCTGACACATTCACCTGCAACACCTACCCCAACCCCTTCAACCCCACCACCACGATGCGGTTTAATCTGCCAACTGCGGAGCGGGTCTACCTGTCGGTGTACGACATTTCCGGGCGGCTGGTGGCGAGGTTAGCTGATGGCTTCCGCCAGGCTGGCACCCACGAGGTCACTTTCGATGGGTCGCAGTTGGCGTCGGGGATTTATGTTTATCGGCTGGAGATGTCGGGGTCAGGGACGACCCCGACTACGGTGACAGGGAAGATGGTTTTGATGAAGTAGAATTCAACCATGTCACTCCGGCTTGCCCGGAGTCAGACATGGTACATCCGTCAGATAAGATAATCCAAACAGCAAGGGGCTACAGCCCCTTGTTGATCGACCAGTGAGCCCGTCAGATTCTGGACAAGCCAGAATGACGGGCTTTTTACAGTTTGCTGGAGGACGGACATTCTTGTCTGTCCTTTGGCAGTTTGTGCTTTGTCAGGCAGAAATGCCTGACCTCCATGAAAAATAGTAGCCTGCGCTTTGCTTAGTTTACCCTACGTGACTGTTTTCTTAGCCCCATTCATGGGGCTTGTACCATCTGTAGCCCACGTCCTTTAGGGCTGGGCAGAAGGACAATCCTTTATCATCTTAACCATTCAGCGCTAAAGCTTCTCTCCCGCTTTTTCCCGCGATTCAACGTCCAGCCACTTCCGTCCCAGGAAGAGGGTAATGGGCGATATCATCACTGAGATCCCTACGATAATCCACATCAGCTCACTATTGCGCAGTCCAGATTCAGGGCATAATCCCGCTAACAGGAAACCGGTTGCCGGACCCGCCGCCACTTTGGCGAAGAACATGGGCGCTTTCGAATAGGCCATGTAGGATGCTTCTCTGCCCGGCGGCGCTATTGATGCTGTGTAGTCGTATACTCGTGGCGAATAGATGGCTTCCCCGATAGAGAGGACGACCTGATAGAGGACAATCAGCGAAATGGCTTCACCGAATCCCATGAAAAAGACCGATGCCGCGGAAATCAGCGATCCGAACATGATGACGTTAAATGCTTTCATCTTCCCGGTAATGGCTGTCATCACGGGCACGAGGAAGATGATAATGAAGGGATTGATACTGTATAACTTTCCCGTCCAATTCTTTAACCCGATGCGCTCCATATAGAGCGGATAGAGCGAGTGGTTATACTGGAAAATCATCTTTACCAGCACCAGCAGCAAGATGAAAGTGATGAATATCCAGAACCGTTTCTCATACGCAACCTCACGCATGATGCTCCAGGCAGATTCCCTCTTTTTCGGCTTTTCCGGATCGTGATTCTGCGGCTCTTCAGCACTCTCCTCTTCGTCTTCATGGAATGCTTCTTTGGGGATTTTATTACGGATGAAAAAAATCACCAGCACCATCGATACCAGTGTAGCCAGAACGCCCACGAGAAAGATGATCTGGGTAGGACGAACGATGAGTTCGTAGCCTGCAACTTGAAAAGTTGTCACCTCGGTAAATTTGGAGCGAATCGGATCCAAGGCTAATCCTGCTGCCAGCGAGCCGACATTCATCACCACGTAATACCAGGAAAAGGCATACTTCTGCGCCTTTTTACTGGAAAAGAGCTTAACTGCGGCTGCCAGCAGAGGAATCATATAGGCGAATCCTACCGACAGCAGAAACAACCCCGGAAACACCACCCAGGGATCCGTCGTGAAGGTGATCGCCAGCCTGCCCACCAGCGCAATCACCAAACCGGTCAGGAGCGCTTTCTTAATTCCCATCGAATCTGCGATGAAGCCGACGAAGAGCATGAAGAATGACATGGAGGCCGAAAAGACGCCGAAAATAGTTCCTGCGACTTTATCCGATAGACCCATATCCTGGGTCATGAAGATCATGAGCATCAGGACCGAGGAGAAATAGCAGAGGCTTTCCAGCACCTTGACGATGAAAGTGATCCAGATTTCGCGCGGACAGGTAAACAGATTCTTCAGACCCTGCCAGTAATCGACAGCGATATTTGCCAGCAGGCTGGGCGCGGGAGAAATTGCGGGTGGGCTCATGGGTGGTATTTTTAAACCATAAATTTAAGATATTTCCGGTACGAATGCAACCGTTTTAGCGGCTTTTGAAACAAAACAATGGGGCAGAATTATCGCTGCCCCATTGTGAGGTTGGTGTGCAGGAGACGACCACTACTTCAGCAGCAGCATCTTTCCTGATAGCGCGGAGGCGCCTGTGTTAAGCTGGTAGATATAAACTCCAGAGGGGAGGTGCGAAGCATTAAAGGAGATCTCGTGAGACCCAGCTTCCCGCCATCCGTCTATCAGAGACACGACATTTCGGCCTGCGACGTCGTAAACTGTCAGACTGATCTGGCAGGCTTCCGGCAGGGCAAAGCTGATCGTGGTTTCCGGATTGAAGGGGTTGGGGTAGTTGGTCAGCATCAGGTGATCGGATGCTACAGCAACAGAGCTTTTCTCAATGATTTCGAAGGGATCAGGCATACCATCCGGGATGAAAGGCACAAAACCTGGTACCAGACCAGCGCCGGTTTTGATGAAGGGGAAAGCATCCTCATCCCAGATATTGCTCGGGTATCCGCCTACTTTTGCTCCGAACATATAATCTCCCGCCGCATAAGTTGAGGGGACCGGGAAGAACATATCCGGACGATTAATGCTCCAGCCTGGCTGGAAATTAGCGAAGTAACGTTGTGCGATGGTTGTGGGCGTGCCTCCCTGGTAGGACACATCCAGCCAACCATCAAAGTTGATCGGAGCTGCACCGACATTTTCGCCGAAGATTTCGTAGTAGATATTCCCGCCTGAAGCCGGCACGGGCGAACCGGAGACGTACGTTAAATCAATGGTCATGGTGCCGCCGCCTGCGGTTTGAATCGAGAAATCATCGTAGTAGGTCTCGTCCGGATCAGGGCCGCCGCCTGAGTATCCCCAGACACGAATGGCAACAACGGTTCTTCCCGGGGCGATGATAAATGCTACATCGTATTGTTCCCAGGCTGCCGTCGGCCAGATCAGTTCTTCATCATAAGTGCCATCGGAATAGAAAAAGTCGATGGCTGCAATGGCGGCTTCAGGTTGTCTGCAGTAAAGCGTTGCTGAAACAATGTCGGCAGATGGGGTTGGTGTAAAGTCCTGCCGCATCCAGTGATTGCCGATGTCTGTGGCGCAGTACATCCCTGAATTAGGACTTGTCGTCGTGACCGACCAGTAGCCGTCATGCGTCCACGGTGTAATCACGCCCGTTTCAAAACCGGTATTCGTCAACAACTCAACATCCGTATAGGCCGGGTTGCTGACGATTTTTGCTCTCTCCATACTTTGTAAATCGACGATGAAATCACCGCTCTGAACGATCTGAGCATCAACAGTTGGTATGGTCAGTATCAGGGCGACTGTAACGATTACTAAAGCTGATAACATGCGTTGCATGGTCTCCTCCTTATGATGATAGGATAAACTGGTGATCCTGAAATGTAAGGATAAAAAATGTCATAGTCAAGACAAATATTATTATGAATCATCTTTTGATATTGTCTGATTTCCAATAATAATATCCTTCTGAACATGCAAATCATTTCACATAGATCGGCGTATTTTTATAAATCTTCTATGTCAAAGCTCGAAGGTTTTTTAAAGTGCTGCTTGAGTTCCCATTACTTTCTTGCTTGATCTTTACCGAATTTGTGTCTAAATTCACGCATTAGAAAGACATCATCTGAAGGGAGGAAACATGCGTACCATCATATCTTCGTTCGTTATCGTATTGCTTTTAAGCTTGGCGGGTTATGCTGTCCCGCGCTATGCAGCGCAGTACAATCAAGCCTGTCATCTCTGCCATGTAGATCCTTCCGGTGGGGGGGCGCGCACACTCTATGGGGCTCAGTTCTTTGCCTATACGGAGTTAGCTGTTCAGGAAACACCCTTCGAAGAGATTGGTAAAATTCAGCCGATGCTGAACGATCAGATCCAGATCGGTTTTGATGCGCGTACCCAATTCTATGGTGAGGAGTACTCCGAAAGTAACTCCTTCCTGCAGATGCAGGGTGACGTTTACCTGGCGTTCCGGCTATCCGATCAATGGCTGTTTTATCTGGATAAAGGGCTTTATTCCAACTTTGAGGTCTGGGGCAGCGGGCACATACTGCCTGCCAACGGGTATATCAAAGTGGGGCATTTTACGCCTCCTTACGGACTGCGCTTAGCGGATCATAAAGTCTTCGTGCGGGAGAAGTTAGGGATGCAGTACGGCTGGCAGGAATCAGGGATGGAAATCGGTTTTCATCCGGAGATCTTCAGTGGCGCGGTGGCAGTAACCAACGGATCGACACAGTTGATTGATGCTAATGAGGGGAAAGCAGTGACCGCGCGCGCCGATGTTCGTCTTCCTGTCGGAGGAGCCTTTTTATGGCTGGGCGCCACAGGCCGCTATAATGAAACGACGGATATCGAAGACATTATCGGCGGAGGTTACGGAGCATTGACTTTCGGGCCGGTCACTATCATGGGTGAAGCGGATTATCGCGAAATGGGCAACACTGCTTCACTGATTGGATTTGGACAGGCGACCATGAAAATTCGCCGCGGCGTAACAGCTAAACTGGAATACAATTTCTACGACCCCGATATTGATTACGAAAGCGGCGCTGAGACAATGGTTGTTGTAGGATGCGAAGTCGTGCCCACGGGATTTCTGGAATTGATACCGAACATACGATATCACGATTTCGATAACATAAATATCGACAGCTTCTATGAAGCAGAATTACAATTGCATATCTTCTTCTAAAGATAGGGAAATCAAATGAAATACATGATGATGGTTTTAGGATGGGGCGCGCTATTCCTGGCTTTTGCAGTCCAGGCAGAACCCATGACCTTCACGGTTACTGGTGGAGGCGATAATCTGGTGCAGTTCGAATCTAAAGCTCCTTTGGAGAAGATCGTCGGAACCACCGATCAGATCACCGGCAGTTTGACTTGCGATCCTGCAGATCTTTCCAGCGGAGTCACAGCATCTATAAGTGTCGCTGCGGCTTCATTAAAAACGGGCAATAAAATCCGCGACGGTCACATGAGAGATAATCATCTGGATACTGACCAATACCCCAACATCGAATTCAAGATGGCGAATATTCCCTTGACCGGTCAACTGACCGAAGGAAGCACCGTAAAGACCACCGCCCGCGGCGATTTCACCTGCCACGGCGTCACGCATACTATCGACGTTGCTACGGAAGTAACATTGACCAAATCGGCAAGTGGGCAGGAGGTTCATGTGCTAGCGACCTTTCAGATGAAACTGTCTGATTATAACATTCCGCGGCCGCAATTCCTGATTATGAAATTAGACGAAGTTCAACGTATCACCGTAGATTTCCGGGGAGTTTCACCATGAAAAAAATGATCCCGATTGCTTTTGCCATAATGGCTCTCGTTCTATTCGGATGTACAGACATGGGCGATCCAGTGACAGCGCCGGACAATGGAGGAACCAATGGCATCGATTTCAGTTCGCAAATTCTACCCATATTCCAAGCGAGCTGTGCTGTTTGTCATTCCGGGGCTGCGCTGAATGGCGGATTGGATCTATCCAGTTATGCATCACTGATAGCAGGAACCTCCAATCATGGTCCGGTGGTGATCGCCAATGATGCCGCTAACAGCTATTTAATCTGGGCAGTGGAAGGAACCAACGGGGCAGTGCCGATGCCGGTAGGGGGGACTCTTTCGCAGACGAACATCGGCTTGATCAAACAATGGATCGGCGAAGGCGCTCTGGAAAGCGCGCCGGGTGGAGGGAATAATGGCGGCAGCGGTGAAGTGACATTTTCTGAGAACATTCTACCTGTTTTACAGTCTTGCGTCCCCTGTCATATACCGCCTGATCCGGTTGATGGATTGGATTTCTCTTCGTATGAAGTGTTGATGGATGAGACAGCACACGACCCGGTTATAGAGCCTTTCGATCCCGAAGGGAGTGACCTCTACCGCAAAATCATTGAAGACAACGAAAATGACCGGATGCCTCCACTACCCTTCGCATCACTTGCCCAAGCGACCATTGACAATATCTACCAATGGATCGCAGACGGCGCACTTAATAACTAAGTGACTTATACATTCCCGATTAATGAGGCTGTTCCAAGAGCTCTAATCCGAGTAAATATAGTTATTCAGATTGATAACGGGAGCTTGGGATCAGCCCCATTTTTTTTGTTGTGAAAAAAAATGAGTTGATATTCGACTCATTTTTTACTATCTTATAGTTTCCGGAGTGATCTATCGTCCGGTTTTTGCGCACACTCCAGTTAGACCTAGACAGAGAGGATTAGATGAGACGCAGATTAACGGTTTTCGTACTAATGGCGCTCGCCGCGCTGATCCCCCTTGCATCGATCCAAGCCACACCTTACGTCCCGCCGGAAAAAATTGAAACTCACATCGGCGAAAACGTCTTCCAGGTCCCCGGATTGGATGCTACCTATAATCATCTCTCTGAATTTATCCAGATCGCCGGATTTGAACAGGGGCTTCAATACATCGACGCGGGTATCAATTTCGGTGGTCAGCGGGAGGAAGAATCGGGATACTACTACAATATCGTAGAAACAGATAATACTCTGGAATGTATCTGGGTCTGGTCCCGTTATTATGAACTGACCGGAAACCCGGTCTTCAACCAGAATATCGACAATGCCTGGGTTTATGCTTATAACTTCCCTGCATGGATGGAGGGAGCTGGGTATTATTCCGCCCACAACTGTGCCTGGGCATTAGCAGCCGAACAGCAATTCCGCGCCACCCTGAACGATTCCAGCCATTGGGATTATGCCGTCAACAGCGCCAACTATCTCATCCAAACCGAGCTTTCCTTTACCTCCAGTTTGAATGTTATGGTAACCGGCTGGTGTTGTGGCAATCTTTATCTTTATGGCGAAGCAACTGGGAACCAGGAATACATGGACATCGCCTGCCAGCGCGCCCGGCAGATAATTGATTGGGTGGAAGAGAGCCCCGCGTCGCGCCTGGGATTGGAATCATGGGCAATGTCATCGGGAACCTTCGTCTGGGGGATCTGCAATTCACTCTTCAAGCGATATCCTGATATGGGACAGGACTGGTTCGACACCTACGGCCCCATGGTGCAGGTCTTCGAACCAGCCACCGGAGGTTGGTCTAATGCCTGGAATGTGGCCTATTGCAACGCGCAGGGCGGCATCTTTGACGTCACCGGGGATTCAACTTATTACTGGAATCAACTCTCCCTGGCGAACCTGTTGCTGCACCATGATACCGATAACGATGGCGGGATCCCCGCGTCAGCCAGCGGCTCGTCAGCCATGGACGCTTCCTGGACGACGGCTTATCTGGCGATGATGGGATGCGATCGTCATATCGAAGAGGGTGTCGATGCTGGTATTCTGGCAATATTATCCCCGCGAAGAAATGCTGTCTTGCCGGCAAACCAGTCAATCCCCATCACGGCGCTCGCTGGTAACTGGAGTCTAAGCGATCTCACCAATGTCATGCTGACAGTATCCGGCGCGGTGGTCGATACAATTTATGTCGATTTGCCCGCAGGACGCAATACCCGGGCATTTTTCGGCTACTGGACTCCCACGACTGCAGGACCTGATTC
>JAHJDJ010000195.1 GCA_018812585.1 bacterium
CATGTAGGGGCGCAGCATGCTGCGCCCCTACACTTGCAGTTGCTGATCCCCCCGTCCGGCTGACGCCGGACACCCCCGCGCTACGGTTAACAAGGGGTTGCAACCCCTTGTTGAGGGGGGGATTAGAGCCGCGGTTGGGCGCGAAGATTGCTTCGTCATTCGCCGATAGAATCGTCGAATTTCCTCGCAATGACCCGGATGAGAGCTTTTCAAATCCAAACTGATCCTTTTCCCAGTACCAGTCGGGATAATCGTAATCCCCAACATAGAGGGTGTAGGTGTAATCCCCAGCCGGAGCCCAACCCGGGACGACCTGCACCAGGTCGAAGCGTTCGATTACAGAATTGGAATCGATATGGATGTCTTCACGCAGTGTGATTTCCCTTGTTTCTCCACCGGGTAGTATCACCTCGATCCAGGCGTCGAAGTCGGAATGGACTACGTAAGTATCTTCGATAGCGACATTATAAGTGAAACTGCCACCCGTTGGCGGTATCTGTATGGAAGCTGATTCCGGTACCAAATCAACCATCAGATGCAAGGGACCGCCTAAGGTACCGTCAGGATTGACGCGCTTAACTCGTAAATCAAATTGATTAGGATTGACTTGAGTTCTGTGGTTTAGAGCCGCTACGATACCCTCATCAGATACCACGGCTATCTTCCGGTAGAAACCGTCGAATTCTGTGATTTGAATTAGAATCCCATTTTCTCTGAGAATTCGATTTCCCTGCTGATCCAATCCACTGATATTATAGAAGTAAGGACCGCCACTTCCTGGTGGTGATGTTACAAAAAGGCAGTAGAAGTTCGGGTATCGGAACGTATAATCAGGATTCCCATTTCCATAATTCTCACCTAAACTCTCATTGAACCATGCGCCGCCAGCCTGCCAGTAGGTTGCGCCGCGTACATCCACACGCTGCCCCTTGAAATGATAGTCCCAGAAGAAACCGAGGTAAATAAAATTTTCCTCACCATTGACAATTTTTTCGGTGCCGCTATCCACATGGTAGCTCAGGTTTTCCATGTGCCAGACTTCAGCTCCGGCTGCATCGAAACGGTAAAGGTCGTTGCCGTATCCTCCGTTGTTCATGTCCAGAATGAAGCCACCATAGCCATCGGGCACAGGGCTGTTGTACCAGGCGCCTCCGCCGTTAATAATAATTGGCGCTGTCCAAAGGGGTATCCCATCCTGGTCGAAATGCTGGCCGATGAGATTGTATTCGAATTGTCCCTCCTCCCAGACAACAAAAGCGCCGCCTTCACTATCGTGAGCGATAGTGCACTCATGCGAATTTAATGGTCCCACAGAAACGGGAATCCCATCTTCACCCCAAAGAAGATTGCCGTATTCATCAACATGCTGGGCGCGTACGTCAAGATCCACTTCGCCTGCGACCAGAAGACCGCCAGATCCATCGGTGACTGCATGGATTTCTCCGTCGTGTGAAGGCAGTAACCTGATTCCAGTATCACCCCACAACCGATTCCCTGTACTGTCGATCCGTTGAGCCCAGACACCGATGTTATCGCCCGTTGGAAAACAATAGACGATGTATGCACCACCGCTGCTGTCAGGTACACTTTGGGCATGAGTGCTGATATAAGTTCCAAGTGAATATTGCGTGCCTGGTGTTACAAGCTGATCCTCCTGGTACTTAAAATCCCCGAAGCGATCAATAATTTGGTAGATGTAGTTCGCCTTCCAGTAGGTGATCAACACAGAACTGTTGGTGAACGGTAGGATACTGGGGTAAACTTCGCTGGTATCTGGATCGGCAGCTACGTTTAGGTTTTCATCCACACTGACCGGCCAGTAGGCGGAGGTGGTCAGGGGCAAAGCCAAGCAGGTTATTATCAGGAATACGATCGTGCGTTTCATGGGTAGTCTCATTAATACTGGGTGGCCGGGACAGCTTTCGGCGTAGCCGACTGACGAAGTCAGGGATGTCCCGGTTATATACATTCAATGCTGAATTCTGTTTATTAAAGGTTAATGACCTGTAGTCCGGGACATCCCC
>JAHJDJ010000196.1 GCA_018812585.1 bacterium
CCAAAACGCTTCAATCTGTCGAACATAGGACATTCTTTTGGCAATTCGCTATAAACATTTCGAATTTTTTAAATGGTCAAACCAAGTCATTTAGCTCACCCTTCGAAGCTGATAGAAGCAGGATAGAACTATTTAAAATACAATTCGAGAATGGTATTTAGATATATTTATGAACCTGATAATTTAAATCGCTTTAGTATGGATTGGAATCGAATTTATATGTGAATCTCATAAAATAAGATCGTAAAACATTGAACGGGTACCCCGGTGGGTGGCATGCTTTTGTTTTCATTTCAATGGAAACGAAGCATGAATTAGCCTTCTCCCTGCGTAGTTGTGGAATGTTTGCTGAATATCTTAGTATCTTGAAATAAGAGGCTATTATGCGTAAAATAATTGGAATACTCATTTTTGTCTTAGTCGTGAATAGTGCCTTCTGCAGGAATAATCAGAGTTCGAAAATACAGCCATCCATGTATATCGGATATGTTGGCAATTTCATAAAGGAGCCATTTGGAGTTTTTATTCATGGTATAAATCCTAATAAATTTGGTTTCTACATCGATATTAAACTTGCTATATCTCCTGGAAATGTCTATGATAATATATCTGTCCAACAAGCCGAATCTTGGGGGGATTCGTATCTTGGTGAAATGAATCATTATGAAACTATAGATATTGGTTTGAGCAAAGTTATTCATAGCGCAGGTGTTGTAGCATTTCTTGGTTTGGGAATAACTAAAATTAATCATTACCAAGAGTATTTTGATGAAATGTATATTCTTGGCGAGGATGGTCACTATTATGTTGATGAAGATATGAGATTCGCCCCTAATCTGAATTTAGGACTTCTTATGGTTGCCTCTAAGTCAATTGTTTTCGTTTTTGGTGCTGATCTTCAACCTTTTGGAGTAAATTTAGGTATTGGATTTAACCCTACTTTATAACTTCATAACTTCACGGGGGGTGCCCTGGCTGGGCAAGCCAGCCTGGCCACGCGAACGTGTACACACCGAAAGCCCTCATGCAAAAAACACCCTGGATCGAACGACAGTTCAACTTCGACCTGCCCATCACCATGTTTCCTAATGTGCTGGAACGGCTGCGAGGCGCGCCCGCACGCATTACCGATCGCATCCAGGACATACGTGCCGATTCGCTGAGCAGGAGTCCCGACGGCTCGTGGTCGATCCTGCAGCATATCGGTCACTTAAGTCAGGTTGAAACCATCTGGCTGCAGCGCCTCGACGATTTCGATAACGGGGTAGAGGTGTTAACTCCTGCCGACATGTCCAACCGCGCCACCGAAGAGGCTGAGTACAACAGCGCTGATTCAGTAGATCTACTGACCGCATTCAGGGACGTCAGAGGCCAGTTCGTTCAACGTCTCGAAGCCATGACCGACGCAGAAGCTGCGCGTTCCGCCCGCCATCCGCGCCTGGACCAACCGATGCGCGTCATCGATCTCATGGTTTTCGCCGCCGAGCACGACGACCATCATTTAACGAGGATTACCGAATTACTTCGAACATAAACTGCTGCGTCAGGTCCTTAGCGTAGCGGTGGCCTGACGCTTCCCGGCAAGCCAGCCTGCCACACGACTGCATGACCAATCCCCCCCATCAACATATCTCACCCGAATTCCACTTGCTCATGTCCGGTTTTGTTATTATATTGGCCTGACTCCACAGTAGTCCAATATTTCTGAGGTTCTTAGAAGGCGTGAAATCCCCAACTCCAGCGATGGCTCAATACCTGGCCGTGAAACAAAAATACCCCGATAAGGTGGTGTTTTTTCGCATGGGGGATTTCTATGAGATGTTCTTCGAGGATGCCCGCATTGCGCATCAGGTTTTGGGTATCGCCTTGACGACCCGCGGTGAACATTTGAATGAAAAAGTTCCTCTGGCGGGATTCCCCTATCATGCTTTGGACCAGTATCTCGATAAAATGGTGCGCTCCGGGCATCAGGTTGCCATCTGCGAACAAATCGAAGATCCCAAGCTGGCCAAAGGCGTCGTTAAGCGTGACGTCACCGAGGTGGTCTCCGCAGGAACCGCGCTGACAGAAAACGCGCTGTCAACGTCTGAAAACCGCTATCTGGTGTCTCTCTCGCAGGCCGATGGCGCTACCGCTTTAGCGCGTGCCGACCTGACCACCGGCGAATTCACCGTCACTATTATGAATGGCGACCGCTGGATGGACCGGTTAACCTCTTTAAGTCCCACGGAAATAATTCATCCCGCCTCTTTCGCGCAAACCCCCGGACCGTTTCCTGCCGGGCTGAATCCGGTGATAACGCCGCTGGACGATTGGATTTTCACACCAGAGCAGGCAGAAGAAGTGTTAAAGAGCCATTTTAAGGTATTAGCCTTAAAGGGCTTTGGTATAGAAAGCGAAGTCGCTGCCATCTCTGCCTCGGGCGCGGCTCTTTATTATTTACTGGAACATCAGAAGCGCGACTTGGTGCACGTGCGCACTCTCAACGTCGAGCGCCAGGAATCTGCCATGATCCTGGACGCGCCCACGCGTCGCAATCTTGAGCTGGTCGATCCGATGGCCATGTCTGCCGACCGCTCCGCGACTCTCTACGGGGTCCTCGACCGAACCTCAACTCCGATGGGGAAGAGACTGCTGCGCCGCTGGCTGGAACAACCTCTGCTGGACGTAAAAAAGATCGATCAGCGCCTCGATGCGGTCGATACGCTGGTTCATGATCGAAAATTACGCACCGAGCTGGTTAAACTCTTAGCCGAATTGACTGATCTGGAACGCGCCGTAGCCAGAGTTTCTCTGGGACGCGCCAACGGCAGCGATCTGCAGGCTCTACGCTACTCACTGGAACAACTTCCCCTGCTGAGAGGAGCGCTGCCGAAAGAATCTCAAGGGCTGCTGGCCAAGATTCGTTCCAAATTGATTCTGCTCCCCGATGTCATCGAAGATATCCGTAAAACGATTGTTGAATCGCCTCCGCAATCCATCCGCGATGGAGGTTTCATCCAAAAGGGCGTCAACAAAGAGCTGGATGACCTGCACGAAATCACTCATTCCGGCAAGGGCTGGATCCATTCTCAGCAGGAACAGGAGCGCGCCCGCACCGGTATCCCCTCTCTTAAAATCGGATTCAACAGAGTTTTCGGATATTACATAGAAATCACTAAAACCCACGCGTCTAAAGTCCCGCCTGAATATATCCGTAAACAGACGCTTGTCAGTTCCGAACGCTACATCACACCGGAGCTGAAGGAGATGGAATCCAAGGTCTTGGGTGCGGAAGAGAAGATCAAGAATTTAGAGGCGGAGCTGTTCGAACAGATTCGACTGCGTGTTACCGAACGCAGCGCTGAGATTCAAACCGACGCAGGATTGATAGCGGTTCTTGATGTCCTCTGTTGCTTTGCCACCGCCGCCGCTGAGGAAAACTACTGCCGCCCCGAAGTCAACGCTGATGATCGCATCCATCTGGAAGGCAGCCGCCATCCCGTCGTCGAAAAACTGCTGCCCTCCGGCGATAAATTCATCCCCAATGATCTGACAATAGATCGCAGCGAAAATCGGTTTCTGCTGATTACCGGCCCTAATATGGCGGGAAAATCGACCTACCTGCGGCAGATTGGTCTGGTCGTGTTGATGGCTCAGGCGGGTTCATTTGTCCCCTGTAAAGCCGCCAAAGTTGGCTTAGTTGACCGCATATTTACTCGCGTTGGCGCGCAAGACAATCTGGTGGGCGGAGAATCAACCTTCCTTATGGAGATGCATGAAGCCGCCAATATCCTGCACAACGCCACGCCGCAAAGTCTCATACTACTCGATGAAATCGGTCGGGGAACGTCAACCTTCGATGGCCTTTCACTGGCCTGGGCGATGGTTGAATACATGGAAACGGCTGTACGACTGCAGGCCCGCACTCTCTTCGCCACCCATTATCATGAACTCACCGAACTGGAGCGTCACTTTGACAGCGTCAAAAACCTGAATGTGGCCGTCAAGCAGTGGGGTGATGAGATCTCCTTCCTGCGTAAAATCGTCCCCGGTTTTGCCGGAGCATCATACGGTATTCAAGTTGCTCGTCTGGCTGGACTTCCGCCTGAAATCATCTCACGCGCCAAAGAGATTTTAGCTGACCTGGAAGATAAAGAGCTGACGCCCTCCCGACAGAAAATTCGCTCCAAAACCGCGCTGCCAGAGCCCGATCACAGTCAAATGAATCTCTTCATCCGAAACGTATCACTTTACGAGGAAGCTTTGAAGAAAATAGATCCTGACAACATGACGCCCTTGGAAGCGCTGACCTGGCTGATGGAACAGAAACAAAAACTGCAGGGGGACAAATGAAATATTTCGCCTTGTTTTTAGTATGCTCTTTGTCCCTCGGACCTGCAATATCAGCCGATAACCCCGACTCTAACGGCATAGAGATACCCCTGGACGGCTTCTCGCATTTCCAGCAAGGATTTCGCATTCAAGCTGGCGCGTTCAGTAGTGAATCGGCAGCACGATCCTGGCAGCAGGAATTACAACAGATTCATGGAGAGGACGTCTCTATCCGCTACGAAGACAGTCTTTGGAAGGTGCGCATCGGATTTTATCCCTCTGACAGCGCATCCCAATTGGATTTAGCGCATCTAAAGCTAAAAGGATATGATAATTTAAATTTAGTAGAAGACAAGATTATTCCAACAATTCGTCAAGATGTACGAACCAATAGAGTAGAGGGGTATCGCATTCAGGTTAAAGCTCTGACCGATGAAGCCGAAGCCTTAGAATACGCCCGCAAGCTGAACTTCGACTATACCGACATCCGCAGTTATGTCATCAAGACGAACAGTCATTACAAAATCCAGATGGGTGATTTTAGAACCCGTCAGGAAACTGAAACCCGCTTACAAGAGATAAAAGACAGTCTCGATAATGGGGCCTGGATCGTGGAAACTCTGATATATGAGACGCCGCCGCCATCACCGGTCGAAAGAACCCAGGTTGACATCTTTAGATTTATGGACTAGATCATGCAACGCAATAAACAAATTCTTAGCCTGAGCGCACTGCTTGTCGTCATCTTAATGGCTGCGGGGAGTCCAGCTCAAGACAGCGGGTTTGATCCTGAACGCGACATAGCCGTTGAAATGCTGCCATCTGTTTCCGGCTTCGAAGCTGGCGCTGCCTCTGAAATTGCTATGATCTTTCATGTGCCTCCAGATTATCATATCACCTCTTTGGAAACTGGTCTTTTCTATGTGACCTTCACTGAAACTGAGGGACTGACATTCGGAGAATCCCAATTCCCTTCCGGCAAGGATTGGGAAGGCGACATCGTTTATGGTGGCGATGTGATCGTTCGTACTGCTGTTACTGTTGCTGTGGACGCGCAACCCGGCGAAATTCAAATTACTGCTCAAGCAGGCTACCAGGTCTGCGTTGAGACAGGCGCCCAGCAGTGCTACTTTCCCGTCGAAAAAGAGCTGATCCTGTCCTCCGAAATCCTGCCGGCCGGAACTAAGCCATTACCTCTGAACAGTGAACTGTTCGGCGCTTCAGATATCCCTTCGCAATCCGCATTTCCGCAGACAATCGAAGAAGAGAAAGATTTAGCCACCTCAGTGCAGGAAGCTTTGGAAAAGGGCTCATTCTTAGCGCTGCTGCTGGTTTTCCTCGGTGGTGTTCTGACCAGTTTCACACCCTGCGTTTACCCCATCATTCCGATCACGGTGAGCTATATCGGGGCCAGATCTGAAGGTCAGAAATTGCGCGGCTTTATCCTGTCTCTTTTCTTCGTACTTGGCTTGGCAGTTATGTATTCCTCGCTGGGAGTCATCGCGGCTCTCACGGGAGGAGTCTTTGGCGGATTAACGCAGCATCCCGCGGTTTACATTGTGATGATTGCCATTTTCTTAGTTATGGGCGCTTCCATGATGGGCGCTTTCGATATCACTCTGCCGGCATCCCTGCAAGGGAAACTGCAGTCCGGTAAGCGTAAAGGAGTCTGGGGCGCGGTTTTAATGGGCATGGGAGCTGGATTGATCGCAGCGCCCTGCGTCGGGCCTGTTCTCGTCGCTTTGCTCTCCTGGGTAGCTCAGACCGGTTCCATCCTGATCGGCTTCGGTCTGCTGTTCACCTTCTCGCTGGGCATGGGGATGCTCTTCATCGTCATCGGAACGTTCGCTGGAGCTATGACCGCTTTGCCGTCAGCTGGTGGCTGGATGGAAGGCGTGAAGCATTTCTTCGGCTGGCTGCTTTGGGGAACAGCCATCTATTTTGCAGGCAATCTTCTGCCCGATTCCGTGATGCCGCTGGTCTGGGGCGCGTTCTTAACTCTTCTGGGTATCTACATTGGCGCCTTCCAGCCCGCCGCGGAAGACCACTCCTGGAACTGGATACTGCGCAAGTGGTTTGGGATTCTTGCTGTCGTTACCGGTCTGCTCCTGTTCCTCATGGGGTTAACTTCCATCGCGGGTTGGCAGCTACCCGCAAGCGGCACGGGCACGGTTGAAACGACCCAGATGGAACCGGATTGGATAATCAACGACATCGATGGCGCGTTCGCAAAAGCTGCGGCAGAGCATAAACCAATCATGATGGATTTCTATGCGGACTGGTGTGTCGCCTGTGTGGAGCTGGACCATAAAACCTATAACCAACCGGAAATCATCGACCGGTCGAAAAAATTCGTCAACCTTAAGATAGACTTTACCGCGCAGAATGACTGGTCGAAAAAGATCACCGCCGAATATGACGTCAAAGGAATGCCCACGGTGATTTTCTTCACACCGGACGGCACCGAACTGGTGCGCTTCGTCGGATTTAAGAATGCCGCCGGAGTCGCTAAAATCATGGATCGAACTCTTGCGGCCAGTGAGTAGTATACTATAATAGATCGTATCATTGATATTTGAGGAGAGTATGAAAATCCGAAATTTAATATTGACCGCTTTGATGTTGGCGTTGATGGTTTCGTCAGCTTGCGCGCAGGAAGGTCCTCCAGCACCGCCTGCTGTCTCGCCTTTTGTGGGGAATGTTTTCAATCTCACTCAACAACAGCCGTTGTCTTATGATCAGGAGATTGCTAAACAGCCGCTCGCCGATACTGCAACTTCTTCCGCAACGCTGCTGCAGGTTCGCACTGGTGTAAAAACTCATTACCATGCCTATCACGATGAACTTGTGTACGTAATAAGTGGTAAAGGTGTGATGGAAGTAGGCGATCACAAACAAGTCATTCAAGCAGGCGATGTGATCTCATTGGTGCGCGGCACGGTTCATAGTTTGACCGTGAAATCTACTCAACCGATGGTAGCCATTTCTGTAATTTCGCCGCCGTTTGATGGCATAGATCGCATCTATGTCGGTAATGCCAAGGAAGAAGAGTAATCTCATAAACCGACAAATCTAGAATTTAGATAAATCACAGGAGCAACTTAGAATGAGTAATGTGCCTAAAATAACCGATGATCAATTCGATACAGAAATACTGCAAAGCGAAATAGTCGCCGTTGTGGACTTCGGCGCGACCTGGTGCGGCCCCTGTAAAAAACTGCATCCCATCATGGCAGAATTAGCCGAAGAGATGGCTGGTCAGGTCAAGATCGTGGAAGTGGACGTCGGGGATAATCCCGATACGGCCGCTAAGTATGCAGTCGTTTCGGTGCCTCAGGTCCTGATTTTTAAGAATGGCGAAGTCGCCGAACGTATCGTCGGTGTTCTACCCAAACCAAAACTGAAAGATAAAATAGAAGCACACCTGCTGAAAGGTTAATCATGAATCGTATTATGTCGTATATGTTAGCGTTGACGTTCTCCTTTTCCCTGATCGCCTGCGCTTCCGATAAAAAGACAGAATCGTCAAATCAAAAAGGCAAAAAGGAAAGTCAGGCTATGACTGCATCTCAAAATACAGCTCAAGCTCCGGCATTTACATTAAAAGACCAGCTGGGGAACGATCTCTCGCTGGCGGATTACAAGGGCAAAGTTTTGATCCTGGACTTCTGGGCGACCTGGTGTCCACCCTGTCGTCAGGAAATCCCGCACTTTATCGAACTGCAGAAAGAATATGCTGATCAAGGCCTTCAGGTTATCGGGATTTCTTTGGATCAGCAGGGATGGGAAGTGGTAACGCCCTTCGTGGAACAGCAGAATATCAACTACCCCATCGTCCTTCTGACTGATCCTAACGCCTATAACGCTTACCAGAATATGCTGGAACCGGGCCTGCGAGGCAGTATTCCCTTCACCTTCATCGTGGACAAAGAGGGTAACGTAGTCGAAAAGTTTGTCGGTTATAGCGACAAGGCAATTTTCGAAGATGTCATCAAACCACTGCTTTAAATGACGGCGCAGACACTCTATGTTATCGATGGTTATAATCTGCTGCATCGGCTGACAGACCTGAAGGGAAGCAAAAACGACGAAATGGAAGACCGGCGGTTAAAGCTGATCAGGAGACTGATCGGCTTTTCCGCGGGTAAGCAGCTTCAATTTCATCTGGTATTCGATGCTCCGCCGGATCGTCGGGGACGAGAAAATCACCCCGGTGTGCGAGTCGATTATGCTTCGCCCAGCGCAGATGATTTTATCCGTTATATCATTGCACAAAACCAGGGCAGCAGGCAGATCGTCATAGTAACCTCGGATCGCAAAGATATTGGCGAATATGCCAGATCCTGCGGACTGACCTGGATGGAAGCTGAAACATTCTGGAAACAGTTCAGCATCACCGGCAAGAAACGTAGTCATCACACCGCTAAAGAAGATGGAAACGCCCCCTCTGGATGGTCTTCTGCTGACACAGATTGGCTTCGTAAAGCCTTTGAAGACCATGACCGCTCTCTCTAAATTCCATTGACATTGCCCCTCAATTTGTTTAAATTTAAAGGTTATATCTTTTGAGCTATTTGAAAGATTTTACCTTAGGTCAGTATATCCCCGGGGAATCCCTGATTCACCGCTTGGACCCGCGTACGAAACTGCTCTGTGTTCTGGCCTTGATGCTGACGGTTTTCGTCGTGAGCACCATTCCCTGGATGGCAGGCATCTTCCTGCTGTCGGTGATTCTGTTTCCCTGTGCAGGAATTCCTTTTGGGACGATGGCCGCCTATCTGCGTTCCTTTGCCTGGCTCTATCTGATCACCTTTGTTTTTCATCTTGTTTTTCATGATGGCCGCGTCATTTTCAACATTCCTGTCTTGCCGCTCGCGGTGACGGTTGAAGGCTTTTTCGCAGGGACACTCTTTACGATACGCATCGCGGTTTTAATCAATCTTTCGATGCTGCTGATGGCAGTCACCACTCCTCAGGATTTGACGGACGGTTTGGAGCGGATGTTCGCGCCGCTCCGTTTTCTGAAGATTCCGGTGAGTGAAGGCGCCCTGATCGTTTCCATCGCCTTGAGGTTTGTGCCCATATTGATGCAGGAAGCCCGGCAGATTCGCGCCGCGCAACTGTCGCGCGGCGCTGATTTCGATGGACCGTGGCTGGTTCGGGTGCGAAAAACTCTGCCGATGTTATTTCCCCTGTTCATGGGGGCTCTCCAGCGTGCAGATGATCTGGCAGTCGCCATGGAAGCGCGGGGCTATCAAAGTGGTTCAAAACGGACTCGCTTAATTGAACTAAAATTTAGGGCAGTCGACCTTGCCGCCATAGTTCTGTTTTCCTGTCTGACCTTAACCTTGCTCTATGTCACCTGATGGACCGGAAATAAAACTTGCAGCAAATCAACGTTTCGCTTTGCAGATCGAATACGACGGCGGCGATTTCTGCGGGTGGCAGGTACAGGAAACTGATCGCACTGTTCAGGGAGAGATCGAGCAGGGTCTGGCCAAACTTTATGGCCGTAGAATTCGGATTACAGGAGCTGGTAGAACAGATAGCGGCGTGCATGCCGCCGGACAAATTGCCCATTTTGATGCAGAGTCAAAGCACGATAGCGGGACAATTCAACGGGCGCTGAACTTTTATCTGCCCGCAGACGTTAGAATTATAAGCTGCTGGCAGGCTGCCCCTGATTTTCATGCCAGATTCAGCGCAAAATGGCGCTATTATATTTATAGACTCCATAAAACGGATAAAGCGCTCTTTCGCCAGTATGGTTGGCGCCCGCGGGAGCAGGTTGATTTCACCCGGTTGAATGAAACTGCCGAGCTGTTTATCGGAGACCATGAGTTTACAGCATTCTGTGCCGCAGACGCAGTCGATGATCATCATCATTGTTTGGTGCACAGATCATCCTGGATTGAATTAGCTGACGAATATCATTATCATATCGTCGCCAATCGCTTCTTGAAGCACATGGTGAGAATGCTGGTCGGGGTGACCATCGACGTATCCCGAGGACGCTATCCGGCACAACAGATCCGGGATCTGTTTCAAACCAATCAGAAGGAAAATCTGGTGATCACCGCCCCGCCCCAGGGACTGTTTTTAATGACGGTGGGATATGGTGAATTCCCCTATGTAGATCTGGAGCAGAAACAGACGCAAAGCTTTCCATAAGGATACTCGCCGCGTCTTAAGATAAAAAAAGTTGACCTGATAACGGAGAATACATGAAGTTTTTTATCGACACCGCAAATATCGACGAAATCCGTGCTGCCGCCGCCTTGGGCGTACTGGACGGCGTAACGACCAATCCGACTCTGGTGGCTCGCGAAAACCGCGGCTTCCATGACCTGCTGCATGAAATTTGCGCCATTGTCGATGGTCCCATCTCCGCAGAAGTTGTATCACTGGAAACCCAGGGGATGTTAGAAGAAGCTAAAGTCTTAGCCAAAATACATGAAAATATCACCATCAAACTGCCGCTCACGGTTGATGGTCTGAAGGCTTGCAAGTCTCTGTCAGATGAGGGCATAAAGACGAATATGACGCTGGTTTTCAGCCCGACGCAGGCCCTGCTGGCCGCCAAAGCAGGAGCCACTTTCGTCAGCCCCTTTATCGGCCGCTTAGACGATATCAGCACTGATGGGATGGAACTGATTGAGCAGATCGTAACGATTTACGAAAATTATGGTTACGCCACTGAAGTTCTGGTCGCTTCGGTGCGTCATCCGATTCATGTCGTCCAGTCCGCGTTAATCGGTGCAGATGTCGTTACCATGCCCTATAAAGTTATCGAACGTCTGGCAAAGCACCCCTTGACCGACATCGGCTTGCAGAATTTTCTTAAAGATTGGGAAAAGGTGAAGAAGTAACGTGAAAGTCTGGCGTGAATTACTATTAGGGTTCCTGCTGGGCGCGGTTGTCTTCTTGGGATACCGCGAATATAGACGCAGTACCGCCTGGGTAACCCAGCAAACCCCAGCGCAGCAGGAGCAGACGCAATTTGATCCTGCTTCACTGGAACCAGGATCCGATGCAACAGGGCTGACGGACGAGATCAACCAGCATCGCGGGAATGCCATCACGCGCACCATTCAAGAAGTTTCTCCAGCGGTTGTTGGTATTAACGTCACCCAGGTGCGAGAATACCGCACCCGCAATCCACTCTGGGATGATCCCTTCTTCAGGGAGTTGTTTCCCCAGAGGATTTATCGTAAAAATGTCGAGAACCTTGGCTCCGGTTTCCTCATCAGCCCGAATGGTCTCGTCATTACTAACGAACATGTCGTCCATAACGCCACCGAAATCCTGATTACCATGACAAGCGGTGAAGAATTCGAAGCTCTGATCATCGGCGCTGATTATTACAGCGATATCGCGTTACTGAAGATTAACGGCGAAAATCTGCCTTACGCCAGAATGGGTGATTCAGATGATGTGATTATCGGCGAATGGTCGATTGCCCTCGGTAACCCTTTCGGTCTTTTCAGTTATAATGATCAGCCCACTGCGACGGTCGGCGTCGTCTCCGCGACCAACCGAGACTTCAATCGCACTTCGGAAGGCCGCATCTACAAAGACATGATTCAGACCGACGCCGCCATTAACCGCGGCAACAGCGGTGGGGCGCTGGTCAACAGTCTGGGTGACGTTATCGGCATGTCAACGTTGATCTTCTCTGAAGGCGGCGGTTCCCTGGGAATTGGATTTGCCATTCCCATTAATCGTATTAAAGAGATTGTCCAAGAGTTGCAAGCGACCGGTGCAGTCAATCGCAATTACTGGACCGGTTTGTCTATCCAGAACCTGGATCGTTTGATCGCTCTCTCCATGAAACTGCCCACGACTGATGGCGTTATCGTCACCGATATCGAGCCCTTAAGCCCTGGTGAGAAAGGTGGATTCCAGGTCGCGGACGTGATTCTGGCCATCAATAACCAACCAGTTAAAAATTACAATTCCGTCAGAAGCTATCTGGAAAACGAAGACCTGCGTGTCGGCGACGAATTGATCTTCACGATTAATCGCGACGGAGATAATAAACAATTGAAATTGATTCTCGAAGAGATGCCGAAATAGTCCCTTTCAGAGTATAACTTCAGGAGACAAGAGAAGGTGATAGCACGTTATAGTTTACCAGACATGGCCGCAGTCTGGACGGATCAGGCAAAATACGAAGCCTGGTTGAAAGTTGAAGTGGCTGTGGTCAACTCCCTGGCTAAATTCGGCCTGATTCCTTCAGAAGCCGCCCAGACAATCAGTAAAAAGGCTGAATTTGACATTAAGCGGATCGAAGAAATCGAAGCCGAAGTACACCACGACGTTATTGCTTTCTTGACTGCTGTCGCCGAAAACGTGGGCCCTGACGCGCGTTACATCCATCACGGAATGACGTCATCGGATGTGCTGGATTCAGCCTTGGCTCTCCAATTGAAAAAAGCCGGTGAAATATTACACGATGATCTCTTTCAATTGAAGGAGACTTTGAGTAGATTAGCTGTTCAGTACAAAGAGACAGCCATGATCGGCCGTACCCATGGCGTTCACGCAGAACCGATCACCTTCGGATTGAAACTGGTCACCTGGTACAGCGAAATCCTGCGCCACCAGAAGAGGCTGAAATCAGCCTTGGAACAGGTGGCAGTCGGGAAAATTTCCGGCGCGGTGGGAACGTTCAGCCATATCGAACCCCGCATTGAAGAAGACGTCTGCCGTTCTCTGGGAATTATAGCTGAACCAGCCGCTACCCAGGTCGTGGCACGCGATCGTCACGCAGAATGGGTCAGCGCCTTGGCGCTGATTGCTGCTTCAATTGAGAAATTCGCCATCGAAATTCGACATCTGCACCGCACCGAAGTCGGTGAAGTCATGGAAGGTTTCGGTAAGAAGCAGAAGGGCTCTTCAGCCATGCCCCACAAACGCAACCCGATCCTCTGCGAACGTCTGACCGGTATGGCTCGTCTGTTAAGAGGCCATGCGCAGGCTGCCCTCGAAAACGTGGCGCTCTGGCATGAAAGAGATATCTCACATTCATCCGTTGAACGCGTGATCCTGCCGGATAGCGCCCTGACGCTGCATTACATGCTGCGTACTTTTGATAAAGTCCTAAATAATCTCGATGTGCATGCAGAAACGATGGCCGCTAACTTGGGAGCCACCCGAGGCGCGGTTTACTCTGAGGCTGTGCTTTTGACTTTAGCTGATAAGGGCGTCTCACGGGAAGATGCCTACCGTATGGTGCAGCGCAATGGTCTGGAAGCCGCTCATAATGATAAAGATTTCAAGCAGGTGTTGTTGCTGGACAGCGAAATTCTTCAGCACCTGTCGCCCGCAGAGATCGACAACTGCTTCGATCTGGGAAAAGCTCTGCATAGAGTCGATGAGGTTTTCGCTCGGGTCGGTTTATAGTAATTCGTAATTTTGCTTTAGGAGATAGAGGAGTAGGCGCCGTGTCAAAAATCCAGAAAAAGGAACTACTTTACGAAGGAAAAGCGAAAAGAATCTTCCTGACCGATATGGAGGATAAGCTTATTCAAGAGTTCAAAGATGACGCCACCGCTTTTGACGGCGCTAAAAAAGGTGTCATCGTCAAAAAAGGTGAGATCAACAATGCTATCTCAGCATTTCTCTTTGAATATCTGGAAAACTATCATATCCCTACCCACTTTTTAGAAGAGATATCTGCAAACCAGATGTTAGTGCGCAAGCTGAATATTATTCCTGTCGAGGTAGTGCTCCGTAATGTGGCTGCCGGCAGTCTTTGCGCACGCTACAAAATTCAAGAAGGTACCGTCATGGAATATCCGATCCTGGAGTACTATCTGAAGAGTGACGAACTCCATGATCCCATGATAAACGAATATCATGCCTACGCATTCGGTCATGCCACACCTGATGAAACCAAGGCGATAAACCGCATTGCTTCAAAGGTAAACGCGATCCTTAAGTCCTTCTTCGACCGGCGTAATCTGGTATTAGTTGACTTTAAACTTGAGTTTGGCAAAAAAGGCACTGAAATCTATCTGGCTGATGAAATCAGCCCGGACACCTGCCGCATCTGGGATAAGAAAACCCATAAGAAACTGGACAAGGATCGTTTCCGTCACGATATGGGCGGCGTTGAAAAGGCGTATGCCGAACTACGTGACAGGATCACAAATAGCTGATGAGATTAGCTCCGCAGGGTGCAACCATCTGGGGAAGCTGCGCTGTTTTCGGCGCGGTTTTAACGGTTTTTAAAGCGTTATTTGTATTCCCCATCTGGATCGCCATTGTCGGCTGGCTGCCATTTATCGCCGCGGCCTGGTTCTTTCGCGATCCTGATAGGAAAATTCCTGTGGCGTCTGACGTGGTTATTGCCCCTGCTGATGGTAAAATCATCGTCATTGATAGTCCCGAAGAGAAATACGAATCTTTCGGCTTTCAGCAAAAAATATCGATCTTTATGTCACCGCTGAATGTGCATGTCAATCGTATTCCTTCAACTGGTTTAATAGCAGAACTAAAATATAAAAAAGGCAGATTTCTCACTGCCTTCCACGATAAAGCCAGCGAGTTGAACGAACAGCAGTTTATTGCCCTTCAGACTGAGCATGGGATGGTTGGTTTCGTACAGATCGCAGGCTGGTTAGCCAGACGTATCGTCTGTCAACTTCAAGTGGGACAGCAGGTTAGCGCAGGTGAAAGATTCGGACTGATTAAATTCGGCTCAAGACTTGACGTCTACCTGCCGCCCGGCGCAGAAGTGAAAGTTGAATTGAACCAGCGAGTACGCGCAGGCGAAACAATTTTGGGGCTTCTTAATGCGAAAAACTGAACTCACTTGGTTGCCGCACCTCTTCACCGCGGGTAATCTCTTCTTCGGCTTTTGGGCGATCATCCAGCTCTTCGAGGGAAATATCTTAGTTGCCTGCTGGATGATTATCGCCGCATCCATCATGGATGGACTGGACGGCAAGGTCGCGCGCTTGACACATTGTTCATCGAAGTTCGGAACCTATTTCGACAGTCTAGCCGATACAGTTTCATTCGGATTGGCCCCTGCCGTTCTACTCTATGCCGTCTCCTTTAACCGCTTCGGATTCGCCGGAGTTCTCTTATCATTGATTTACCTGCTCTTCGGCGTACTGCGGCTGGTTCGTTTTACCGCTAATTCCTCATCCGAAGAAAAATCACGATTTGAAGGGCTGCCTATTCCCATGGCAGCAAATACGCTGGCTTCATTCGTTCTTTTCAATCATGCCGCCTGGCATTCCTTAGCCCTGGAGCTGCTGCTGATCCCGATAAGCTTAGGCCTGGCTTTCCTCATGATCAGCCGTATTCCCTACGAGGTTCTGCCCCGTTTTACTTTTCGGGATACCAGAAAGAACCTGGCCAAATTGGTCTTTATCATCGGTGGAATCATTCTGGTCGCCATCGATCCACAGCGCATGTTCTTCCCTCTGATGGTAATCTACCTCCTGAAAGGGATATTAACCGAAATACTTAGCCCCGCTGATACCGAAGAAGAGCTGGAAGAAGCCGTAGGAGATTGACCTCCGGAACATCATCCTATCTAATGTAAAAAACAATGAAAGCATTAGTTTATATCACCCCCAAAGCTGACATCCTGGATCCTCAGGGAAAAGCTGTCGGCAGCGCGCTGCAAGATCTGGGGTATGAAGGCGTCGATGAAGTAAAAGTAGGACGTTACGTCACACTGCAATTGAAATCACAGCCAGTCGATCAAGCCAAAGCTCAAGTCGAAGACATGTGCCGTAAGCTGTTAGCCAATATCAACGTCGAAACTTTTCGCGTCGAGATTACGGAGGATTAAGTGCGCTTTGGAATTGTGGTTTTTCCAGGATCAAATTGTGATCACGATTGCTACTGGGGCTTAAAGCACGATCTGGCTTATGAAGTCAACTTTCTCTGGCATCGCCAAAAAGACCTAGTAGGCTCAGACTGCATCATCCTGCCGGGCGGATTCGCTCATGGAGATTACCTGCGCGCCGGCGCCATTGCACGTTTTTCACCCATCATGGAAGAAGTGGTTAAACACGCCCATAATGGTAAACCGGTCATCGGTATTTGTAATGGCTTCCAGGTTTTAACCGAGATCGGTTTGCTGCCGGGAGCGCTCTTAAAGAATAATACTCTCTCATTTATACATAAACCCGTGACCTTGCGCATCGAACACCGGGATTCCCTTTTTACCCGAAGCTACAAAACCAATGCAGTGATCGAACTGCCCATCGCGCATGGCCAGGGTCGTTATTATGCGTCCGACGAAGTCATCGCAGAATTACAGTCTGAAAATCGCATTCTGTTCCGCTACAGCAGCCCCAAAGGAGAGCTGTCTTCGGCCTGGAACCCCAACGGCAGCCTGCTGGATATCGCAGGTATCTGTAACGCCGCGGGGAATATCATGGGGATGATGCCGCATCCGGAACGCAGAATGAACCAGCAACTGGGCGGCGTTGATGGTCGTGCCATTTTCCAGGGTGTCGCACAGGCGTTTGCATAGATCGTATGCCAGAAGATCCCGAAAAGCAGGAAGTGCCCGAATCGGAAGATTCCCCCATAATGACCTTCTGGGAACATCTGGAAGAGTTGCGCGGGCGTCTTTTTAAGGCTATCATTGCCGTTGTGGCAGGCATGTTGATTGCCTATTTCTTCGTTCCTTATATCCAGGAAATTCTAATTGCGCAGTTCTTTCCGGGAGGCAGCAGTACGCCTCTGGCATTCCTGGCGCCAACAGAAGGTTTTGTCGTAAAGCTGAAATTGTCTCTGGTTTTAGGCTTGATTGCCGCATCACCAATTGTCTTCTATCATTTTTGGCGTTTTGTAGCCCCGGGGCTTTACCCGAAAGAAAAAGGCTTTGTCATGCCCGTTGTGCTTACCTCCACGGTGAGCTTTCTTACCGGGGCTGTTTTTTCCATCTTCATACTACCGCATGCCACCAATTTCTTCCTCTCGTTTGCGGTTGGCGGTATCGAGAATACCTGGTCTTTTGGTAAATATATTGATCTTGTAGTTCGCATGATGCTTGCTTTCGGGCTGGTGTTTGAACTGCCGTTGATTATCTATTTTTTAGTGCGTTTGGGGATTGTATCGCCAGCATTCTTACGTAAACACCGCCGCTACGCGATCATCATCCTCCTGGTTCTCTCTGCGGTTATTTCCCCACCCGATATCTTTACCATGGTTGTACTTGCAATTCCCTTGACGCTCCTGTATGAATTGAGCATTATTATCGCGGTTGTTGCACACAAGAAGCATCAGTCGGAAACGCAGTCCTGAGGGAGTCTAAACTATGATGCCCAGTGGTTCTGAAATTCTGGTGATCTTGTTCGTGGTGCTTTTGCTGTTCGGCGGAAAGCAATTGCCAAAAATTGCCCGGAACATCGGCAAAGGCATTCATGAACTCCAGAAAGCCACCAAAGATATCAAGCGCGAGATCGATCTGGATGCCATAGACCCGAATGAGAAAAACAATAAAAAGGGAAGTGACAACCTGAAAGGATAATCCTATATCTCGATATCGTCGCTTATCCAATTAATAATATAACACTTAGCATCAATTGATAGACTCTGGCGTATCCTTGAGGAACCTGAATGTACTTAGCCTCTCTTGACCTGTTCGGCTTTAAATCCTTCGCACAAAAAACCAAAATAAAATTCGAACCGGGTGTGACTGCTATTGTCGGACCCAACGGTTGCGGCAAGAGTAATCTGGTCGACGCGGTCCGCTGGGTCCTGGGAGAGCAGCGGGAATCTCATCTCCGGTCCGAGCGGATGGAGAATGTCATTTTCGCGGGATCCAACTCACGCCGGCCACTGGGCATGTCTGAGATCAGTCTAACCCTTCATGATGCGGACGGGGATCTTTCGCTGGAATACGATGAAGTCACAGTGACCCGCAGGCTCTACCGCTCCGGCAAATCCGAATATCTCCTGAACAAGCACGCCTGCCGCCTGAAAGACGTGGTGGATCTCTTCATGGATACCGGCATCGGCCCGGATTCCTATAGTATCATTGAGCTCAAGATGGTTGAAGGTATCATTTCTGAAGATCCGGTTGAACTGCGCCGTCTGTTCGATGAAGCCACTGGCATCACCCGCTATAAAGTGCGCCGCAAAGAAGCTCTGCGACGTCTGGACGATGCCCTACAGGATCGGGAACGTGCCTTGGATATCCTTGCTGAAGTGGAAAACCAGGTAAGTAAACTTAATCGCCAGGTTTCCAAAGTCAAATCCTACAACAACCTGAAGAATCGCATCGAGCGCATGCGTATCTCTGTAGTGTTGACACATATTCGCGAATTGGAAAATCAGATTGCGCCTCTGCATCAACGTCTCGAACTCCTTCATAAGGATAGGCAGGATCTTTCCGGCAAGCTTTCCGCCAGGGAGGCAGAGGTCGTCCGTATCGAAAATGACGCCCTGAAAATTGAAGAAGAAAGGGATCTGTTAGGCAGAGATCTAAGTAAAGCTCAAGCTTTTTTCCAGGAACGGGCTAAACTCCTCGCTCAAACGGAAGAGCATCTCCGTTTGAATCAGTGGCGCATTGAAAATAATTTAAAGGAAACCGATGCCAACCGAGCCAGCTTGGAAACCGTCGCTGAGCAAATCGTCGAATCAGAATCCGCTCTGACAACGTTCCGAAAGAACCTCCCGGAACTGGAAAGTTCTTTCGTCACGGCGCAGAAAATATTCGCGGAAGTTGATGAGAAATTTAAACAGACGCGCGCCTCAACCATCGAATATCGCAATAACTTGAACACCCTCCGCGCCGAACAAACCGATGCAATCCATTCTTCTGAAGAACGAAAGGCGAAACTGCACTCCTTGGAAAGCCGCCGGGAAGAGCTTAACCAACGCAAGCAGCTTTTGGAATCACAGCAGAACGAATTGCAGCAAAAACTAACAGAACATGTCGATAAACTCGATCAAAAAGACAGGATCATTGTTGCCGCCAAAGAGAAATTCAAAACCAATCGTGAACAAGGGCAGGCGCTGATTGAGGCGATAAGAGAACAGGAAGATGAACTGGTAGAATTGCGCACAACCCATGAGCGAACCACCCTTCAGATAGAACACCTACAAGAGCTGCGCCGCCGCAGTTCGCCTATCTATTCCGGCGGAAAGGCTCTCGCTGAAAAATATCCTGATCTCGTCAGTGCTGCCTTGGCCGATGAAATTCAAGCTGATGAAAAGTACATCCCGGCGATTAGCAGCGCGCTGCTGAATATAGCATACGCTCGTGTAGCGGATTTAGGAGAGAGTATCGGAACGATACACCAGAATCTTCTGGAAATTAATAAAGGTAAAAGCGCCATTCTGATGGGCGAACCGCCCTGCTATGATCTGGATGATGCAAAAAGCTTTGCCGAAAAAACTGCAGGTGTCGTCTTAGCCGACGTGATTGAAGGAGATTCCAAAACGGCGCGGTGGATGCGCTATTTTCTCCGTAATATTATAGCTTATGAAACATTTGATCAACTCGAGGCAATAGCTCCGACGCCGTTACCGCTGGGGTTAGCCTTAGTATCGTTGACGGGAGAATACACCGATGGATCAGGCTTCTGGATTGTAGGTCCTTCCGGCGAAGCTGTTTCACGAAAAACTGGCGTCACAGCAAAATCTAAAGAACTGGCTCAAGAATTGCACACTATTGAAAAGCGCCAGGGTTCTCTGTCCGAAAAGCTGAAAGATATGCAGTCAAAGTATGTCACACTGCAAAAAATTCTTAACGATAATGAGGACGAGTTACTGCGACTCCAACAGGATTGCGATCACAGTCGATCGAAAAAAATAAAGACAGAGACGCAGGTATCCGGAATCAGCGCCCAACTTGAGCAGATCGCCGATTTAATCCTGAATATTCCGGCACAAATTCAATCGCTGGAGGCTTCTTCCGATCAGGACCCCAACCTGGATACCTTGCTGGATAGAATCAGATCCGCAGAAGAGACGCTGAACCTGCAGCAGGAAGGGGAAGCCAAAGTACTGGAAGAGCGGGAAGTTCAGAGGCAGGCGCTCGCAGATGCTCAAATCAATGTTGAGAGAGTTCGATCGGATGTCGCCCGGGCTCGCGATCGGCTGACAGAACTGAAACAGCGTCAGGAACGGTACTTTGAACGCAAAGCCAGTCTGACCGAAGAGTACGAAAAGGTAACTGCGGAAGTTGCACAGCTTAAGACTGAGAAAGAAAAGCAGGTAAAGAACGTTGCTGCCGCAGGGAAAAAGTTCGATGATCTTCAATTAAAACTGGATGACGCTGAATCTCGCCGCAGAGACCTTAATGAAGCTCAGCGTAGTGCCGGGATGAAAGTGCGTGACATTCGGAGTAGAGTCGAGGAGCTTTCAAACCAGATTCACGAGCTTCAACTGGAAAAAGTCCAACTGGAAACCAATCTGAACGATGAGCGGGAAAAACTTCAGGGAGTCGAGCTGGAAGGTTTAGCAGAGGAGGACGTTGACCAGGAACAGTTGGAGAAATTGATTCATCGTATGCACGCGATGGAGCCCTTAAACCTGGCCGCAGAGCGGGAATACGAGGATGAGAAAAAGAGGCTGGATTTCCTTAATGAACAGTTGCAGGATCTGGAGGAAGCCCAGAAATCTCTGCGTGAAACCATTGAGAGCCTGAACGTAGAAGCAAAAGAGAAGTTCGATACTGGATTCGCCCGGATCCGCGCTAATTTCAAACAGATTTTTATCGAAATATTCGACGGCGGTGACGCCGACTTTCAATTAATTCAGGATGATTCACTGGAATCTCGCATCGAAATACTGGCTTCACCCGGAGTCAAGAAAGTGGGATCGCTCTCCCTGCTTTCCGGCGGCGAAAAAGCCTTAACCGCCATCGCCCTGCTTTTCGCTATCTACATGGAGAAGCCCAGCCCCTTCTGTATGCTGGATGAAGTCGATGCGCCCCTGGATGATGAAAATACAACGCGCTTTGGCAGATTGTTAGAGAAATTTACACCGACCACTCAGTTCCTGGTCGTGACCCATAATAAGCGTACGATGGAAATTGCCAATAATCTTCTGGGTGTGACCATGGAAGAAACGGGTGTTTCCAAAGTCGTACCGGTAAATCTGAATTAAGTGAGAACGGTCTTATGTTGAACCGGAAAACCCCAAAACGATTAGTTTCGAAGACGGTCGCAATTCTGATTGTCCTGATAATGATAACTTGTGATTCTGCTCTGGCAGGCAAGCTCTTCACTATGGATGCTGCCAGCTTCAGCCAGAGAGGAGGATTGATTTATCAGGAAATCTTCTTTCTGATTCAACGGGATCGGTTAAAATTTGACCAGGCTGTGGACGGTTATGAAGCAGAATTTCAGATCACCGTCAATGTGATCGTAGGTGACTCGACTCTTTCCACTACTTCTTGGCAGATTGTTGACCGGGCGTTGAAACTGGAAGACATTAAACCGACTCAGAAACTCCCTGATCTGGTCGCCTTCAATCTCGTGCCGGGATCTTATACAATCGAAGGACACGTCCTCGATTTAAAAAGCGAAGCGAACTATACTGAGATCCTGAAACTGGATCTGACGTCTTTCCCTGAAGCAGAGTTGGCTATCTCCGATATCGTTCTCGCCATGAAGCTGCAGAAGGGTGGCGAGGGGAGCAAATTTTACAAAAATGGCTTCCTCGTGATTCCCAATCCTGAACGGATCTACGGCACAGATATGGATATGCTCTACTACTACGTGGAGCTCTACAACCTTCAGCCCAGCGATGCTGACTACTTTGTGGAACGCACTATTCTCGACGACGCCAAACAGTTAGTCAGCCGGCTGCCCCAGAAAACGCGTCAGAAAGTTGGCGCCAGCCTGGTTGAGGTCGATGGCTTTTCCCTTGAAACCCTGAATTCAGGAACTTATTATTTGCAGCTTAAAGTGACAGATTCCGAAACGGAACAGTCAGCTTCAGCGATGGCTAAGTTCTTCATCTATCGACCGGATGACTTTAAAGATGAGGGCGGCGTCATAACCAGAACGGGCCCCACACCCTTAGAAACTGTAATTCGCAGCTATAATGAAGCAGAGCTGGAAACAGCCATCGCAGAACTGAAAATGCTGGTGTCCGAAGGTGATTGGCGTTTAGTCGAAGGATTGAATGAGGAAGGAAAACGCCAGTACGTGATTAACTACTGGAATGAGCGCGACCCACAACCGATGACTGCCGTAAACGAATACCGTCTGGTGTTTGAAAAACGCAAACGTCAAGCTATTGATAAATACAGCATCTGGGATACTCCCGGCTGGAAAACCAATCGCGGGCGTGTCTGGATTGTCTATGGAACGCCGGATGACGTCGAATATCATCCCCATGATCCCAGCACCAGATCTTATGAAATCTGGTTCTATGACAGTTTGGAAGGCGGAGTCCAATTCGTGTTTGTCGATCGTAATGGATTCGGAGATTATCGCCTGGTGCACTCTTCGAAAAAAGGAGAGCTTTACCGGTCCAATTGGTTCGAAGAAGAGGCGATGATCCGCAAACAGTAAGACGCGAAAGTGAGGACAGCATTTGATTACCGTAGAAAATCTTTCCAAATATTTTTCTGATAAAAAACGCGGCGTCATCAAAGCAGTTGATGACGTCTCTTTTCAGTGTAAACCCGGAGAAGTGTACGGTCTGTTAGGTCCCAATGGAGCTGGAAAAACTACCACTCTCCGACTACTGTCTACTGTTCTGAGGCCTGATTCCGGTAAAGTCTCCATCTGTGACTATGACGTCATTAACCAGTCATCAGAAGTGCGGCAGCACATCGGTTTTCTGTCTGGCGATACGGGACTCTACCGTCGCTTGTCCGGTCGAGAAATTCTACGCTATTTCGCCGCGCTGTACGGATTAAAGAATCATCAATTCAAACAGCGTCTGGATGAAATTGTCGAACTGCTGGAAATTGGTTCATACCTCGATACAAAAACAGACAAGCTATCCACAGGCCAGAAACAGCGCATCTCAATTGCCCGCTCCGTCATCCATAACCCGCCTGTCTTAATTCTCGACGAACCCACAGCCGGTCTGGATATCATCGCCTCGAAATCCATCATCGACTTCATCTCCAGAGCCCGCGGAAACGGAAAAACAATCCTCTTTTCAACGCACGTCATGCGTGAAGCTGAGCGGCTTTGCGACCGTATCGGTATCATTCATGAAGGCAAAATAAAGCTGCAAGGCACTGTCTCTGAAATCCGCGCACAATTCACGACAGATGACCTGGAACATATCTTCTTTAAAGCAGTCGGTATGGAGCCCCCAGCTATATAATAGCTGCATTTTCATGCTGTAAGGCAAGATTCGACCTGCTGACCCGAGGATTATTGCCACCGGCAGTAAACCAACTGGAATTTCTTGCATAACAGGGTGATATACGAGATATTATAGTAGCCTGAAAACCGTCAGTAAAACTATCCAGGTTTACACGCATATGAAGCTTTCAAACGTTTTTGTAGTGTACAATAAAGAGTTCCTGGACGTTATCCGGGATCGTCGAACGCTCTTTTCCATGATCCTGCTGCCCATCATTGTGTTTCCCGTTATGACCTTGGGATTAGGTGGAGTGATTGCCGGTCAGATGGAAAAGATGGAGCATCGCAGTTCGCCCGTTGTGGTTCTGGGAAGCTCAAATTCACCCGAAATAATCGCGGCGCTTCGCCAAAATGATGGCCTGCAGATCATCGACAGCATCCACGATCGTGGTGTTGCTGAACGGATGCTGGCGGATCATGCCATTCAGGCAGTGCTGTTGGTGCCCGATCATTTCAATCTAGATGTGGAAACTTCCGATTCAGAAACATCGAAACTGTCCATCTGGTACGACAAATCCGATGCCGAATCTGAATTAGTCGAGAGAAAATTGCGCCGCAGTCTGCAGGATTTTCGCACGACAGTTGTTGAATCAGCGCTGCTCGAACGCGGTATTCCTGTCGAGCTGTTGATGCCCTTTGAAATTTCGTCTGAAAACCAGGCCAGCTCTTCTCAGATGGCGGGCGCTGTCCTGGGGATGCTGCTCCCTTACATGGTCATCCTACTGACCATGACTGGATCGACCTATTCAGCAATCGATATGACAGCTGGCGAAAAAGAGCGCGGCACCATGGAAACGCTGCTGGTCTGTCCCGCTTCCCGGCTCGAATTGGTCCTGGGTAAATTCCTGACGACCATGACGGCGGGCATGATTACGGCGATATTAGCGGTTGTTTCCATGTCAGTCACAGTCTTTGCTCCGGGCAGTATGTTGATGTCAGGGATGGCAGGGGAGGCACAAATAGCCATCGACCCGATGACTATCGTTGTAGCGTTCATACTGTTGATTCCTGTCGCTGCCTTGATTGCGGCTGTATTGATTGCTGTCGCTATCAATGCACGCAGTTACAAAGAAGCTCAAAGTTATGTGTATCCGATCATCATTCTGGTCATTTTTCCTGCGCTGGCCAGCATTCTACCGGGTGTTGAAGCGGATGTGCGTATGGCCTTTATTCCCTTGGTAAACGTCAGTCTGATCCTGAAAAATGCTTTCATCGGGATCTTCGACTGGCATTTGATCGGATTAGCTTTCTTTTCCAGCTTTGTCTATGCCGCTTTTGCCATATTCATAGCCGTGCGAATCTTCCAGCGGGAAAGCGTTTTGCTGAGAATATAGAACATTCCGATTTTGTCGAATCTTGGGGGGGAACTTGATGACAACTTCGAAAATTCTCATCGTCGATGATGAACCTGATATTCTCGAACTCCTTCAGGAAAGTTTCGAAGATGCCGGATATTACGTCATAACCGCACTAAATGGATTAGAAGCCTTAAGCCTTCTTGAACACGAACAGCCCGATATCATTCTGAGCGATAATCGCATGCCTGGGATGTCAGGTATCGAGCTGATGGAAGAGATCCGCAAGAACTATCCCGATTCAATTCGACTCCTGATGACCGGCTATGCAGATTTGAACATCGCCATAGAAGCCATCAACCGGGGATGGGTCTATAAATTCATCACGAAGCCCTTTAAGATGGAAGAGATCCTGATCGCTATTCGACGGGCTTTAGAGTTCTATGAAATTGTTCGCCAGAAGAAAATGCTGGAAGCTCAGATTATCCAGCAGAACCAGATTCTCGAAAAGCGGGTTATCGAACGCACCCACGAACTGCAGCACGCCACAGAAGAATTAGAATCGAAAAACAGCGTTCTTCTGAAGCAAAAAGAGGAAATCCGCCGCCTTTACAGCCAACTTCAGCGCAGTTATCTGGGAACGATAACCTCCCTCTATTTCGCCTTGGAAGCCAAAGATCAATATACCCGCGGCCATTCAGAACGAGTCTTCCACTATTCTCTGCACATGGGCAAAGAGCTGGATCTGAACCTCGAAGAGATGGTCTACCTTAAATATGCCGCGCTGCTGCATGATCTGGGTAAGATTGGTATTCCCGATTCCATACTGTTAAAACCTGGCAAACTGACTCCCGATGAGTACGCCACGATCCAAAATCATTCCAGCGTGGGAGCTTCCATTCTCGATCCCATTCAATTTTTGTGTCAGGTAAAAGAAATCATCCGCCATCATCACGAACACTACGATGGAAACGGATACCCGGATGGACTAACAGCAAACAATATCAGAATTCAAGGACGCATCATCGCAGTCGCTGATGCTTTCGATGCCATGCGCAGTGATAGGCCCTATCGTAAGGCGCGTACACGCGAAAAAGCGCTCCAGGAACTGCAGAAATACGCCGGCAAACAGTTCTGCCCCGAGTGTGTGGAAGCCTTCAACCGTGTCATTAGTGAAGTTGGCGATTTTTACGATGACCCCACACTCGAAAAACAGTATGCTGAAGAACTTCAGTTTATGCAATATGAGATGCCCGGAATGCAGGAAATTTTCTCCTTCAGTAAAAAACGTGAGTTGCCTGAACCGGTTTAAGTTCATTTCAATAAACGCCTCCAAGCCTCAGCATGACAACTTCTGAGGCTTTTTTTATTGTATTCTTGATAAAGTACTTGACTTTATTTGAACTTTTTCACACCTTATTAAGGTACAATCGTGATCGGCATTTCTGTGAGTTTACCATCCCAAAACTACCCTCTCATCACCATCGCCGGTTTCCTGATGACCGCTGGACAAGTGATCCTCATCAGGCGTACTCTGGCTCTCTCTGGCGGCGATGAGATCGTTTTTTCGCTCACCTTATTAATCTGGCTGCTTTCTGCCTCTTCAGGCAGCTACCTGAGCAGCCGAATTGTCAGCAGAACACACTCCCCCGTAAGGTCCCTGAAAATTAATCTGATGCTTCTGGCTGTCGCCTTGCCGGTCTCTCTCCTTACGCTCCACTATTTATGTCGGAGTTCAGGCTGGATTTCGGGGACGCTGCCCGGCGGCGGCGCATTATTCTTTCCTCTATTAGCTGCGATTACACCGCTGGGAATTCTATCCGGCTCATTGTTCCCCCTGTTTTGCCGTCTGCTGCACGGACCAATCAGTCATCCTGTATCCCGCACATTCCTCTTCGAGGCGGTTGGGTCTTTGCTGGCTGGTGTAGGGCTTTCCCTGGTTTTTCTCCCCTCCCTGACAGGTTTTACAATAGCGTGGTTCCTCTGTCTCTGGGGGCTGACGACCGTCCTGCTGATCAGACACACCCAGGTGATCGCCTGGCTCCCCTTGATCATCGCTCTTGCGGTTTCAGCCGCATCTTTTAATGTTGCAAACCAGGTGGACCGTTATCTCTTCCAGATGCTGAGACCTCATATTGAACTGACCAGAGTTCTCGAAACGCCCTACGGCATCATAGAAACTACCGAATACGAAGGACAGACCCAGATTCACGAAAATGGTCTGACGGTTTCAGTGTCAGATGACCTCCCGGATGCAGAAGAGAGATCTCATCTGTTCCTCGCCCAACATCCATCGCCAGAACAGGTACTCTGGGTCGGAGGGGCTCTGGGGGGTGGGATAGAGCAGGCTCTGCTTCATCCTTCTCTAAAAAAAATAGACGTAATCGAACTGAATCCGCTGCTGCTGGATAGTCAATTTCTGTCTGATCCTATTATGGATGATAGAGCGCATTTCCTGATTGGAGATGGTCGAACTATCATCCGTCAGTCTCCCCCTGAAACGTACGACCTGATCGTACTCCAGCTCCCAGGTCCTCGCACGATTCGCTTATCCAAATATTATACCGTTGAATTCTTCAGAGAAGTAGACAGGGCCTTAAAACCGGCTGGAGTTTTCGGCTTTGCCATAGAATCTTCAGGCGAATACATCGCCGCTGAAACCGCCTCCTTGCTGGCAACGCTAAGCGCCACTCTGCAGGAAGTCTTTCCCCAGGTCCAACTTCTGCCCGGCCCTAATGTGATTTTTCTTGCTGCGAATTCGGACGGGCAATTTGCCTCTTCTCAGGAACAAATCTCCGGCATACTAATGGAACGGTCGATCGAACCGCTCTATTGGGATTCCTACCGGCTGCGGAATCGTCTCTCGCCAAGTCGTTTTCAGGCGCTGCATGACGCCATCGCAAATGCTGCAACCCGCGCCGTTAATACCGATGCAGCGCCTTCAAGTTTTTTCCTCCAGCAGGTCGTTTGGTCGCGCCAGGTGCGTGCCGGTCTCGCCGATCTGCTGATTTGGCTGAAGAAGATTCTGATCCCCGCTTCACTGATTTTTTTAGTGACCGCCTCCATCGGTACGGCAGCTATAATCTTCTGGAGAAAACGCTCCCGCGCGTTGGCGGCGAATTGGACTGTAATGACGGCGGGTTTTTCAGCAATCTCTTTAGAAATATTGTGCTTAGTCGGTTATCAAGTGCATTTTGGCAGCGGTTACCGTGAAGTGGGAGTATTATTGGGGTTGTATATGGCTGGTTTAGCGCTGGGCGGAATCGCAGCGCTCAAATGCAAACCCGACTCATCGAGCCTGGCGCGATTTGTGCAAATGACCCTGATCGCCTTTCCTCTAATCTTTTTCGCCCTCTTCAGCAGTATGCCTGGCGTCATTGAAAAATCCCCCACGCTGGGCAGGGGATTGTATCATCTATTCATGCTCTGTATTGGAGGTTCAGGAGGCATGCAATTCCTCTTTATGGCTCGTCTGAAAAGCGGCGAAGAGGTTCAAGCTTCAGGTTTTCTATATGCGCTTGATCTTTTAGGAGCTGCCCTCGGTGCCTCCTTGATCGGATTACTGACCATCCCAATTCTCGGTGTCTGGATCACCGTTCTGGGGCTGGTTTGGTTAAATGTAATGCCCCTGCTCCTGTTACTATCGCTTCCCTCTATAGCGGTTGAATCATCAGCTTGAACCTGATGTCAACTGGTTGATCCTGATTGACGTTCAGGCGAAATACTGGCAGAACGCAGGAGGATTGATACACCCTTTCATAGCCTCCCTCCGACTGCGAAACCGTCTCCACGGGATAACGCCAGACCTCAGTTTCACCCTCAAATTGAAAATGCACCGCGAATCCATCCGCTTCATCAATTAGGGAGAAGATCTTTACGTTGGTCGAAATTCCCTTGCTGTTCAACGGTTGACGGTTTAATTTCCGTTCATCCCGGTAGAAGCGGTCCGATGTGTTTCCGCCCAGCAGCGCGAAATTGAATTCTGGCGCGAACAGGATGGTCAAGGGTATGTCGCTATTGTTGCTGATACGATACTCGATCTCTAAACCGTCTCGTTCCGTGAGCAGACGAAGCGTCTTGCTTACTTCCACATTATTGTCGACGACTTTTCCCTGCCGTGTCAGCGTGATGCTGTTCTCGTTTCCTCCGGGCCGCACTTCAGTAGAATAAGGCTGATCGATAAAATCGCCTAACTCGAAATAGCTCCCTTCATAAAGCGAGTCCGGTGATTCCTCCCCAGAAAAAAAGTGATCCAGCAGCGCGCCTCGCAGATGCTTGTCATAAATCAGGAACCGCTCCAGGTCTTTCTCCTTAGAGAGCACCTGGTCATGAATGGAAGCCCCCTCTTTGAGGTCATCGCTGGCAGCCCCTACCTTTTGGTGATAGCTTTCCGGTTGACGCTTAAGCGTGTTCAGCAGGTTGAACCGGCTGGGCAAAAAATCCAATTCATAAATCCCGCCGCCCTTGCGCGGCGCTATGGTCACACCCATTCGCAGATTTCGTAGCAGCAACTCTTGTGTGCCGTCAGCGCTGAAATCACTGCCGGCGATCTCCAGGAAATGATCACCTTCACCCGCCGCGATATTGCAGTAATCCTCCGCTTCCAGCAGGCTTTGATAGACGGCATGACGCAAATGAGGCAGATACAAACCACCGAAAACCCCGTGCCAGTAAGCGCAATTACACTGCCCCTTATACAAGCTGACCTTGGCCTTTCCGATATAGTCCCGTGCCGCTTCTGAAACGTCGCTATTGGACTCCAGCGCGGCGACCTGGTTGGATACCCACAGCGCCTTTCGATACATGCGGTTAGATTCTTCATATTTGCCGATGAAATTGCGCCAGAAGCCGC